>LOEX01000073.1 GCA_001516125.1 Sphingomonadales bacterium BRH_c42
CGCCTCGCTGCGTGCGGGCGCGGCGCTGGCTGGCCTGCTGCTGATCCCGCTGGCGCTGCCGATCCTGATCTTCGGCGCAGGCGCACTCGCAAGGGGCGACGCGGCCAGCATTGGCTTTGCCGGAGCGATCAGCCTGGCGTTGGTGGGAATCGCGCCCTTTGCCGCAGGCGCTGCGATCAGGGCCGGGAGGGAGGGTTGATCGAATTCATTCGGTACTCCTGCTGTCGATTTTAATAGACAATTAGGCTGTCTGGATTTATGGAGTCACGAAGTGAACACGATCGAGCAAACCGAAGGGTTTGAAGCTTGGCTGGACAGCCTGACCGATTCCAAGGCGCAAAAGGCAATTGCGCGCGAGATCGTGAAGTTCGAGGGCGGGCTGTTCGCCGATGTGAAGGCCATCGGCAAGATTTTCGAGGCACGCATCCATTACGGCCCTGGCTATCGCATTTACTTCACCCGCGTCGGCAACACAGTTTACCTGTTGCTGGCAGGCGGGACGAAGAGAACGCAGAAGAAGGATATTGAGAGAGCGACAGTCCTCGCCGCCGGGCTCTGAACAGCGGCAAGAGAAAGGGAAAGAAATGGCAATTCGTACAAAGGCATTCGATGCCGCCAAATACCTCGATACGCCCGAGGATCACGCCGAGCTCCTGAGCGATGCCCTCGCTTCCGGACACACCGGCTATATTGCCGCTGCGCTTGGCACGATCGCCCGCGCGCACGGCATGAGCAGATTGGCAGAAGAAACCGGCCTCAATCGGGCAACGCTTTATGCCGCGCTCAAGGAAGACGGCAATCCGACACTCGACACTGTCATGAGGGTCACGAAAGCCGTTGGTATCTCGCTTCAGGCAAGGGAGCTTGCCCACGCGTGATGGGCCTGATCCGGTGGGAATCGCGCCCTTTGCCGCAGGCGCTGCGATCAGGGCCGGGCGGGATCAGAGAGCACTCCAATCGCGCGAAGCGCCTCAAACGTCCTTCCGTGCATTGCTAAGATCGCATCTCGTTCTCGCAATATCTCACTGGCGCCGAAGACTAATGCAGTTTCTTCTTTTCCGCGACGTTTTCGGTGATGAATAAACCTTTGGCCGTCATTCAGGCCAGCCCAATGCCCATGCACAATGTCGTTTCTGACTTCCCTAAGCCTAGAATGTTCGGTCGCAATGTCATTCAATTCGCTGCGAAGCTTTTGATCTTCAACCTTGTCCGCTGCAGAACGCAATCGCGTTTCAAAGTCTGAAAGCTGACCGTCAAGCAGTTGGATCTTTACAGACCGATATTCCGCCCCTTCGAGACCAGCGATGATTTGGATGATCTCCCTCTCATGATTTGCCCATTCCATGACGAAGAGGCCGATAGCGAAAGGGGTCGCACCCAGTTCGATCGCAAACTTAGGAATGCCAGGGATTTCAAATGGCGGTGTGGCCATCAGTAAGGCGGCTTATCCAGCCCCTTCGGGCTTTTGGTAAAAATCTCCGCCCCGTTTTCGGTAATGCCGATCGAGTGTTCGAACTGCGCGCTGAGGGACTTGTCGCGCGTCACCGCGGTCCAGCCATCGCCCAGAACCTTGCCCCAGGGCTTGCCCGCGTTAATCATCGGTTCGATCGTGAAGAACATGCCGGGCCTCAGCTCCGGCCCGGTTCCAGCCTTCGCCGCATGGATCACTTCGGGTGCGTCGTGGAACAGCCGCCCCAGCCCGTGCCCGCAGAATTCGCGCACCACGCCGTAGCGAAACTGGTTGGCGTGCGCCTCAATCGCGGCGCCGATATCGCCCAGCCGCGCGCCCGGCCTCGAAGCTGCCTCGATCCCCAGCATCAGGCATTCATAGGTCACATCGACCAGCTTGCGCGCCTTCAAGGAAGGCTCGCCCGCGAAATACATCCGGCTGGTATCCCCGTGCCAGCCGTCGAGCAGCGGGGTCACATCGACATTGACGATGTCCCCTTCCTTCAATGCCTTGTCGCCCGGGATGCCGTGGCAGATCACATGGTTGATCGAGGTGCAGCAGCTGTGCGCATACCCGCGATAGCCCAGCGTTGCGGGTACCGCGCCTGCGTCGAGCGTCATCTGGCGCACGAGGTCATCAATCGCACCGGTGGTCACCCCCGGCTTCACCACGTCGGCCAGGGCATCGAGGATTTCGGCCGCAAGTCGCCCTGCCTTGCGCATGCCTTCAAAGCCCGCTGGCCCGTGCAGTTTGATCGTGCCGTCCCTATAAACGGTCTGGTCGTCACCGACTGTCTGATACTGGTTCATGACGCCCATGTAGCGAGGGCGGGCGAAAATTGCGAGTGACAAGCGATCTGCGGCCGGTATTGACCGCGATATGACCAAAAAGTCCGATCTGATCCAACCTGACCGCGGGCAGGACGCGGTATCGATTCACCTCGTCAACAAGAGCGGGTTCGAAGCCTGGGCCAAATCGCTTGCGGCGGGTCAGCGCGCGGCGCTCACCGCGCAGAAATTCGATGGCAGCGCGGGCAAGACCGCGATCGTTCCCGATGGCGATGGCTGGTTTGCCGCGGGCGGAGTTGCCGATCCCGATGATCTTTCCAGCTGGTGCCTTGCCAGCCTTGCGGAAAGGCTGCCCGCAGGCATCTATCGCTGCATCAATGCCGATCCCGGCGCAGCAATGCATGGCTGGCAATGCGCGCAATATCGCTTTGCCCGGTACCGTGTTGACGAGAATGCCGAAGGGCCGCGTGTCCTCCTGACCAAGCAGCCGAAAGCAATCGACGAAGCGCTGGCGCTGGCGGCGGCAGAATGCCTCGTGCGCGATCTGGTCAATACCCCGGCCGAGGACATGGGCCCGGCCCAGCTTGAGGCCGAATGCGAACAGCTTGCCCAGGCGCATGGCGCCAAGCTGAAAGTGGCCAGGGGGGACGTGCTCGAGCGCGAGTATCCGATGGTTCACGCCGTGGGCCGCGCAGCCGCGCGACACCATGCACCGCGCATGATCGAGCTCGCCTGGGGCAAGGCAGGCAATCCCGTGCTCGCAATCGTGGGCAAGGGCGTGTGCTTCGATTCGGGCGGGCTCGACATCAAATCGGCGAGCGGCATGCTGCTGATGAAGAAGGATATGGGCGGCGCAGCGCATGCCATCGCGCTCGCCGGTCTGGTGATGCGCGCGGGACTGCCGGTGCAGCTGCGACTCTATATCCCGGCCGTCGAGAACGCGATTTCGGGCAATGCCCTGCGCCCGGGCGATGTGCTCAAATCGCGGGGGGGCCTGACGGTCGAGATCGGCAATACCGACGCCGAGGGTCGGCTGGTCCTGGGCGATGCGCTGGCGCGCGCGAGCGAGGACAAGCCCGACCTGATCCTCGATTTCGCCACGCTCACCGGCGCGGCGCGGGTTGCGCTGGGCCCCGATCTTCCCGCGCTGATGGCGCGGCGCGATGATACGGCCAATGCGCTGATCGAATCCGGCAAGTCCTGCGATGACCAGGTGTGGCGTTTGCCGCTGCCCGATGCCTATCGCGAATGGCTCAAGTCCGATATTGCCGATCTGGGCAATTCGCCCTCCAACGGCTATGCTGGGGCGAGCGTTGCGGGCCTGTTCCTCGACCGCTTTGTCGGCGACGATCTCGACTGGGCGCATTTCGACACATTTGCCTGGTGCCCTTCTGCAAAGCCGGGCCGCCCCAAGGGCGGCGGCGCCTATGGCCTGCGCGCCAGCTATCACATGCTGCGCGCCCGCTATGGCGCGCGGTGACAGGTTTGCGGGGGAAACTTGCCGTAAAGCCATTGGCAGTATAAGCGCGCGCGCTACTTTGAACCACGCCCTGTTCCGGGGCAGCAGGGATACGGGCCGAAGTGAACGGCGAGACGACATACCAGGTTCCGCAAGGTCCGCTTCGGCTGGCCGGGCCGGTCGTGCGCCCTGCCCCCGGCACGCTGCCGCTGCGCGGCGATCTTGCGCATATCGCGCTGGCCGGAAAATACCTGGCCGCGCACTATGTCATTCCGCTGCGCCGCAAGCTGGCGGGCCAAGGCGCGGCGCTTCACCTCGCCCCGCGCGAGGACAGCGAAATCGCCATGACGCTTGATGGCGGGACGCAGGTCGAGGTGCTCGACGTTGTCGGCAAGTGGATATGGGGCTGCCTCGGTCCGCAGGGCCCCTCGGGCTATATCCTGGCTGACTGTCTGCTGGCGGCAGAATAATGCCTGTGCGGATTTTCATCGATGGGGCTGCTGGCACAACCGGGATCGAGATCCATGCAAGGCTGTCCGCGCGCGCCGAGTTCGAGCTGATCGTTCTCGACGAGACGCAACGCAAAAGCATTCCCGCGCGCCGCGACGCGCTGCACGCTGCCGATATCGCGATCCTGTGCCTGCCCGACGAGGCGGCACGCGATGCTGTGGAGCTGGCCGAAGGATCGGATGTGCGCATCATCGATGCTTCGAGCGCGCACCGCGTGGCCGATGGCTGGACTTATGGCTTCCCCGAACTTGTCGGGCGCGAAGCGGTGGCGAACGCCAGCCGGGTGAGCAACCCCGGCTGCTATCCGACCGGGTTCCTGGCGCTGGTCGCGCCTCTGGTTCGTGCAGGCCTCCTGCCCGCCGACTGGGGCTATACGGTCAACGCGGTGAGCGGCTATTCCGGCGGGGGCAAGGCGCTGATCGAGCGGTTCGAAGCGGAAGGCGACATCGCCTTTCGGACCTATTCCCTCGACCTCGCGCACAAGCACCGGCCGGAGATGAAGCTCCATGCGGGGCTGAAACACGGCGTGATCTTCGCTCCCTCTGTCGTTCCCGCCTATCGCGGCATGGTGGTGGAGGTGCCGCTGCACCTTGGCGCCATGGACCGCGAGGTGACTGCCGGCGAACTGCGCGCGGCGCTGCAAGAATTCTACGCCGGTTCGCCCGTTGTCAGGGTGCACGATGACGGCGAACTCGCCGAGCTGCTGCTCCATGCCGATCAGGCGCCCGGCGACGGCATGGATCTCCATGTCCGCGGCAATGCGGAAGGCTACCACGCGCGCCTGATCGCCGTACTCGACAATCTGGGCAAGGGTGCAAGCGGCGCGGCGATCCAGAATCTCAACCTGATGTGCGGTCTGCCTGAAGCCACGGGGCTTATCCTCTGAATCGGCTCTTTTGCCTAAATTTTAGGCAGTGCCGGATCGATTATTGTGCACAGGCGATTGCCGAATCATTTTGTTTCATGAACAAGGCGCATTGCGCGTAGGATCAGGCATCCTGAAGCGATTTCCTTGCGCAATGATACAGGCAGATTGGCACGATTCTTGGATCACCATGTTGACAAGGGTCCAGCCAGCTGGCGCTGCGCGGTTCAAGACCGGGCATCGGCCAGCCAGACGTGCAAGGGGCATGAGGCGCAGTGAAGAAGATCGAAGCCATCATCAAACCGTTCAAGCTCGATGAGGTGAAAGAGGCGCTGCACGAAGTGGGCGCATCGGGCATCACCGTGACCGAAGCAAAGGGATTTGGCCGGCAGAAAGGCCATACCGAGCTCTATCGCGGGGCCGAATATGTCGTCGATTTCCTGCCCAAGGTGAAGCTCGAAGTCGTCGTGAGCGACGCAATGGCCGACGCGGTGGTTGAGGCGATCGCTGCCGCCGCGCAGACCGGCCGCATCGGCGATGGCAAGATTTTCGTGTCAACGGTCGAGCGCGCGCTGCGCATTCGCACGGGCGAAAGGGATGATGACGCGCTCTAGCAACAACCCGTTCGTGGCAAACCTGTCGGACCACGAACGTAAAACAACCCGCCCATAGGCATGTCCGGGGCGAACGGAATCAAACAGCAAAGAGGTTTTACAATGAGCAAGGCCAAGGAAGTCCTGAAGCAGATCAAGGAAAACGAGATCGAATGGATCGACCTGCGCTTCACCGATCCCAAGGGCAAGTGGCAGCACCTGACCATGGTGGCCGGCATCATCGGCGAAGACGAGCTGGAAGACGGGCTGATGTTCGACGGATCGTCGATCGCCGGCTGGAAGGCGATCAACGAATCCGACATGATCCTCAAGCCGGATCTCGACCGGACCTACATCGATCCGTTTTCAGCGACGCCGATGATGATCCTGTTCTGCGATGTGGTCGAACCCTCGACCGGCGACTTCTACAGCCGCGACCCGCGCTCGACCGCCAAACGCGCCGAGGCCTATCTCAAGTCGAGCGGCATCGGCGACACCGTCTTTGTCGGGCCCGAGGCTGAGTTCTTCATGTTCGACGATGTCCGCTTTGAAGACGGTTATGCAGGTTCGGGTTTCGCAATCGACGATATCGAACTGCCCACCAATACCGGCAAGGAATATGACGGCGGCAACATGGGCCACCGCCCGCGCGCGAAGGGTGGCTATTTCCCCGTTGCGCCGGTTGACAGCGCGGTCGACATCCGCGGCGAAATGGTTTCGACCATGATCGAGATGGGCCTCAATTGCGACAAGCACCACCATGAAGTGGCCGCCGCGCAGCACGAACTGGGTCTAACCTATTCGACGCTGGTTGAAACCGCCGACAACATGCAGATCTACAAATATGTCGTGCACCAGGTGGCGCATGCTTATGGCAAGACCGCCACCTTCATGCCCAAGCCGATCAAGGCCGATAACGGCAGCGGCATGCACACGCACATGTCAATCTGGTCGGGCGGCAAGCCGACTTTCGCCGGCAACGAGTATGCGGGGCTTTCGCTCAATTGCCTCTATTACATCGGCGGCGTGATTAAGCATGCGAAGGCGCTGAATGCGTTCACCAACCCCACCACCAACAGCTACAAGCGGCTGGTGCCAGGATTCGAAGCGCCGGTGCTGTTGGCCTATTCGGCGCGCAACCGCTCCGCATCCTGCCGCATCCCCTATGGCGCGGGTGACAAGGCCAAGCGCGTCGAGTTCCGTTTCCCCGATGCAATGGCCAATCCTTATCTCGCCTATGCCGCGCTTATGATGGCCGGGCTCGACGGGAT
Source organism: Sphingomonadales bacterium BRH_c42 (assembly GCA_001516125.1). GTDB lineage: Bacteria > Pseudomonadota > Alphaproteobacteria > Sphingomonadales > Sphingomonadaceae > Erythrobacter. The sequence goes on from LOEX01000073.1 coordinate 6,937, forward strand.
CCAGAACAAGATCCATCCGGGTGAAGCCATGGACAAGAACCTCTATGATCTGCCTCCGGCGGAACTGGCCGAGGTGCCCACCGTGTGCGGCAGCTTGCGTGAGGCGCTTGAAGCACTGGGAACCGATCACGAGTTCCTGCTCAAGGGCGATGTGTTCTCCAAGGACCAGATCGATGCCTATGTGGAAATCAAGTGGGACGAGGTGGTGCGCATGGAGACGACGCCCTGCCCGGTCGAATACGACATGTATTACAGCTGCTGATCCACGCGCATTTTCGCGTTCAAGGGGGCGCTCCGGGAAACCGGGGCGCCCATTTTTGTGCCATTTCGTCAGGCGCGCCACCAGCATAGCCTTAAACCTTGGGTAAAACCTTGGTGCTAGGCCCGCCTGCAAACGGGTTGCAAATGGTGGAAGGCAAAAATGACAACGCACAAATTGCGCAAGGCGTTGAAAGTCGGATCGACGCCGCCGATCGATTCTCCGCTAGCCAAAAAGGGCGAGCGGAGCGGACTAGTTATACCACGCGAAACAAAACGCCAGACCAACCACCGCAACGAAGATCGTTATCCCGTAATCGATGAATTCGCCCAGGCCGCGTGGCGCGATGAAACGAGCAAGGTCAAACTGGTCAATTTCTCCTCGAACGGCCTCCAGATCGAATGTGCACGGGCCGCATCGATCGGTGAAGTGTTCGCGGTCACCCTGGGCGATTGCGAGCCGGTTGGATGCGCGGTGCGCTGGATACGAGGGCGCCGGATCGGGCTGGAATTCGTCGATGAAACGCAGATCCTGAGCGATACCGGCGTGGTCGGCTATATCGTCGAGAGCATCAAGACCGTGCTCACCGCCTCGGGCGAGAGGACCGATCGCCGCGTCGGGGTCGAACGCAGGGGCCAGGCAATGCGCCATGGCATGATCTGGTTCGGCTGCCTGCAAATCGATGGCCACACCTGCCCGGTGCGGCTGCGCAACATCTCGCGGACCGGCGCGCTGGTGCATATGGACAGCATGATCCGGGTCAAACGCGGCATGTCGCTCGCACTCGATCTCGGCTCGGCAGGCGTTGTGTCGGCGGAGGTAATCTGGGCAGCTGGAGACGAAGTGGGCCTGAGGTTCGCGCACGACTTCGACGTGTCGCTTCTGTCCGAACTTCCTGCCGCCGATGTCGAGTTGCTGGAACCCGGCACGGTGCCCCGGCCCGAACGCATGGGGTGCTATCCGGTAACGATCGGCGACTGGGAGGTTCCCGCCCATTATGCCCCTCCGCCCGAATCCGGTCGCCTGACGCTCGAGGAGCTTTACTCGACGCTCTACCCGAACGGGCGGCCATCCTCCGACGCGCAGGTCACTGGCGATCAAGGCTGAGTGCTGCGGAAACCTGCCCCCTGCCAGAAAGCATTTTCCTACTCGCCGCCTATATGCCTAATCGTTGAGCCTCTTTTGCAGCAGCGGAGGCTATTTCATGAACCGCAAGATCGTATTCGATCTTGTCCGCGGCCTTGTCGGGCGCGGATTTCACCAATCGGAGGTCGAGGCGCTCGATAGCGCACTCGATACCACGCTCGACAGGGCGGAAAACTCTTCCCAGGACAGTGTTCCATCTGTTCCATCGCGTATGATTTCACCCGTTGGCATCGCGCTGATCAAGCAGTTCGAAGGCTGCGCATCGCTGCGCAAGGACGGCATGGTCGAAGCCTATCCCGATCCAGCGTCGGGCGGCGAGCCATGGACCATCGGCTGGGGCAGCACCGGGAGGTGGGAAGGCGGCAAGATCGGACCGGGAACCGTGTGGACCCCCGAGCAGTGCAATGCCAGGCTGGAAAGCGATCTCGAGCGCTATGCCGCCGAAGTATCGCAGGCGATCGGCGATGCCCCCGCCAGCCAGGCGCAGTTCGACGCGCTAGTCAGCTTTCACTACAACACCGGGGCCATTGCGCGGGCGACACTGGCGCGCAGGCACATTGCGGGCGATTATGCGGGCGCTGCGAAAGAATTTGCCCGCTGGAACAAGGCCGCAGGGCGCACCTCGAAAGGCCTCACCCGGCGCAGGCAGGCCGAAGCAACGCTCTATTCGGGTGGCCAGGGCGGTGTGCGGTATATCTGACCCGCCGGGACGGATATACTGCACACCGCTCCAGGAATCAGATCTTGCCGAAACTTGCAGGCTTGCCATCCTTGCTCGCGGCGGCCGGCAAGGGTTCGCGCTGCATCGCCGCATCGGCAATCAATGCGCTCTGCTCGTCATCGGGGATTCGTGACCACCCCTCGCGGGTCAGCCGTTCGAGCGGGCGATAGCGCACCTTGTATTGCATGCGGGGCGATCCCTGCACCCAATAGCCCAGGTAAACATAGGGCAGGCCCTGCTCCGCCGCGCGGCGGATATGGTCGGTAATGATATAGTTCCCAAGGCCGCTGCGACCGATATGGTCGGGGTCGTAGAAGCTGTAGATCATCGAAAGCCCATCGTCCTGACGATCGGTCAGGCATGCGCCCACCAAGCGACCCGGCTCGCCATCGCGGCCAGCAGGCTCACGATATTCGATCAGGCTGGTCGAAACCGGCGTATGTTCGACCATATCGGCGTAGTCCATATCGTCCATTGCCGCCATGCCGCCATCGGGATGGCGGCTGCCCAGATATCGCTGCAACAACGCGAATTGTTCGTCGGTTGCCCAGGGGCGGCACTCGGTCGCCACCAGATCGTCGTTGGCCCGGGTGTTGCGACGCTGCGCCGAAGAGGGCCGGAATTCGCCCGCCACGACCCGCACCGAAATGCACGCCTGGCAGTCGAGACAGCTCGGCCGGTATGCCACCGTCTGGCTGCGGCGGAATCCGATGCGGCCCAGCGCTTCGTTAAGCTGTTCGGAATGCGGCCCCTTGAGTTCGGTGAAGACCTTCCGCTCACTCCGCCCCGGCAAGTACGGGCATGGTGCCGGACTTGTCACGAAGAAGCGGGGAAATCGAATAGGTGCCGTCACGGGTCCAACATTCCTTTCGCAGCGGGAATCGCAGCCTGCGCGTTAAGGTGGTGTTATGCCTATTTAAGGCGACCGGTAAAAGCTCCTTAACCATGAAACATGGTAAACAACTGGTTATTTTGCACATTTACCCGGGTTGTGCGCGGTGGGCCGGGGCAATTTCGGGTCAATCGAGCTCGACCAGACTGACCGAATAGCCGCGATTCCGCAAAGCCTTAACCAAGCCCTCGATCTGCTCGCGATCACGCGCCTCGCATTCGATATCCGTGATCAGGCCCTTGGCCGGAAGCGAGGTGAATATGCGTTGGTGATAGATTTCGATGATGTTGACATTGTGTTCGTTGAACTCGCGCATCACCTTGAACAGCGCGCCGGGCCGGTCCTGCAGCGTGACCCGCAACCGCGCCAGCCTGCCTGAACGGGCAAGATCGCGCAGCAGCACATTGGCGAGCAGGCGCGTGTCGATATTGCCGCCGCACAGCACCAGGCCGATCTTTTTCCCGGCAAAACGTTCAGGGTTGCTGAGAACCGCGGCAAGCCCGGCAGCGCCTGCCCCCTCAACCACGGTTTTCTCGATCTGCAACAGCAGCGCAACCGCGTTTTCCAGCGCCTCCTCGTCAACCAGCAGAATGTCATCGACCAGCCGGGAAATGACGTGCGAAGTGAACGCGCCCGGCTCCTTGACGGCGATCCCCTCGGCCAGCGTATCGCCGCCGCAGGGCAGTGCTGTGCCCTTGATCGCATTGTACATCGAAGGGAACAGCCGCGCCTCGACCCCCACAATGCCGATCTCGGGGCGCAGCGCGCGGGCCGCTACTGCCATGCCCGAAATCAGCCCGCCGCCGCCGATCGGCGTCACCAGGCAATCGAGATCGGGCACGTCCTCGAGCATTTCCAGCGCCACGGTGCCTTGCCCCGCGGCCACCACCGGATCGTCGAACGGGTGGACGAACGTCAGGCCCAGTTCGCGCTCAAGCTTGCGCGCATGGGCATAGGCTTCGTCGAAAGTCTCGCCTTCGAGCACAACCTTGCCGCCGACGCTTTCCGTCTGTATCACCTTAACCGTGGGCGTGGTGCGCGGCATGACGATGGTCACCGGCACGCCGAGCCGCGTCCCGTGATAACTCAATCCCTGCGAGTGGTTGCCGGCCGATGCCGCAATCACCCCGCGCGCGCGCTGCTCGTCATTGAGGTGCAGTAGCGCATTCAGCGCCCCGCGTTCCTTATAGGCAGCGGTGAACTGCAGGTTCTCGAACTTCAGCCACACTTCGGCGCCGGTAATCTGCGACAAGGTGATCGAATGCATCATCGGCGTGCGAACGATCGCACCGGCAATGCGCCCGGCGGCGGCGCGGACGTGATCGATGGTCAGCGCTTCAAGCGCGCTTGCGGGTTCGCGAAAGGCCGGTTGTACAGTCATGGGCACTGACCGGTTAGGGATTTGGGTCGGCAAGGGCAATGTGAAAGATACTTCACGGTGCAAAAGCTGTTGCTCTTGGCCGACAAGGCATTAACCCGCAACGCATGACCGGCAATCTCACAGTGGCCTTTATCGGGCTGGGCGTAATGGGCGGACCGATGGCGGGGCATCTTGCCGCCGCCGGGCACCGCGTCACCGCCTATAACCGCACCCGTTCGCGCGCCGAGGAATGGCTGGCGGTTCAGCAAGGAGGGGGCCACAATGCCGCGCTGGCAGCCACCCCGGCAGAGGCGGCCCGCGATGCGCGGATCGTCTTCACCTGTGTGGGTAATGATGACGATCTGGCCGAAGTGGCACTGGGCGAGCATGGCGCGCTGGGCGCAATGTCGCGCGGCGCGCTGCTGGTCGATCACACTACCGTTTCCGCGAGGATGGCCCGGCGGGTCGCTGCCGAAGCTCAATCGCGCGGCATCGATGCCGTCGACGCCCCCGTATCGGGCGGCCAGGCCGGCGCGGAAAACGGAAAGCTGGCAATCATGTGCGGGGGGAGCGTGTCCGCATTCGCGCGGGCCATGCCGGTGATGGAGTGCTATGCCGCGCGCGTGGTCCATGTCGGCCCGGCGGGTGCGGGCCAGACGGCCAAGATGGCCAACCAGATGTGCATCGCGGGCACGCTGGCCGGACTGAGCGAGGCCATACGGCTGGCGCAGGCCGCCGGGATCGATCTCGACAAGACCTATGAGGCAATTTCGGGCGGCGCGGCGCAAAGCTGGCAGATGAACAATCGCTGGCAGACCATGGCCGATGGCCAGTTCGATTTCGGCTTTGCGGTGGACTGGATGCGCAAGGATCTGGCCTATGCGCTCGAAGAAGCGCGGCGGCTCGGCCTGTCGTCGCCGGTGACGGCGCTGGTCGATCAGTTCTATGCCGAAGTGCAGGCGTCAGGCGGCGGGCGCAAGGATACCAGTGCCTTGATCAGCCGTTTGCCCAAGGGAGAACAGGCATGAAGCGATTGATGGCCATTTCACTATGCGCAATTGGCGCGCTGCTGGCTGCGCCCGCAATGGCCGATACGCTGGTTGATAATGTCCAGGGCGTGACCATCGGCGAGGACGGCCAGGTCCACCGCTTCACCGCGCTGGTAGTCGGCGATGACGGGCGCATTGCCGAGGTTCTGGCGTCAGGCGACAAGGCGCCGAAGGATATCGATTACCGCGTTGACGGCGGGAATCTGGTCATGCTGCCCGGAATGATCGATGCGCATCTCCATGTCATGGGGATCGGGCTTGGCGCGCTGACGCTCGACCTCTCGCACACCGCTTCGCTTGACGAGGCGCTGGCGGCGATCGCGCGCTTTGCCGCCGAAAATCCCTCGCGTCCATGGATTCTCGGCCGCGGCTGGAACCAGGAGAAATGGGGCCTCGGCCGTTTTCCCACTGCCGCCGAACTTGATGCAATTGTATCCGATCGCCCGGTCTGGCTGGCGCGGGTGGACGGCCATGCAGGATGGGCCAATACACAGGCCCTGAAACGCGCAGGCATCACTCCAGCCACCGCCGATCCGGCAGGCGGGCGCATCATCCGCAAGCCTGGATCGCGCGAGCCCGAAGGCGTCTTCATCGATCTGGCGACGAGCCTTGTGGACAGCGTAGTCCCCCCACCCCGCCCGGCGGATCGCGATCTCGCACTGCGCAAGGCGCAAGACATCCTGCTCGCCAATGGCGTCACCGCAGCGGCCGACATGGGCACCACGATCGAGGATTGGCAGACCTATCGCCGTGCGGGCGACAGCGGCGCGCTAAAAATGCGCATCATGGCCTATGCCGACAGCCTGAAATCCATGGAACTTATTGCCGGTTCCGCGCCCACGCCCTGGCTTTACGATGATCATTTACGGCTGGGCGGGATCAAGCTGTATCTCGATGGAGCGCTGGGTTCGCGCGGGGCGCTGCTCAAGGCGCCCTATCATGACGAGCCGGGCCATTCCGGCCTGCCCTTGCTCAATCCGGCACAGCTCAGGAATCAGATGAGCCGCGCCGCGCTGGACGATTTTCAGATCGCGGTTCACGCAATCGGCGATGCCGCCAATGCCGAACTGCTTTCGGCCATTGCCGATCTTGGCGAGAGCTACAAGGGCGACCGGCGCTGGCGCATCGAGCATGCGCAGATCGTTGACCCGGCTGACATCGCGAAGTTCGGTGAGTACGGCATAATCGCTTCGATGCAGCCGCTCCACCAGACCAGCGACCGGCTGATGGCCGAGGCGCGGCTGGGGCCTGACCGGCTCAGCGGTGCCTACGCCTGGCGCAGCATTGCCGCAACGGGTGCGCGGCTCGCGTTCGGTTCCGATGCCCCGGTC
>LOEX01000074.1 GCA_001516125.1 Sphingomonadales bacterium BRH_c42
GGCAAGGGCAGCAGGAAGCCCTGCACCCCCAGACGGCCAAGGTTTCCGCGCATCTTGGCCATGCCCTGCAGCGCGGCGGCGCGCGGAAAGCTGGGATCGCCCTTGTGGCTGGCGCTGGCGATATTGCCCAGGCTGAGCCCGGCATAATTGTGGCTGGGGCCGACAATCCCGTCGAAATTGATTTCTAGCAGGCTCACCGCCCCACGCTCCACACCGTATCGCCCGGCTTCACATCGAGCAGGTCGGCAGTGGCCGAGTCAATCGCAATGCTGCCATCCGCCAGCAGGCTGCGCGCGCCGTAGCAGGCGCGGAATGTGCCGAGCCGCCCGGCGGCGATGATCGCCCGCTCGCCCTGCGCCAGATCGATACCGGAAACCTTGTGCCCCTTGGCCTCGCTCACGCCGCGCACCGCATCGGTCTGCGCAACCATGGTTGGGCCGCCGTCGAAAATGTCGAGATAGCCGTCAAAACGAAAGCCTTCGTTTTCCAGCATCCGCATGGCTGCGCGGCCCGACGGGTGCGGCACGCCGATCACCGCGCGCGCGTCTTCATCGAGCATTGCGACATAGACCGGATGTTTGGGCATCAGATCGGCGATGAACTGATTGCCGTTGATCGCGTTGAAATAGTCGGCGTCCTGAAAGCCCATGCCGAAGAAGCGCCCGGCGACGCCGTCCCAGAAGGGCGACCCACCGCGTTCGTCGATCACCCCGCGAAGTTCGGCCAGCAGCCTGTCGGCAAAGCGCGCGCGGTGCATGGCGATGAAGAGATAGCGGCTGCGCGCCAGCAGCAGGCCCAGCCCGCCGGCGCGCTCGCCCGGATGGAGGAACAGCCCGCCGACCTCGCTCGAACCCTCAAGATCGGTGACGAGGCTGAGCAGCTCGGCGCGCACCGTGCGGTCAAGTTCCTCGCTGTGCTGGGTCAGCGTGGTCAGGCGATAGGAATAAAACGGCCAGCGCTGCCCCACCTGTGTCATCAGTTGGCAGGTGCCGCGCACCGCGCCGGTTTCGGCATTCTCGAGCACCAACACGAACTGCTCGTCGGCAACGCCTTCGTGTTCGTTGGCGAAGGCATCGGCCGCGCGCTCAAGCTTGGCAGCGAGCGAATTGCGATCGGCGGGCAGATTGGTGAAGCCGCCCCCGGTCAGCTTGGCCATTTCATATAGCGCTTCGAGGTCGTCGGGGTGCGCGGCGCGCAGGCGGAAGGTCAATTCATGTCTCCAGCAGCTATCCGGCCGAGCACCAGCGCACAAAGCGCCGCGCGCTCGGCCAGCGAAGCGGTAATGAGGTATTCGTCGGAAGAATGGATCGCGCCGCCGCGCACCCCCATGGTATCGACCACGGGAACGCCGCAGGCGGCGATGTTGTTGCCATCGCACACCCCGCCCGATGACTGCCAGGCGATCTTCTGTCCCAGTTCCTCGCCGCAGCGCCGGACGAGGTCGAACAGGCGCTGCGCCGCGGCATCGACCGGCTTGGGCGGGCGCGTCACTCCGCCGTGGATGTGCGCGGATACCTCGTGCTCGCGCGCGATCGCAGCGATCATTTCGGCCAGTGCCGCCTCGAATGCCAGGCCAGCCTCACTCGTGCGCGGGCGCACATTGAAACGCAGGATCGCCAGATCGGGAACGACGTTGTTGCCCGATCCGCCATCGATCCGCGCCGGGTTCACGCTGATTGCATCGTTCTGGTATCGCTTGAGCCGCAGCGCCAGATCGGCCGCGGCGACGATAGCATTGCGCCCGTCCTGCGGATTGCGCCCGGCATGCGCCGAACGGCCCCTGATGGTCACCGCATAATTGCCGCTGCCGCCTCGCGCATGCGCCAGCGTGCCATCGGGGAGCGCGGACGGCTCGAATGTGAGCGCCGCCAGCTTGCCGCGCGCCAGATCCGCGATCAGCGCCGCCGATGCCAGCGATCCGGTTTCCTCGTCCGAATTGATCAGCACGTCGTATCCCAGTGCGCCTGCATCGGGATGCTCTTCAAACGCCATGAGCGCGTGCAGGATCACTGCGATGCCGCCCTTCATGTCGGCAACACCCGGCCCACCAAGGACGCCCTCCTCCAGCCAGCGCGTTGACTGGAACGGGTGATCGGCGGGGAACACTGTGTCCATGTGGCCGGTGAGCAGTATGCGGCGATTTGCCTGTGGTCGCACGCGCAGCACCATATGCTGGCCGTGCTGCCGTTCGACCTCGCGGCCCGCCGCATCGATCGCGGTAACCGGGGCAGGGTCGACCAACTCGATTTTACCGGGCAGGACGGCGAATGCCTCTGCCAGCATGCTCGCCTGCTGCGCCAGCCCGGCCAGATTGGCGGTGCCGGTGTTGACCGCGCTCCACGCCTGCACCTGCGCCAGCATTGCGGCATCGTCGATCCGTTCAAGGATTGCTGTAGAGGCGGTCGTTTGTTTCATCCGCAACCGCTCTAGCCAAGCGGCGAGGCAAGGCCAAGCGGTTCCGTTGGCGCGGCTGGGGCCAAAACCGGGGGCCAAAGCTGGAGGCTGCCTGTTGCATTGCACAATAAATCTGGCCATATCCGGCTTCGATTCCTCCCCGGGTCAGCCGAATTGCCCAAGCCTGCTTTGCGGTGGGCCAGACATGCGAGGAAGATGTGAATCAGTTTGTAACCCGCGCCGGTATCGAAATTGACCCGAACCTGGCCGAATTTCTCGAGGGCGAGGTTCTCAGCCCGCTCGGGCGCGACACGCAAGTGTTCTGGCAGGGGTTTTCCGCGCTGCTCGATGATTTCGTGCCGCAGGGCCGCGCGCTGCTTGCCCGGCGAGACGAATTGCAGGCGCAGATCGATGGCTGGCACACCACGCGTCGCGGGCAAGGCCATGATCCGGCGGCCTATCGCGCGTTTCTGGAGCAGATCGGCTATCTCGTGCCCCAACCGGGCGATTTCACCATTGGCACGCAGAACGTCGATCCCGAGATCGCCGCGATGGCCGGGCCGCAGCTGGTGGTCCCCGTGCTCAATGCCCGCTTCCTGCTCAACGCCGCCAACGCCCGTTGGGGCAGCCTCTATGACGCATTTTACGGCACCGACGCGCTCGATGCGCCCCCTGCCAGGCCGGGCGGGTATGATAGTGCGCGCGGCGATGCGGTGATTGCGCGCGGGCGGCAGTTTCTGGACGAGGCGCTGCCGCTGGTGGACCAGAGCTGGGCCGATCTCGCTGACGAGCATGACGGGAAATTGCAGGACGAAAGCCAGTATGTCGGCAAGACCGACAAAGGCCTGCTGTTCCGCAACAACGGCCTTCACATCGAGGTAGTGTTCGACCGCGATCATCCGGTCGGCAGCACCGACAAGGCGGGGATTGCCGACGTGATCTGCGAGGCGGCGCTGACCACCATCTGCGATCTTGAGGATTCGATCGCGGCGGTCGACGGCGCGGACAAGCTTGCCGCCTATCGCAACTGGCTGGGAGTGATCCGCGGCGATCTGGAGGACAGCTTCCAGAAGGGCGGGCGGCATCTGACCCGCCGCCTTGCGGACGACAAGCGCTATACCGCGCGCGATGGCAGTGCGCACAGCCTGCCCGGGCGCAGCCTGCTGTTCGTGCGCAATGTCGGCCACCTTATGACCAGCCCGGCGATCCGCCTGAAGGACGGCGGCGAGGTGCCCGAGGGCATTATGGACGCGGTCATCACCTCGACCATCGGTGCTCTCGATGTCGAGGGGCATGGGCGGTTCCGCAACTCGAAGACCGGCAGCATCTACATCGTTAAGCCCAAGATGCACGGGCCGCAGGAATGCGCCTTCACCAACGATCTGTTCGACGCGGTGGAGGATCTGCTCGGCCTGCCGCGCCACACCGTCAAGGTCGGCGTGATGGACGAGGAGCGGCGTACATCGGCCAATCTCGGCGCCTGCATCCATGCGGTGAAGGACCGGATCGTGTTCATCAACACCGGCTTTCTCGACCGCACGGGGGACGAGATACACACCTCGATGCAGGCCGGGCCGATGATCCGCAAGGGCGCGATGAAGCAGAGCCGCTGGATCGCCGCCTATGAGAAACGCAATGTGGCGATCGGGCTCAGGCACGGGCTTTCAGGCAAGGCGCAGATCGGCAAGGGGATGTGGGCCGCGCCCGACCTGATGAAGCAGATGATGGCGCAGAAGATCGGCCACCTTCAGGCCGGGGCCAACACCGCATGGGTGCCCTCGCCCACCGCCGCCACGCTCCACGCGCTGCATTATCACCAGTGCGATGTGTTTGCGGTGCAGAAGGGGGTGGGCGAGGTGCCGCCTCTCGACGACCTGCTCTCGATCCCGCTGGCCGAGGGCGTGAACTGGTCGGAGGACGAAATCCGCGAAGAGCTGGGCAACAATGCGCAGGGGCTTTTGGGCTATGTGGTGCGCTGGATCGATCAGGGGGTGGGCTGCTCGAAGGTGCCCGACATCAACGACGTGGGCCTGATGGAAGACCGCGCAACGCTGCGGATCAGCTCGCAGCACATGGCCAACTGGCTGCTCCACGGCGTCTGCACGCGCGATCAGGTGATGGATGCACTGCGCCGGATGGCGGCCAAGGTCGATGCGCAGAACGCAGGTGATCCGGCCTATGTGCCGATGGTTGGCAACTGGGATGGCCCCGCCTTCCGCGCTGCCTGCGATCTGGTGCTCAAAGGGGTAGAACAGCCCTCAGGCTATACCGAGCCGCTTTTGCACCACTGGCGGCGGGTCAAGAAGGAATCCTGAAGGCGGTCAATCGTTCCCAGCAACGATCAGGCCCGAACGCTTGCGTCCCATCTGGATGTTTCCGGCATTGGCGACGGGGCCGCGCGGCAGCGCCTGCTCGCCCGCGATGTCGATCAGCGTGCTGGTCTTGATCGCGCGCTCGAACCGGATTCCGCAGGCGGTTTCATTGGCCCAGACCACCTTGCAGAAGATTTCGTGATCGCCCAGCACCAGCCAGCCGGTCACGCCCTGGCGCGGCGGGGTTGGAGTTTCGAGCCTCGCACCCTCGTCGGAGATATTGGCCATGCGGCATTTGCGGTCGCCGCCGATCGTGCGGAGGCAGGCGGGAATATCGATGGTCAGGCGCGAGGCGCAGCGGCGCTCTGCCTGAACCGCCTGCATCCGTGCTTCATACAGACCCATCGCGTGCCGCCCCCTGCCTTGATCGCAAGCCAATCGCACGCGAATCGATGCGGAAGCGTTGGGAATCAGCGTTACCCGAAATTAACCGATCGCAAGGGCGAGCGCGCGGGATTTCCCGGTCGCATGCCGCTGCGTTCGGTGGAACGGCCGAGCGGCTATGCCGAGCCACTTTTTGCGCCATCGGCGGCGGAAAAGGGAGACAGGTTGAGAATCGTTCCGACTTGCAATCCGTTGAGGAATATCCCAAGATATCTTTCGAGGAGACAAGTCATGTCGCGTGTCATTGTGGGAAGGTGGGGCAAGAGTCTCGCGGTGCGGGTTCCGCTGGATATCGCGCGCGCTTCGGGACTCACCGACGGAGAACCTGTCGAGGTTGAGGCGGTGGATGGTGACATTCACATCCGTCGCAGCGCTGCCCGGGAAATGGCGCGGCGCGATGCGCAGGCTGCCGTTGCCGAGATCATGGCATCGCGCGCGGGGAAACGGTTGGACGGCCTTTCGATCCGTGAGCTGCGTGAAGAAGGCCGACGCGGATGAGCCTCGTGCTTGACGCATCGGTAGCGATCGCCTGGCTGTTCGAGGATGAGGCAAGTGAGGGGTTGCAACAGGTTCTTCGAAAGGTCGCAACGGATGGTGCGATAGTGCCATCGCTGTGGCGGCTGGAAGTCGCCAATGTGCTGCGAAACGCGGTGCGCCGCGGGCGATGCAATGAAGACTATGTCGATCAGTCACTTGCTCGGCTGGACCGGCTACCGCTCGCGATCGATGAAGAAACCGACTCACGAGCATGGGGTGCCACTCTCGATCTGGCTCGTGCCGAAGATCTGACGCTCTACGATGCTGCCTATCTCGAACTCGCCGAACGTCGGGGCCGGCCGCTCGCCACCTGCGATGCAGCCTTGGCCAAAGCTGCCGCAAGGCGGGGCGTGGAAATCTTGACGAGCTAGCCAAGCGCCCAAGCACCCGCGCAATTGCGGACATCAACGACAAATGCCGGTTGACTTCCTTTGCCGCTCAATAATACTTAAGTGAATGCTACAGTATGATTCGCAGCCATTGAACAAGGCATTCCACGCGCTTTCCGATCCTGGCCGCCGGGCGATGATCGAGCGGCTAAGCCTTGGCCCGGCCTCTGTCAGCGAACTTGCCCGGCCGTTGCCCATGACTCTGTCAGCAGTCGTCCAGCATCTGAAGGTTCTGGAGGAGGCGGGGCTCGTAAAAAGCGGGAAGGTGGGGCGCGTGCGGACGTGCACGCTCGAGACCGACGCCATGGCGCGTGTCGAACACTGGATCACCGAACGCAAGCGCTTCTGGCAGCAGCGATACGATCAACTGGAAGCCTATTTGGCCCAATCTTCCTCGACAGGAGAAAATGAATGACTGTCACGAACGCCACTTTCGTCATCGAGCGGCAGTTGAGTGTGCCGCGCAGGCAAGTCTTCGCAGCGTACACAAGCCTTGAAGCCAAGAGCGCGTGGTTCAAGACACCCATCGAGGCCGAGATATTGGATCGCAGCCTCGATTTCAGCGTTGGCGGCAAAGAGCGATTCCGCGCCCGCTGGCCCAGCGGCCTGATTTCCGACTTCCAGGCCACATATCACGATATCGTCGAGAACGAGCGGATCGTCCTCGTCTATGATCTGTTCCACGATGACAAGAAGCTGTCCGTCTCCCTGCAAACGATCGAACTCAAGGCCGAAGGCGATGAGACGCGGCTGATACATACCGAGCAGGCCGCCTATTTCTCGGGCGGCATGGAGGCCGTGCAGGGCCGCGAGCACGGCACGGCCTGGCATGTCGATAACCTGGTCGCGATCCTTGAAGGACGGGAAGCGAGGGCATTCGGATGACAATAGAACTCTTCGCTCATCCGTTCTCCTCGTACTGTCAGAAGGCACTGATCGCTTTCTATGAGAACGACATCCCGTTCACCTACCGCATGATGGAGGATGCCGGGGTCGGGGAGGAGCTGGCCTCGTTATGGCCAATGAAAAAGTTCCCGATTCTGCGCGAGGCCGACCATGTGGTTCTGGAGGCATCGATCATCGTCGAATACCTGCACGTCCGGCATCCCGGGCCTGTGAGGCTCATTCCCGACGACCCCGACGATGCCGTTGAGGCGCGAATGCTCGACCGCTTCATCGACAATTACGTGATGACGCCTCAGGGCAAATTCGTTGTCGATGCGCTGCGCCCGCCGGAGTGCCGCGATCCATACGGTGTCGAGGAAGCGCGCAAGATGCTGGATACCAGCTACGCCTGGTTGGATCAGCGGATGCAGGGCCGCACCTGGGCGGCGGGCGAAACCTTCACGCTCGCCGACTGCGCCGCTGCGCCATCGTTATTCTATGCAGATTGGACGCACCGTATCCCTGAACGATATCAGCATCTCACGGCCTATCGAGCGCGTCTGCTTGAGCGACCGTCCTTTGCCCGCGCGGTGAATGAGGCACGGCCGTTCCGGCACTATTTTCCGCTGGGTGCACCAGACCGCGACTAGGCACTGCTCGATTGGGAACGTGGGGGGCAGTTTGCAGTTATTTTCCAAGCGCCCGCGCGAGTTCCACAAAATCCGCCACACTGAGCGTTTCGGCGCGGCGCTGCGGATCGATCCCCAGCGTTTCGAGCGCCTCGACCGCGCCGGGCACTCCCTTGAGGCTCTGGCGCAGCATCTTGCGGCGCTGGCCGAAGGCGGCCTCGGTCAGGCGTTCGAGCATGCGCGGCGGGACGCCGCCGGGTGCCTCGCGCGGGGTAATGTGCACCACCGCGCTCATCACCTTGGGCGGCGGGGTGAAGGCGC
>LOEX01000075.1 GCA_001516125.1 Sphingomonadales bacterium BRH_c42
CCGACGGGCCGCAGCCGGCCTATCCCGGCGGGCCGCTGCCCGGCGAAAGCGAGGATGATCGCTACCAGACCGGCGAAGCGCCCGGTGCTCCCGAATAGCAAGCTACCCGGCGGTCCTGCCGTGAGCCGGTAGCGCCAGATGCCAGCGGATCGCCGCGCCGCGCAGCAGAAAGCCGGCCAGCCAGGCGAGAGTCCAGACCAGCGCATTGTCGATGTCGGCGAACGTACCCGCGACGGTCAGACCGGCTGAAAGCGCGGCTGCCGTGACATAGAGTTCGGGCCGGACGATGATCGAGGGCCGTCCCGCCACAATATCGCGGATGATACCGCCAACGCAGCCGGTGATTATGCCCATCAGAATAGCCGGGATGGGCGGAACCCCGAATGCCATTGCCTTGGCGCTACCCAGAACGGCGTAGGCGGTTAGCCCCGCGCCGTCCGCGTAATCGAGCAGCTTGCCCTCCCACCAGCGGGTGGAGGTGAACCAGGCGAGCAGGGCGATGGCGAGACAGGTCGCGGCCACCCATGGGTCGGCGATCCAGAACACCGGCGCACCGATCAGCAGATCGCGCAAGGTCCCCCCGCCAACGCCCGTCACCAGCGCGAAGAACGCCATGGTGACGAAGGTCTGGTTCTGGCGCGCGGCGAGCAGCGCCCCGGTCAGCGCGAAAATCGCCACGCCGAGCAGGTCGAGAAGCCCGAGCACTTCGCCCAGCGGGACCGCGATCATGGCGCGGCGACCTTGGCCTTGCGCCTGCGGAACATCAGCACGCAGCCCAGCAATGCGCCGATTGTGCCCAGCGCTGCCAGTGCGATCAGCAGCGGGTGGCTGGTATCCTCGCGCGTCTGCGGATCGAGGATATGCAGACCCCACATGAAATCGAACGCGCGCCACCAGCGCGTGCGCACCGCCTCGATCTCACCCGTGTCGCGCCCGATATAGACGTGGACGCCGCCGTCCAGCGTGACCTGCCACACCGGCATTTCGCGGCGAAAATCGAATGGCACCTCGTCTGCCGCGAACAGGCGGACCGATTCCACCCGTTCGCCGCCTTCGATGCGCTGTTCGGTGATCCTGCGCGCCGCCGCCGCGTCGATGGCGGGGATGGGTGCACCGCTGGCCATATCGACCCGCATGACCGTGCCGTCCATCGCGGTGAGGATAGCCACCGGCCTGCCGTCCTGCATGATCGCGCGCATTTCCTTCATTTCCATGTCCGCGCTGGCGAGCTGGCTGCCGGGCAGGACCAGAGGTTCTTCGGGCAATTCCTTGCGCAGGTGGGTGCCGCGTACTTCCTCGATCGGCCTTGCGACCATGAACAGGCCGGTCACCATCCACATCAGGATCGGGATGCCGACCACCCAGCCAAGCCAGATGTGCCAGCGGGCGATGCGCGGCATCCAGGGTTTGCGTGCCATCAGCGCTCAGCCTGCATTGACGATTCTGTCGATTGCGTCCGCTGCGGCGATGCAATCGAGATCGCTCCACAGCGGGCCCATCACCTGCAAGCCGCAGGGAAGCCCGCCTGTCTGTCCGATAGGCAGAACCGTCGCGGGCAGGTTGGGGAAGGTCGCCAGTCCCGACCAGGCGAGCCCTGTCGCGCCCGGCACTTCGCGCCCGTCGATATCGAGCATGCCTCGGAATACCGGCTCGTCGCGGTGCGGCACGGCCAGCACCGGCGCGGGCGGGGCCAGCACGAAATCATACTGCGCAAACACCGCTTCCCAGGCGAGCTGGTTGCGCGCCTGCCGGTCGAGCAGGTTGAACCAGTCGGTTGCGCTCGCCCGGTGGCCATCTGGGGCCGGGGCGCCGCGCGCCATGGCGATATTGAGCATGCGCAGATAGTCGGCCTGCTGCGCCGCCAGATCGGGCAACAGTTGGCTCGCGTGGTCGATGGCGACGCCGGCTTTCTCCAGCTTGGCCAGTGCAGCTTCGATTGGCCCTCGCACGCCAGAATCGAGCGGACTGTCAGGGTGGTCGAGCAATGCCAGGACCCGGCAGCTGGCCAGCGGTTTGGGGTTCGCGCGCAGCGGGAATTGCGCGCCCAGTTTGACCAGCGCGGCAATATCCCCGGCATTGCGGGCCAGCGGCCCGGCGATTGAAAGCACACCGTCATGGCCGTCCTGTCCGCCCATGGCGGGGTGTTCATGCCCGCGCTTGCTGATCAGGCCCCAGGTCGTCTTGTGGCCCCAGACACCGCAGAAATGCGCCGGAACGCGCACAGATCCGCCGATATCGGTGCCGAATTCGCACGGCACCATGCCCGATGCCACAGCAGCAGCCGACCCGCCCGAAGAGCCGCCGGGCGAGCGCGAATGATCGTGCGGATTGTTGGTGCGGCCATAGACCGAGTTGAAGCTCTGCCAGTCCGACAGGTCTACCGGCACATTGGTCTTGCCCAGGATCACCGCGCCCGCCGCCTTGAGCCGGGTGACGAGATTGGCATCGCGCCGGGCAACATTGTCGGCATAGCGCTCATGCCCCCAGCAGGTTGGCAGCCCGGCAACGTCGAAGCTTTCCTTCACCGTCATCGGCACGCCAAACAGCGGCTGATCGGCGCCGGGGGCCTTGCCGTCCATCGCCCGCGCGGCTTCGAGCGCGCGCTCGAAATCGCAGACCACCACCGCATTGATATGCGCATCGAGATGTTCGATCCGCGCAATCGCATCCTGCACCGCTTCGCGCGGGCTCAATCCGCCCGCACGGATTGCGCGCGCGGTTTCGAGCGCGCCGGGCTTGTCGGTCAGTTTCGGATAGCTCAAGCGGCGTTCCTCCCTCGATCGCTGTTTAGCGGCGGGGGAGGGAGCGTCAAATGTGAATTGGCTTGCCCGTCACCGCCATTGCCGCTTCCTTGATCGCTTCGGAATGCGTCGGGTGGGCGTGGCAGGTGTAGGCGATGTCCTCGCTGGTTGCGCCGAACTCCATCGCCTGCGCCGCCTGCGCGATCATCGTGCCCGCGACGCTGGCGATGCACCACACGCCCAGCACGCGGTCGGTTGCAGCGTCCGCGATGACCTTCACGAAACCGTCGGGCTCATGATTGGTCTTGGCGCGGCTGTTGGCGAGCATCGGGAACTTGCCGACCTTGACCTCTGCGCCCTTTTCCTTCGCCTGATCCTCGGTGAGGCCGACACCGGCGATTTCGGGCATGGTATAGACGACGCTGGGGATCACATCGTGATTGACGATGCCGGTCAGGCCCGCAATGTTTTCGGCCACGGCGATGCCCTCGTCCTCGGCCTTGTGGGCGAGCATCGGGCCTGGGATCACGTCGCCGATCGCCCACACACCGTCAACCTTGGTGCGGAATTCGTGATCGGCTTCGATCTGCCCGCGCGCGTTGAGATCAAGCCCGATGTTTTCGAGGGCGAGCCCCGCGGTATTGGGCCGCCGACCGATCGAGACGAGCACGCAATCGGCATCCAGCGTCTCGTTCGCGCCACCGGCGGCGGGTTCGAGCGTCAGCGTGGCCTTCTTGCCCTTCACCGCGCACGCCGTAACCTTGGTCGAGAGGCGCAGCTCCATGCCCTGCTTCTTGAAGATCTTCGCCGCTTCCTTGCGCACGTCCATGTCCATGCCGGGTAGCAGCTGATCGAGGAATTCGACCACGGTAACCTTGGCCCCCAGTCGGCGCCAGACCGAGCCGAGTTCGAGCCCGATTACCCCGCCGCCGATCACCACCAGGTGCCCCGGCACCTTGGGCAGTGCAAGCGCACCGGTTGAATCGACCACAATGCCCTTGGCATTGTCCACCTCGACGCCCGGCAGCGGCGTGACGCTGGAGCCGGTTGCAATCACCACGTTCTTCGCGGTGTAGGCCTTACCCGCCACCTCGACGGTGTGCGCGTCCTTGAAAGCGCCATGGCCCTTCAGCCAGTCGACCTTGTTCTTCTTGAACAGGAATTCGATTCCGCCGGTCAGGCCCTTCACCGCATCGTCCTTGTCGGCCAGCAGCGCCGCCAGATCGAACTCGACTTTGCCCAGCTTGACGCCGTAGCGGGCGAGGGCGCCGCTGGCTGCCTCGTCGAACTTCTCCGAACCGTGCAGCATTGCCTTCGACGGAATGCAGCCGACGTTGAGGCAGGTCCCGCCCAGCGTTTCGCGGCTTTCCGCGCAGGCCACCTTGAGCCCCAGCTGCGCCGCGCGGATCGCCGCGACATATCCGCCGGGGCCGGAACCGATGATGAGGACGTCATAGTCGTAAGTGTGGTCAGCCATTTTGGCCTCCGTTCCGCATGGCCTTCGACAAGCTCAGGCTGAGCGGGCTTGGGTTCAAAGCGTCAATGCACATCATCCGCTCATCCTGAGCTTGTCGAAGGATCATGTGCGACGGCAGCATCACAAATCGATCAGCAACCGTGTGGGGTCCTCGATCGCTTCCTTGATGATCTTGAGCGCGGTAACCGCCTCGCGCCCGTCGATCAGGCGGTGGTCATAACTGAGCGCGAGATACATCATCGGGCGGATCACGATCTCGCCGTTTCGCACAACCGGGCGCTCGTCGATCCGGTGCAGGCCCAGCACCGCACTCTGCGGCGGGTTGATGATCGGGGTCGACATCAGCGATCCGAACACGCCGCCGTTGGAAATGGTGAAGGTGCCGCCCTGCATATCCTCCATCGTCAGCGTGCCCTCGCGCGCGCGCTGGCCGAAATTCGCGATGTCCTTCTCGATCTGGGCGAAGCCCTTGGTATGGCAATCGCGCACCACCGGAACCACCAGGCCGTTCGGGGCGCTGACCGCAACCGAGATATCGACGTAATCGTGATAGACGATCTCGTCTCCCTCGATATAGGCGTTGACCGATGGCACATCCTTGAGCGCCAGGCAGGCAGCCTTGGCGAAAAAGCCCATGAAGCCGAGCCGCACATCGTGCTTCTTGGCGAACAGGTCCTTGTAACGCTCGCGCGCCTCGATCACCGCGCTCATGTCGCAATCGTTGAAGGTGGTCAGCAGCGCCGCATCTTCCTGCGCGCCCTTGAGCCGCCGGGCGATGGTCTGGCGCATCCGCGTCATCTTGACGCGCTCCTCGCTGCGCGCGCCCGTGCGTCCTTCGGCAGGCTCAGGACGAGCGGGACTCTGCGCAACATCCGCTCGCACTGAACTTGTCGAAGCGTCCTTCGCCTTGGCGGCGGCCAGCACGTCCTCCTTGGTCAGGCGCCCGTCCTTGCCCGTGCCCTTGATGGTGGAGGGATCGACCCCGTGTTCGAGCACCGCACGGCGTACTGCGGGCGACATGGTCATCCCCGCATCGCCTGCGGGCTGGGGGGTGGAAGCCGGAGCGGGAGCAGGCGCCGGAACAGCAGGAGCAGGAGCCGGTGCAGCAGCGTCCACCGCGCCTTCCTCGACCAGCGCGAGCACCGCACCCACTTCCACCGTATCGCCCACCGCGATCCTCAGTTCGCTCAGCACCCCCGCGACGGGCGATGGCACGTCAACCGCTACCTTGTCGGTTTCGAGGCTGGCGATCGGCTCGTCCACCGCCACGGCGTCGCCGGGCTGCTTCAGCCATTGGCTCAGCGTCGCTTCGGTAACCGATTCGCCCAGTGCGGGAACCTTGATTTCAGTGGCCATATTCGTTGATCCTTCAGGCCTTCTTGTTTTTCGAGTTGCGGGTGTTTGGCTTGTCGAGCCCCAAGGCGGCGCTGACCAGCGCCTCCTGCTGTTCGAGATGACGTTTGGCAAAGCCGGTTGCGGTCGAGGCCGAGGCATCGCGCCCGGCATAGCGGGGGCGCATGCCCGTCTTTCCGGCGGCGATCAGCGATTGCTCGATCTGGTTTTCGACAAAGAACCATGCACCGTTGTTGCGCGGCTCTTCCTGGCACCAGATCACTTCCTCGAGGGCGCTCATGCGCTTGAGGCGCGCCGCCAGCGGTTCGCCGGGGAAGGGATAGAGCTGTTCGATCCGCACGATCGAGACATCATGCAGTCCCTCGGCATCGCGCTTCTCGATCAGGTCATAAGCGACCTTGCCGCTGCACAGCACCAGCCGCCTTACCTTGGCATCGGGGATAGCTGCGGTGTCCGACATGATCCGCATGAAGTGCTGTTCGCCCTGGAACTCTGCCGCCGGGCTCTTCGCCATCGCATGGCGCAGCAGCGACTTGGGCGTCATGATGACCAGCGGCTTGCGGAAGGTTCGCAGCATCTGCCGCCGCAGGACGTGGAAATAGTTCGCGGGCGTGGTGATGTTGCAGACCTGGATATTGTCGTTGGCGCACAGTTGCAGGAAGCGTTCGAGCCGCGCCGAGCTGTGTTCGGGACCCTGCCCCTCGTATCCATGCGGCAGCAGCAGCGCGAGGCCGTTGGCGCGCAGCCACTTGGCCTCGCCGCTGGCGATGAACTGGTCGATCATGATCTGCGCACCGTTGGCGAAGTCGCCGAACTGCGCCTCCCACAGCACCAGGGTCTTGGGATCGGCCATGGCAAAGCCGTATTCGAAGCCGAGCACGCCGTATTCGCTCAACGGGCTGTCATAGACCTCGAACTTGCCGTGCGGCAGCTGGCACAGCGGGATGTATTTGCGCTCGTCGCGCTGGTCGATCCACACGGCGTGGCGTTGACTGAAGGTGCCGCGGCCCGAATCCTGGCCCGACAGACGCACGCCGAAGCCTTCGGTGACGAGGCTGCCGAAGGCGAGCGCCTCGGCAGTGGCCCAGTCAAACCCTTCACCGCTGGCGAACATTTCGCCCCTGGC
This sequence comes from Sphingomonadales bacterium BRH_c42, assembly GCA_001516125.1. Classification (GTDB taxonomy): domain Bacteria; phylum Pseudomonadota; class Alphaproteobacteria; order Sphingomonadales; family Sphingomonadaceae; genus Erythrobacter. Next base: position 6,698 of record LOEX01000075.1, read on the forward strand.
CTTGATAACGCGGTTCAGTGTCTTGTGGATTTCGAGATCGTCGGGGACGGTGGTGAGCGTGCGGCCGAGGCTGTCGAACAGCTTGGCGGATACCGCAGTCTCGACATTGCGCCGCGCGGTTTCAGGATCGGCAGGTTTGTTGAGCCCGGCCCAGCGCCCGCCAAACCAGTCCGCCTCGTTGGGCTTGTATCCCTTGGCGGCTTCGAATTCCTCTTCAAGCCGGGCGATGAACTCCTCGCGCAGCTGCGTGGCGGTATCGGCCCCGATCACCCCCTGTTCGATCAACTTGGCCGAATAGACCTCGCTCACGCGCGGATGCTGGCGGATGCTGTCATACATCTGCGGCTGGGTGAAACTCGGCTCGTCGCCCTCGTTGTGGCCGAAGCGGCGATAGCACCACATGTCGATCACGATGTCGCGCTTGAACTTCTGGCGATATTCGATCGCCAGCTTGCAGGCGAAAGTGACCGCTTCGGGATCGTCGCCATTGACGTGCAGGATCGGTGCCTGGACTCCCTTGGCGACATCGGACGGATAGGGCGATGAACGCGCGAACTTGGGGCTGGTGGTAAAACCGATCTGGTTGTTGACGATGAAATGGATGCAGCCGCCGGTGTTGTAGCCATTGACGCCTGAAAAACCGAGGCACTCCCAGACGATGCCCTGCCCGGCAAAGGCGGCGTCGCCGTGCAGCAGCACCGGCAGGACCTGCTCGTGCGTGCCCAGATCCTCGCGGATCGCCTGCTGCGCGCGGGTCTTGCCCAGCACCACCGGATTGACCGCCTCGAGGTGCGAAGGGTTGGGGACCAGGCTCATATGCACCTTGATCCCGTCGAATTCGCGGTCGGTACTGGTACCGAGGTGATACTTGACGTCGCCCGATCCGCCGACATCGTCGGGGTTGGCGCTGCCGCCCGAAAACTCGTGGAAGATCACGCGGTATGGCTTGGCCATGACGTTGGCTAGCACGTTCAATCGCCCGCGGTGCGACATGCCATAGACGATTTCGCGCACGCCCAGCGCGCCGCCCTGCTTGATCACCGATTCGAGCGCGGGGATCATCGATTCGCCGCCGTCGAGCCCGAAGCGCTTGGTGCCGACATATTTGCGGCCGAGGAACTTCTCGTACTCCTCGCCGCGAATGACCGCGGCCAGGATCGCCTTCTTGCCCTCGGGCGTGAACTCGATCAGCTTGGCAACGCCTTCGAAGCGGTCCTGCAGGAAGCGGCGCTCCTCGACATCGGAGATGTGCATGTATTCGAGGCCGACGGTGCCGCAGTAATTCTGTTGCAGCAGCGCGTAGAGATCGCCCGCCTTGATCCAGTCGCGCCCCAGATTGCCGCCGACATAGACCTCCTGATCCTCCTTGCCGGCAAACCCGTGCCATTCGAGAGTCAGATCCTTGGGAGTGTCGCAGTGGTGCAGGCCCAGCGGGTCGAGATTCGCGGCCAGGTGCCCGCGCACGCGGAAGATGCGGATCATCAGCATGGCGCGGATCGATGCGTCGGCAGCCTGCTCGATCGCCTTGGGATCGGTCGGCTTGCCCGCCTTGGCTGCGGCCTCACGCACCGCCAGCTTCATCGCGGTGGGATCGAGCGCGCGAGTCAGATCGTCCTCGCCCTCGCCGCCCACCTGCGGCCAGCGCGGATTGGCCCATGACGGCCCGGGCTGCGGGTCATCGGGCAGGAAGTCGAGATTTTCGTTACCCATTGACTGAACCTCGGTTGTTCAACTCCCCCTCCCCTGAAGGAAGGGGGCTTTTTTGCCTCACACCAGCTCCTTCAGCATCGCGTCGAGCGTGGTGCCGAGTTCCGAGGGTGAGGGTGAAACGCGGATGCCCGCTGCCTCCATCGCCGCGATCTTGTCTTCCGCGCCGCCCTGTCCGCCCGAAACGATCGCGCCGGCATGGCCCATGCGGCGGCCCGGAGGGGCAGTGCGCCCGGCGATGAAGCCGACCATCGGCTTGCGCACGCCCTGCTTCGCCTTGTGCGCGATGAATTCGGCGGCTTCTTCCTCGGCGCTGCCGCCGATTTCGCCGATCATGATGATGCTCTTGGTCTCGTCGTCCTTGAGGAAGAGGTCGAGCACGTCGATGAAATTGGTGCCGTTGACCGGGTCGCCGCCGATCCCGACCGCAGTGGTCTGGCCCAGGCCGACCATGGTGGTCTGGTGCACGGCCTCATAGGTGAGCGTGCCCGAACGGCTGACGACGCCAACGCTGCCCTTCCGGAAGATGCTGCCGGGCATGATGCCGATCTTGCATTCGTTCGGGGTCAGCACTCCCGGGCAGTTGGGGCCGATCAGGCGGGACTTGGAGCCAGTCAGCGCGCGCTTGACGCGCACCATGTCGAGTACCGGAATCCCCTCTGTGATACAGACGATCAACTCGACCTCGGCGTCGATCGCCTCGAGGATCGAGTCTGCCGCAAACGGCGGCGGGACGTAGATGCACGAAGCGGTCGCGCCGGTGGCGTGCTTCGCCTCGGCGACGGTATCATAGACCGGCAGGCCGATATGCGTGGTGCCGCCCTTGCCCGGCGTCACGCCCGCGACCATCTGCGTCCCGTATGCGAGCGCCTGCTCGGTGTGGAAAGTGCCGGTTTCGCCGGTCATCCCCTGGGTGATGACCTTGGTGTCTTTGTTTACGAGGATGCTCATTGTTCGCCCATTTCCTTGAATTCACGCGCAATCTGGCGCCACGCGCCTTGAGATTCGGGTTTCAGTTCTTCGCCCGGAAAATGGATTTCCCCATCTCCCTCGTCGCCGCTCACATCGTAGAATCCGACGCCGTATTTGACCGCAAGGCTGCGTACCAATGGATAGGCCTGTTCTGCTGCCGACCAGCGAAAGGCCACATAAATCAGGTGGTGCCCTATGCTGTAATCGCCGAGCCGATCCTCGGCTCCCGGCTTCAATAGGTCCTCGTAGGTTACTGCGCCGGGCCCATTCATGTTTGGATAGATTTTCCGGATCTCTTCGTACCAAGCCGCCAAATTTGGAGTGGTATTGGCGGGATCGTCATAGCTGTGATCTTCCGACCACTCGGTCTGCTCTCCATACCATTCCACAAACGCCGGTCGCTCATGTGGAGCGACAGCCGGATCGAAAACCATGAGGTCATAGCTCATCGTTTCGCTCCTAGGCCAGGCTCTCATCCAGCGCCTTGCACGCCGTCAGCAGTTCCTTGACCGCATCGACGCTGGTCTGGAAGTTCGCCTTTGCCGCATCGTCCAGCGCGATTTCGATCACTTCTTCCGCGCCGCCTGCGCCGATCACCGTGGGCACGCCGACATAGAGCCCGTCGAGGCCGTACTTGCCATCGACATAGGCGGCGCAGGGCAGGATGCGCTTCTGGTCGCCCAGATAGGCCTCGGCCATGGCGATCGCGCTGGTGGCGGGCGCGTAATAGGCGCTGCCGGTCTTGAGCAGGCCGACGATCTCGCCGCCGCCCGCGCGGGTGCGCGCAACCACGGCGTCGATCGCCTCCTTCGAAGACTTACCCATCTTGACGAGGTCATCGACCGGGATGCCGCTGATCGTGGTGTAGCTGGTGACCGGCACCATGGTATCGCCGTGGCCGCCGAGCACGAAGGCGTTGACGTCGCGCACCGAAACGCCGAATTCCCAGGCGAGGAAAGTGGCGAAGCGGGCGGAGTCGAGCACGCCCGCCATGCCCACCACCTTGTTGGCGGGCAAACCGCTGAATTCGCGCAGCGCCCACACCATCGCGTCCAATGGGTTGGTGATGCAGATCACGAAGGCATCGGGCGCGTGGGCCTTGATGCCCGCACCAACCGCCTTCATCACGCTGAGGTTGATGCCGAGCAGATCGTCACGGCTCATGCCCGGCTTGCGCGGCACCCCGGCGGTGACGATCACCACGTCGGCGCCAGCAATGTCGGCATAGTCATTGGTGCCGGTGATCTTCGCGTCGAAGCCTTCGATCGGGCCGCATTGGCTAAGGTCGAGCGCCTTGCCCTGCGGAATACCTTCGGCAATGTCGAACAGGACGATGTCGCCCATTTCCTTCTTCGCGGCGAGGTGGGCAAGCGTGCCACCGATCATCCCTGCACCGATGAGCGCGATCTTCTTGCGGGCCATGTCCGGTCCAATCCTTCTTTCAAAGTCAGCGGGACGCGATAACCGGGCGACCAGGCGGGCGTTTCCCCCACGTCCCGGGAGGGTTTGCCCATGTCGTTCGGTTTGGCCCTAAGCCTGCGTATAGGCGATTGCAACCGCGAATTCACACGCTCCGGCAAGTATTTATGCAAATGATTCGCAAGAGCGATAATGGGGGCCGCGCAGGCGGCGTAATGCCCTTGGGGATGTCTCTATCCGATCTTGCGGTGCATGCCGATCGGCTCGTTGCGTTCCTGCGCGAGCAGCATCGCGGCGAGATAGTCGGGCACTGCGCGGCTGAAGTAATAGCCCTGGCCCAGCGTGCAACCGGCGTTGCGCACCGCCTCGACCTGCTCGACCGTCTCGATCCCTTCGGCGACGATTTCCATTTCGAGCGTCGCGCCCATCTCCACCACCGCGCGAATGATCGCCTCGCTCTTCTTGCCGACATTGGGGCCGGAGATGAAGCTGCGATCGACCTTGATCTTGTTGAACGGGAATGTGTTGATGTAGCCGAGCGACGAATAGCCGGTGCCGAAATCATCGAGCGCGAACCGCACTCCGATCGCCGAAAGCTCCTCGATGAAGTGCGAGGTCGCGGGACTGTCATCGAGGAACAGGCTTTCGGTCACCTCCAGCTCCAGCCGCTTGGGATCGAGACCGGATTCGCGTAGCGCGCCGAGTATGCCCAGCACCGCGCCGGGCGCACGGATCTGCAGCGGCGAGAGATTGACCGCGACCGAAACGTCTTCGGGCCACTGGGCGCAGGCCCTGGCCGCTTGCGCGGTGATCCAGTTGCCAAGGGTCAGGATCAGTCCCGATTCCTCGGCGACAGGAATGAATTCGTCGGGGCGCAATTCACCCTTTTCGGGATGGAACCAGCGCACCAGTGCCTCGAAGGTCTTGATCCTGCCGGTTTCGAGATCGACGATCGGCTGGAAGAACACCGACAGTTCGTCGCGGTGGATCGCGGCGCGCAGTTCGTCCTCGATCTCGCGGCGCCGGACCAGGTCGCGGCTCATCGAGGGATCGTAGAAGCACGTCTGCGAGCGGCCGTTGACCTTGGCCTGATACAGCGCCAGATCGGCGTTCTGCATCAGGCTGTCGATATCGTGCCCGTCATCGGGCATCAGTGCGACGCCGAGCGATGCACGGACCTCCAGCCGTTCGCTGTCAACCCGGATCACGCGCATGATTTCCGCATGCATTTCGCTGGCCAGCCGCTCGCTGTCCTTCCGGTCGCAATCGGGCACGAAGACGACGAACTCGTCACCGCCAAATCGCGCCACCGTGGCGCGTTCGGGCGCAACATCGCGAAGCCGGCTGGCCACTTCGGCCAGAACCCGGTCCCCCACCGGATGGCCCATCAGGTCGTTCACTTCCTTGAACCGGTCGAGATCGATCCAGAACAGGGCGACTTTTGCGTCGGCTTCGGCCACCATCAGCGCCTCCGCCATGGCGTGGTTGAGGCCTGCCCGGTTGGCGAGCCCGGTGACCACATCGGTCCGCGCCAACACCCACATCTTGTCTGCCAGTTGTGCGCTGTTTTCGGCTGCCAGGATCGAATCCCTCAAGACGTGAAAGACGTTGAACGTGATCGAAATCATCGCCGGGATCAGCAGGATAATGGTGATCAGCAGCGCGATCATTGCCGGCGAGCCGACCCATGCCGCGGCCACCATGATGGGCAGGCAGATCAACGCAAGCTGCCCGATCGCGATCACCGGGCTGCCGGCATTGCGCGCGCAGATGGCAACGCCATAGCACAGCGCGTTTGCAACCATCAGCACTTCCACTCCGGCAGGCGCGGCAAGAGCGATGGTGGCCGCTGCAATCGTCCCGAAGGTCAGGGCGTAGCTGTACGCCCCCACTTCATAGGTCAATTCGAGCTTGTGGGTACTGATCTGTTCTTCCTCGCGCGGCAGCTTGAGCGCGGCGATGATGCGTGCCGCCGCGATAAGCGTCAGGATCACGCTGCCTAGGTAAAGTATGTCGTGTTTTGAAACCCAGGCGGCAATAGCGGTGGAGGAAACACCGCAGAATGCACCGATGGCGAGCGTCGAAGGCTGGGTATAGAGCGTTTTGACCAGCAACCGCTTGGCGCGCTCCGACACGGCGTCAGAGCGGCCGCGAAATGTTACCAGCTTGCGCCGCAGATTGAGAGGCCAACTCTTCGCCATACCGTGCGCGTGTAACGCAAAGTGGTCACCGACTGGTTAACGCATTACTTACCAAATTCCGCCAAATGACCCGGGCTATCGCGCGGAACCCTGTTCCCCGCCCAATTCGTGATCGATCCTGGCGGCGAGCCGCCGGTCGAGCGTGCGGCAGATTGCCAGCCACCAGTCATATCCTGCGCGGTCCGCCGCAAAGAACGCCGCTTCGGCCTGCGCACGCGCGG
>LOEX01000076.1 GCA_001516125.1 Sphingomonadales bacterium BRH_c42
CGCTGCTTCTCGTCGCCCTCCCAGCTTGCCGCGGCTCCAGGCCGCGTGCTTTCGCCGCCGATGTCGATGATTGCCGCGCCCGCTTCGAGCATTGCGCTGGCGTGCGCGCGGCCCGCGTCGGGATCGTCGAGAAACTTGCCGCCATCGGAAAAGCTGTCGGGCGTGACGTTGAGAATGCCCATCACCTGCGGCTGATCGAGGCGGATCGTGCGGTTGCCGCACTCAAGCGGCGGATGCGTTAGCGCAAGGTTCGCCCATTGCGCGCGTGCCTCGTGCGCAAGTCCATCCGGCAGGCTGGAGAGCAAGTCCTCCACTCCTGCCCTGGTGAGCAGATGCCGTTCGCTGATGGCTCCATCGCGGCGGATCGACACCGCGAATTCACGGGCGAAAACCATGCCGCCCGCGATCCGTAGCGCGTCGCCTTCGACCGATTGCGGACCGGGAACGAAAGTGAGCGGGCGGATGTAGATGCGGTCAGTCAAGATATGGCTCCCATTCCCGTCATTGCGAGCGCAGCGAAGCAATCCAGGGCCGGACGATGGATTGCCGCGTCGCTACGCTCCTCGCAATGACGAAATTGAATGCTCAATCCTCCGTCGCCAGCAGGTACAATTGCCGCGCGGCGTCGATCGGTTTCACGTCTCCATCCACCTCATAGTGCCAGAAGCTCCAGCCGTTGCAGCTCGGTGCGCCTTGCAGGTCCTTGCCGAGCGAGTGGATAGAGCCGGACATCTCGCCCTTTGGCCCATCGCAGGCAAGCGAACCGTCGGCGCGCACCGTGGCGATCCAGCGGCGCTTGCGGTCGAACAGCTCGGCGCCGGGCCTGATCAGCCCGCTTTCGACCAGCGCGCCAAAGGCGACACGCGGCGCCGGCTTCATGCTCTGCATGGTGGCGATCACGCTTTCATCGAGCGGAAGTTCCTTCGCAATCCGCTTCATCGCCACGTCGCGGTAGAAATCCTCGCGCTCGCAGCCGATCCATTCGCGCCCCAGCCGCTTGGCAACCGCCCCGGTGGTGCCGGTGCCGAAGAAGGGATCGAGCACGACATCGCCCTTTTCGGTCGTGGCCAGCAGCACACGGTAAAGCAGCGCCTCGGGCTTCTGCGTGGGGTGAGCCTTCACGCCGTTGTGCTTGAGCCGTTCGGGCCCGCCGCAGATCGGCAGCAGCCAGTCGCTGCGCATCTGCAATTCGTCATTGAGCGTTTTCATCGCGCGATAATTGAAGTGATAGCGCGCCTTTTCGCCCATGCTCGCCCACAGCAGCGTTTCGTGCGCATTGGTAAATCGCGTGCCCTTGAAATTGGGCATGGGGTTCGACTTGCGCCAAACGATGTCGTTGAGAATCCAGAAGCCCAGATCCTGCAGGATCGCGCCGACCCGGAAGATGTTGTGATAGCTGCCGATCACCCACAGCGATCCATCGGGCTTGAGCACGCGGCGCGCCTCGGTCAGCCAAGCCTTGGTGAAATCGTCATAGGCGCGAAAACTTTCGAACTGGTCCCAATGATCGGTCACCGCATCGACCTGGCTGCCATCGGGCCGGTTGAGATCGCCGCCGAGCTGGAGGTTATAGGGCGGATCGGCGAACACGCAGTCCACGCTGGCATCGGGCAGGCTGCGCATGGCCTCGACACAGTCGCCATCGAGAATCCGCCCCAAGGGCAGTTCGCGCGGCAATCCGGCAGCAGCGGGCTGGCGCTGGGCACGCGCCCGTGTGGTCTCGATGACCCCCATCAGAATTTCCCCTCTAAGCAGTTATCCACAGGGTGAGTCCCCCAAGCCCGGGCGTCAAGCACAAATTCTGGGGCAATATGGTTAACGGCGCGTTAGTGACGAAGAACGAAAAGAGTCCGTCACAAGATGTTGAGTCTCAATCGATTCAACAGACTCGACATGATGGGGTGTTGCTGCAAGGACTCGCACCCGCGCAATTCTCGCGGCTCAGATCAGCAGTGCCTGTGCAACCGGCGCGAAGCTGCGGCGATGGAGCGGGCAAGGCCCATGAATGCGCAGCGCCTCCATGTGCTCCGCCGTGCCATAGCCCATGTTGCGGTCCCAGCCATATTGCGGATGGTGTGCCGCAGCCTCGATCATCCTCCGGTCGCGCCACTCCTTGGCGACGATCGACGCCGCCGAGATCGCCGGTTCGCTGGCATCGCCGCCCACGATTGCGCGCGCGGGCCAGCGCCAACCATCGCAGCGGCCCGCAGGCGTCATGTTCCCGTCGATCAGCACAATCTGCGGCGCCCTGCCCGATTTGCCGCAAAGATCGGCCACCGCGCGGGTCATCGCCAGCATTGTCGCCGCGAAGATATTGATCCGGTCGATCTCGTGAACGTCGGCGATTCCAACGCCCCACATGCAGGTGGCGCGTATCGCTTCGTCGAGCACGGCGCGGCGTTTGGCGGAAATTCGCTTGGAATCATCGACGCCCTGCGGATAGTCTGCGCCCAGAACCACCGCCGCTGCCACCACCGGCCCGGCCAGCGGCCCGCGGCCCGCTTCATCGACTCCGATTACAACGGGGTGATCCGAACATATCTCTTTGGGAGTTTCCACCGCCATGCCCAGCTTCACCAAATCAGCGCTCAACCTATCCCTTGTCCCGCTCATGCTCGCAAGCTGCGGGGCGACGACGGATGTGGAAAGCAGCGACGCCGCAATCGCCGTCGAGGAGCGCGGCACATTCGACGAGCCGTGGGCTGCGGCGTTCGTTCCCGGCACGCAGGTGCTGGTCGTGACCGAAAAGGCCGGTCAGTTGCGCGGCTTTGACACGGCGAGCGGTCGCCGTTTCGACATTGCAGGCGCGCCGCAGGTCGATTTCGGCGGACAGGGAGGGCTCGGCGATGTGGCCTTTCTGGCCAGCGAAAGCGACAATGCCATCGGCAGGCGAACCATCTATCTGAGCTGGGCCGAAGCTGGTGAAGACGGAACGCGCGGGGCTGCGGTCGGCAAGGGCACGCTGGTGTGCGGTGCCGCACTCGACTGCGCGGTGAGCGGCCTTGCTGTGATCTGGCGGCAGACACCAAAGGTGACGGGCCGCGGCCATTACTCGCATCGGCTGACCTTTTCTCCCGATGGGCAATACCTGTTCGTCACCAGCGGCGAGCGGCAGAAGTTCGATCCCGCGCAGGATACCTCGAACACTCTGGGCACGATCGTCCGCCTCAACCTCGACGGCACGCCGGCGGAAGGCAATCCCCTTGCCGACGCGGGATCGCCGACCGACCAGATCTGGTCATACGGCCACCGCAATATGTTGGGCATCGGCTGGGACGCGCAGGGCCGCCTGTGGGAAGTCGAACACGGCCCCGATGGCGGCGACGAGTTCAATCTGGTCAAGCCGGGGCAGAACTATGGCTGGCCGGTGGTTTCCAATGGCAGTCACTATGACGGCAAGCCCATTCCCGATCACATCACCAGGCCTGAATTCGCTGCGCCCGCGGTCAGTTGGACCCCGGTTATCGCCCCGGGCGGGATGATCTTCTATCGCGGCGACCTGTTTGCGGGCTGGAAGGGCGATGCGCTGATTGCGGGCCTGGGCGCACAAGGGCTGGTGCAGGTCAGGATCGAGGGCGATAGCGCGCGCGAAGTGGCGCGGCACGATCTCGGCAACCGTATCCGCGCCGTAATCGAGGCTCCGGACGGCGCGATCTGGGTGCTCGAGGATGGCCCGGGCGGTCGATTGCTCCGCCTGACACCAGGCTAAGCGATTTTGCATCGACAGGATGTGCAGGCGCCCCTAAGCGCGCTCGCCTATGGCGAGCCTCATCCCCCTGGCGAATGTCGAACCGGCGTTGATCGAGCAATTGCTCGACCGCGCTTTCGGGCCTGACCGCTTCACGCGCACCGCCTACCGCATCCGTGAGAGCACCGATTGGCTGGAAGGGCTGAGCTTTGCAGCGCTCGACGAGGACGAACTTCTGGTCGGCACGATCCAGACCTGGCCTGTCGCCCTGACCGATCCTGACGGCCGCCGCCACCCGCTGCTGATGGTGGGGCCAGTCGCGGTCATACCCGAGGCTCAGGGCCAGGGTTATGGCAAGGCGCTGATGCTGGCGGTGCTTGACGCAATCGAGCGGGCCGAGCCGCGTTCGGCCATCCTGCCGCAGGTGATGATCGGCGATCCCGAATACTATGGCCGCTTCTTCGGCTTCAGCGCCAGCCACACCGGCGGCTGGCAGTGCCCCGGCCCCAACGATCCCACGCGGCTGTTGCTGCGCTATGGCAATCCAGCAATCCTGCCCACCTCTGGAATGCTTGGCCCGTGGGTGCAGAACTTGGCGGATCGTCCCTGATCTGGCATCGAGCGCTTGCCATGCCCTTCGAACCGCCTCCCTATCTGTCTGAACTGACGCTGGAACAGATCGCCGGGGAAGTTGCCGCGCGCAAACTTCCGCCGCTCGAAAACTGGAATCCTGAGCGCGAGGGCGAAAGTCAGATGCGCATTGCCGCTGATGGGCGCTGGTTTCACGAAGGCTCACCGATCAAACGCGAGGCGATGGTCCGCGCCTTTTCCACGCTCCTCAGCCGCGACGCGGAGGGGCGGCACTGGCTGGTCACCCCTACTGAACGGCTGGAAATCGAGGTCGAGGATGCGGCCTTCATCGCCACCGATGCGGCGCAAAAGGACGGCAATCTGGCCTTTCGCCTCAATACCGATGAACTGGTTATCGCCGGACCGGAGCATCGCCTGCGCGCTGCGGGAAGCGTGAACGCACCCGCGCTGTACCTCCACGTCAGGCGCGGATGCGAGGCGCGGCTCAACCGCAGCACATGGCAGCAATTGGCGGAAATCGCGCTGGCGCAGGGCGATGGCGGCTTTGTAGAAAGCGGGGGAACGCGGTTTTCCCTCCTGCCGCAATGAGCGCTCTGTTCGATCGCCTCGCAGCCTCGCTGGTCGAAGGCCACCGCCGGGAAATTCCCGATTTGCTGAGCGATGCACGTTTCGCCGATGCGGACCGCACCGCACAGGCTGCGGTTCTGATCGCGATAACCGACCGGCCGCAGCCCGGATTGATCCTGACGCAGCGCCCACAGGGGATGCGCGATCATCCCGGTCAGGTCGCGTTTCCAGGCGGCAAGCTGAATCCGGGCGAGGATGCGGTAACGGCCGCGCTGCGTGAAGCACACGAGGAACTGTCGCTCGATCCGCAGAACGTGCGCGTGATCGGCGCCACCGATCGTTACCATACCGGCACCGGCTTCGACATTACGCCAATTGTTGCGGTGGTCCCGCCCGATCTCGACCTGACGCCAGACCCGCGCGAGGTGGAGGCATGGTTCGAGGCCCCGCTGTCGCTGCTGCTGCGGAGCGAGAACTGGCAGGAGCAAGAGGTTTTCTGGCGCGGAAACACGCGCAAATATCTCGAATTGCATTATAAGGGCTTCCGGATCTGGGGCGTGACCGCGGCGATCATCGCCAACCTTTCGCGCCGGATAGGGACCGAGGGGCAGATCGATGAGCGCTGACCTGCACAATGCCGAATGGACCGGGCGATCCGGGCTGGCGGCACTGGCACGCGCGCTGGGGCCTGAAAACATTCGCTGGGTCGGCGGTGCCATTCGCGACAGTCTGTTGGGCCTGCCGGTGAACGATATCGATTGCGCCACCCGGCTGCTGCCCGATGCGGTGATAGACCGCTGCCGGGCTGCGGGCATCCGCACCGTCCCTACCGGGATCGACCACGGAACCGTTACTGCCATCCTGAAGGACGGTCCGGTCGAAGTGACCACGTTGCGGCGCGACGTTTCGACCGATGGCCGCCGGGCGACGATCGCCTTTTCGGACAACTGGCACGATGATGCCGCGCGCCGCGATTTCACCATCAACGCGCTCTACGCCCATCCTGAAACACTGGAAATTTCGGACTATTTCGGCGGACTGGACGATTTGCGCAATCGGCGCGTGCGCTTCATCGGCGATGCCCACCAGCGCATCCGCGAGGATCACTTGCGGATTCTGCGCTATTTCCGCTTTCAGGCGCGCTTCGGCGCAGAACCGGACGAGGAGGCCGAACGCGCCTGCGCGGAGCTCGCCGCGACGCTCAAGGGCCTCAGCCGGGAACGGGTGGCGATGGAGCTTCTGGGATTGCTCAATCTGCCAGACCCATTGAAGACGCTGCGACAAATGAAGTCGCTGGGGGTATTGGGCGTGGTCCTGCCCGAGGCCTGCAAACCGGGCCTGGCAGCGCTCGAACGGCTGCTGGAATGCGAACTCACCGCCGGAGTAGCGCCAGAGCCGATCCGGCGTCTGGCCGCACTGTTACCGCCGCATGAGGAAACTGCCGAGGCGGTAGCGGCACGGTTGCGCCTTTCGCGCGGCCAACGGGCAAAGCTGATCAGCCTGGCAGGGCGTGAGCCCGGCGATATCGAGTCCCCGAAGGCGCTGGCCTATTGCGAAGGCATCGGCAACGCCGTCGACCGAATTTTGCTCCAGCAGGGGGATGTGACGGTGTTGAGCGGTTGGGAGATTCCGCAATTCCCGCTCAAGGGCGGTCAGATCATTGCCCACGGCGTCGCTGCCGGGCCCCGCGTTGCCAGCCTGCTGCGACAAATCGAGCAAAACTGGATAGATGAAGGCTTTCCCGACTCCGGCCGCGTTAACCAACTGCTCGATGAAGCTCTTGCGCGCGAAAATCCGCCAAGCGCATAGCCAGAACGGTGCGGCGTCAATTTCCGCCGAAAGGTTGATCGGTGGCCCAAAATATGGTTTAGGGCCGCCGACCTTTCGCGGCCCTAAACCATATTTGGGCCGCGTTTCCGCTCCGGAATCTGGTCCAAATCGCCCTGGCATTGCTCAGGGTTTCAGCCCCTCCCGGCGTTCCTTGACCGCTTGCTGGTCTTGCCGGTTAATGAATCGAATTTGGAGAGAAATGATGAATTTTGCAAAGCTCGCCGTCATGGCCGCCGCGATCGCGGCGACCCCGATTGCAGCAAACGCCGCCGGCCCCGCAGCTGGTGCGACAGTCTATGGCCCGCAGGGCAACCCGGTTGGCACGATAGAAAGCGTTGCCGATGGCCATGTGGTTCTCGACACCGGCAAGCACAAGGTTCCGCTGGGCGTCGAATCGTTCGGCGAAAGCGAAGCCGGCCCCACGATTACCGTGACCAAAGAACAGCTCGATGCCCTGATGGATCAGCAGATCGCCGCTGCCAACGCGCAGCGCGACGCCGCACTGGTTGTCGGTGCCGCAGTTGTCAGCGCGGACGCTCAGCCAGCCGGAACGGTCAAGGAAATCGACGCCGACGCAGACGCTGTGGTGGTTGAACGCGATTCCGGACTCGTCACGCTCAAGCGCGAACATTTCGCGGTTGACGGCAACGGCGCGCTGATGGCGCTGTTCACGCTGGAGCAGATCGACGGCGCAACGGTCAGCACTGGCGGATAAGCGCAGCGTCAACTTCAACGAGAGGGCCGCTGGTACAGATACCGGCGGCCCTTTTGTTTGCCCACCCCCTGCAATCAGAACCGCCCCCTGCGATCAGAACCGGTTGTCCTTGGGGAAACCCTGCGGCGGCAGGCGGCCGGCGGCACCGCGCGCGACCTTCCACTGCCAGATATCGGTTTCGGTGCGGGTGCGCTCACCCTTGCCGCCCATCTGCCAGCTTAGCCCCTCAGCCAAAGTAAATGTCCGCGCGTCCGACAGGCCGCCATCGCGGTAGCGTTGCAGCGTGACCCCCTGCCCGCGGCTCATCACCGGCACCTCCTCGAGGTTGAAGACGACGAGCTTGCGGTTGTCGCCCACCGCCGCGACGTGATCGTGCCCGGTATCGACCTCGCGCACGACGATCAGGCGCGCGGCGTCCTTCAGATTGACGACCTGTTTGCCCTTGCGCGTTTCGGCGAGCAGCTCGGCGGTTTGCGCGATGAAGCCCTTGCCGTTCGTCGCGGCGAGCAGCAGCCTGCCGTCGGGCCGGTGCACCATCAGGCCGACAATCCGCGTTTCCGCCTCGAGATCGATCATCGACTGCACCGGCTCACCAAAGCCGCGCGCTCCGGGCAACTTGTCGGCACCCAGCGTATAGAACCGGCCATTCTCCGCCGCGAGTAACAGCTTGTCGGTCGTCTGGGCGTGGAGAATGAAGGCGAGATCATCGCCTTCCTTGTACTTGAATTCCTGATCGAGCGGCATGTGCCCCCTCGCCGCACGGATCCAGCCCTTTTTCGAGAGGACCACCGTCACCGGTTCCTTCTCGATCATCGCGTCCATGGTGAATTCGACCGCGGGCGCGGCTTCCTCGATCCGCGTGCGGCGGCGGCCCAGCCTGGTATCCTCGCCATATTCCCTGCGCAGGGCATTGAGATCGCGCTTCAATCGCGTGCGCTGGCGCGCCGGGCTCTCGAGCAGTTTCTCAAGCTCGTCCTGCTCCTTGAGAAGTTCGTCCTTCTCCTGCCGCAGCTGCATTTCTTCGAGCTTGCGCAGGCTTCGCAGCCGCATGTTGAGGATCGCTTCGGCCTGCCGGTCGGTCAGGCCGAACTCGGCCATCATCACCGGCTTCGGCTCGTCCTCGCCGCGAATGATTGCGATCACCCGGTCGAGATTGAGGAAGGCGATGATATAGCCTTCGACCAGTTCCAGCCGCCGGGCAATCTGGTCAAGCCGGTGCTGGCTGCGCCGCTGGAGAATATCGATCTGGCTGTGGACCCAGTTCTGAAGCAATTCCTTCAGCCCCATGACCAGCGGCGCCCGGCTGGCATCGAGCACGTTGAGGTTGAGGCCGAAACGGGTTTCGAGATCGGTCAGGCGGAACAGCGATTCCTTGAGCAGATCGGGATCGACATTGCGGCTGCGCGGGACCAGCACGATGCGGATCTGCGTATCGGACTCGTCGCGCACATCCTCCAGAATGGGTAACTTCCGGTCGGCGATGGCCTGCGCAATCTGCTCGATCAGCTTGCCCTTGGGCACCTGATAGGGAATTTCCGATATGACCAGTTGCCACTGGCCGCTACCCAGCCGCTCGATCCCGGCCTGCCGGTCGGCCTCGTCCTTCGCCTCGGCGGCATGGAACACGCCGCGCACGCGGAACGATCCGCGCCCTGTTGCATAGGCATCGGAAATTGTCCGGGCGCTGTCGATGATGTGGCCGCCAGTGGCGAAATCCGGCCCGCGGAACAGCTCCATCAACCGTTCGTGCTCGACATAGGGATTGTCGATCAGCTCCAGCGTCGCATCGATGATCTCGGCAACGTTGTGGCTGGGGATATTGGTCGCCATGCCCACCGCGATCCCGCTCGATCCATTGGCCAGCAGGTTGGGGAACAGGCCGGGGAAGATTTCGGGCTCTTCCTCCTCGCCGTTGTAGGTCGGAATGAAATCGACCGTGCCTTCGTCCAGCCCCTGCATCAGGAGCAGCGCGGTACGGGTCATCCGCGCTTCGGTATAGCGGTAGGCCGCGGCATTATCGCCGTCGATATTGCCGAAATTGCCTTGCCCCTCGACCAGCGGATAGCGCAGCGCAAAGTCCTGCGCGAGGCGGACCATCGCGTCATAGACCGAGGCATCGCCGTGCGGGTGATACTTGCCGATCACATCGCCCACCACGCGCGCGCTCTTCTTGAAGGCGCTCGACGGATCGAGCTTCAACTGCCGCATCGCCCACAGCAGGCGGCGGTGGACCGGCTTCAACCCGTCGCGCAGATCGGGCAGCGAGCGCGCGGTGATCGTCGAGAGCGCATAGACGAGGTAACGCTCCTCCAGCGCGGAATCGAACGGCGCATCGACAATTGCATCGAACGGATCGGGAGTGGTCATTTCAACAGTATCGGCCATCCGGGGCGCTTAGCAATGCACGCCGCGCTAGGGGAGAGGCGTTTCCACAGGAACGGCGAAATGTCGGGCGCTGCGCGGAAAAGATACGCTATTCAATATCCGCCAGGCGGGTCGCTTGCCGGGAAACTCTCGTCCAGGTTCTCGTCAATTTCGGTCCATTCACCTTGGGGTGGATCGCGCATTGCCTGGGGACCTGCATCCCGAATTTCGGTGTAGTAGTCGTGGGGTTGTCCATCGGCATAGGCAGCGTTCGCAGCGCGATCCTTTGGCTTCAGCAGTTTGTAACCGACAAAGCCCAATAGGCCGAGACCGAGCATTTGACGGATCATGGTTGACCTCCACTCATCCAATTTCCGCAGCGAGCCAATGCAGTGAACCAATCCAATCTGCATGCGTGCGGATGGCCGTCCGGCCAGTTTACCAGTGTACCTTGCAAGAGGGCGAGTGTCATGAGGGGCTTTCCGACGATATTTCAGGACTCCCCTCACATCCGCCGCATGTCATGCGCCTGCGATGGGACGGTAACGCTCATCCCGTCGAGTTCCTCGCTCAGCACGATCTGGCACGAAAGGCGGCTGGTCCGGCAGGCTCCGGCGGCGAAATCGAGCATGTCCTCCTCTTCCTCGCAGGCGGCGGGCAGGCGATCGAACCATTCGGGCGCGACGATCACATGGCACGTCGAACAGGCCATCTGCCCCTCGCATGTCCCCTCGATCGGCAGGCCCAGCGCCTGACCGAGCGCGAGCAGCGACTGGCCGGTTTCGCCCGTGCCTTCGGCCTCGTCTCCGTTGGAGGTGATGAATTTCACCGTCACGCTCACAATGCCTGCTCCTTCGCCGCCGCGTTGATCGCCTGCGCGGCCCGCTCGATCTCGTCAAGCGTGGTATAGCGCCCGAAGCCAAGCCGGATCGAGCTTTTCGCCTGCCTGTCCGAAAGACCGATGGCCTTGAGCACATGGCTTGGGCGGCCCGACCCGCTGGCACATGCGCTTCCGGCGCTGAACATGACATTGCGGCAATCGCTCATCAGGCGGTTTACGTCGAGCCCATCGCGGCGAATGTTGAGATTGCCGTGCCAGCGCGCGTCTTCGCTGCCGTTGAGCGTCCATCCGGCGAAGGCTTCGCGCGCACGCACCCACAGCGCCTCGACATGCGCCGCGTCCTCTTCCATCCGTTCCTTCGCCAGCTTCGCCGCCGCGCCGAACCCGGCGATCAGCGCCGGACTAAGCGTGCCCGAACGCAGCCCGCGTTCCTGCCCGCCGCCGGTCTGCACTTCGTTGAGCCGCACTCCGTCGCGCAGCCACAATGCGCCCACGCCCTTCGGCCCGTGGAACTTGTGCGCCGATACGGCGATCATGTCGGCCTGCGCCACCGCAATCTTGCCATAGGCCTGCACAGCATCGCACAGATAGAGCGCGCCCGCCTGCCGCGCACGGCCCATCCACTCAATAAAGGGCTCGATCATGCCGATCTCGTTGTTGACCTGCATCACCGCGATCAGCCGGGTGTCGGCAGGCAAAACCTGCGCGGGATCGCACACTCCGTCGGGCGAGACATCGAGCATGTGCACCGGCCCGGTTGCGCTGGCAGTGTCGAGCACGGCTGCATGTTCGATTGGCGAGACGGCGACAGGCCCCACTCCGCTGCCGCGAATGGCGAGATTGATCGCCTCGGTCGCGCTGCCGGTGAAGATCACCTTTCCGCCGGGCGGGAACAGTGCCGCAACCTCCTCGCGCGCGACTTCGATCGCGGCGGCGGCCATGCGGCCCATCCGGTGTGAGGAATGCGGATTGCCGAAGCAGTCGCTATCAGGCCCGCCCAGCCAGCGCATCATGGCCTCACGCGCTTCGGGCGCAAGCGGCGTTGTGGCCTGATAATCGAGGTAGATCATGTCAACTGCTTCCAGGCCTCGGCAAACCGGTCCAACTCCTCAGCCGTGGTATTCCAACCGAGCGAGACGCGGATGGTGCGCCGGGCGGTGTCGTCGTCCACGCCCATGGCATCGAGCACACGGCTCTTCTTGAGCGTTCCTGACGAACAGGCGCTACCCGCCGAAACCGCAAAGCCCATGGCATCGAGCCGGATCAGCAACGCCTGCGCGCTCAACGATGGATGTACCAGCGCGAGGATATGCGAACACTGGGAACCCGGTGCCAGAACCTGGCCATGTTCGCAAAGCCGAGCCTTGAAGGCGAGATGATCTTCGGCGCTGGTCGCCCAGCGTTCGATCCCGCCGCATTCGAGCGCGGCGGCCATCCCCAACGCGCCGGGCAGGTTCTCGGTCCCCGCACGGTAACCGCGCTCGTGCCCGCCGCACGGCTCGATCATCGCGAAATCGCGCACCAGCAGCGCGCCGATGCCGATTGGCCCGCCGAACTTGTGCGCAGCGAGCACGACCATGTCGGCTTCGGGCAGCGGGGCCTTGCCCGCCGATTGCGAACAGTCGGACAGCAGCCAGCCCCCTGCCTCGCGCACGCGCCCGGCAACGGCGCTCTCCGCATTAGGCAGGAGGAAGGTTCCCGTTTCCGAGTTGAGATGCTGGACGGCAACGAGCGGCTTGCCCGCGCCCGCCATCAACCCATCGAGCGCGGCAAGGTCAGGCTCGCCGCCAACGATTGGCAATACATCCGCATTGGGCGCGGCGCACAGTACCGCGTCGTGCTCGACCGCGCTGGTCACCCGGCGATCCGCTTTCGCCCTGCCTAGTCCGATGGCCAACGCCTCGCTCGCGCCGCTGGTGAAGATCAGTTCGCCGTTCCAGCCGACTGCCGCTTTGATCCGCTCCCGCGCGTCCTCCAGCGCAGCGCGAGCCTTGCGCCCTTCGGCATGTGGGCTCGAAGGATTGGCCCAGATGGAAAAGCCCTGCTCCATAGCCGCCATGGCTTCTGGGCGCAGCGGCGAGGTAGCGGCATGATCGAGATAGATGCGCGGCGGAATGGGAGGTGCCCTAAACAATTGCGATTTTGCGTTGGCACACTATATAGGCCGCCACTTCACTTGCGCCACCCGCCTGCGCAATCCGCCACTTATCAGACAGGTTTTTCGATGCCCTCAGTCATCTTTCCCGGCCCCGAAGGTCGTCTTGAAGGTCGTTTCACACCACCGCCGCGCCCACGCGCCCCGGTGGCGATGATCCTGCATCCGCACCCCGAAGGCGGGGGCACGATGAACGACCGGATCGTTCAGCGGCTCTACAAGACCTTTGCCGATCGCGGCTTTGCCGTGTTGCGGTTCAACTTTCGCGGTGTCGGCCGCAGCCAGGGCAGTTTCGACAACGGCATTGGCGAGCTGTCCGATGCAGCGGCCGCGCTTGACTGGATCCAGGCGATCCACCCTGAAGCGCAGACCACATGGGTTGCCGGATACAGCTTTGGCGCATTGATCGCGATGCAGCTGCTGATGCGGCGGCCCGAGGTGCGCGGTTTCATTTCGGTCGCCCCGCCCGCCAACATGTACGATTTCGGCTTCCTTGCGCCCTGCCCGGCCAGCGGGTTGTTCGTGCAGGGTGCAGCCGACACGGTGGTACAGCCGATCGCGGTGCAGAAGCTGGTCGATAAGCTGCGCACGCAGAAGCACATCACCATCCATCACGACGAGATTCCGCGTGCCAACCACTTCTTCGAGCACGAAATCGAAGAGATGATGCTGTCGGTCGACAACTACCTCAACTTCCGCCTCTCGCCCGATTGCCCGATTAAATAGGCAGCGCTCGATCGGGCCTGGATTGCGGTCCCGATCAAGACTGAGGAACCATCGGCACCTGCGAACCCATCTGGCCGGTCGATCCCGGCTTGATCCCCGTTATGTGATGTTGTATCATTTCGCTCGAGGGTCGCTCATGGCCCATGCGGCGCCCCTCCCTGGAGAGAGGAGCATTGCAATGAGCTATCTCACGCAGTCACAAACGAACCGCCCCGCCGCGATACTCGGCGTCATCGTCGTCCACGCCGGGCTTGCAGCACTGGTGGTGGCCGGACTGACGGTTGCCGGTATCGTCCGGCCGCCAACGCCGCCAATCATCGGTGTGCAGCTTCCCCCCGCTCCGCCGCCGCCCGATCCGCAAGTCGATCAGACGAAGGAGCCTGCCGCCAGGTCAGTCGTCTATGTGCCGCCGCAGCCTGACGATCTGACAAAGCCCAATTTCGTCGACACCGTGATCGTGCTGCCGCCGCTTGGCGGGGATGTGATCCGTCTGGACCTGCCGCCGCCCGAAGTCGGCGGGGCCGGCAACTCGTTTACCCCGGCGCAAGCCGCGCCCCGCAACGATCCAGCCCGCTGGGTCACCGATAGCGACTATCGCAGCCGCTGGATCCGCGAGGGATTGCAAGGCACCGCGAATTTCCGGCTCGAGATCGCGGCCAATGGACAGGTCAACGCCTGCAAGATCACCCGGTCGACCGGCCACGCGGCGCTCGATCTGGCGACCTGCGAGTTGATCACCAGGCGTGCCCGCTTCACACCGGCAACCGACGGCAACGGGGCAGCAGCGAGAGGGGTCTATACCAGCTCAATCCGCTGGCAATTGCCTGACTGAACGGGTTCTCAATCCTGCACCTTTGCGAGCGGCGCGTCGCCGCTCGCATCGGGCAGCGTCCAGATGCCGACATTGACCAGCGCCACTGCCGCGAGCACCAACATCAGCACCGCCTGCTTGCGAAAGCCTGGCCTGCGCCACAAGACAATCGCCCCCGCCACCAGCGCGATGGAGGCCAGCACAAGAATTGAAAGCACGGCGTTCATGGGCAGCATCCTCACATCGGAGAGAGTCATAACCGATCGCGCCAATGCGGCCAACCAGGCCTGATTGACTAAGGCTTTGCGCGCGTTACACCGCTTGCGCATGATACAGCACAGCTTCAGCCTCACCCGCCGCCAGACCCTGCAGGGCCTGGTCGGTGTTTCCGCCATCGCCATGCTTCCCGCGTGCAAGGGCATGACCGCGCCAACGCTTGCGCCCGACGCCCTGATCGACAAGATCGCCTACAATCTGCTCGCGCATGAGCCCGAACGCGCCACCAGCCTGGGGGTCGATACGGGGCAATATGCGGCGCTGCGGGGCAAGCTTTCGGATGTTTCATCCGCTGGCCTGGCGGCCTATGCGGCCACGCTCGAGGCCGATCTGGCGGAAGTGCGCGATTATCCCAGGGACGGCCTCACCCCCGACCAACTCACTGCGTTCGACGTGGTCGAAAGCGCATATGCCAAGGCGCTGGCAGGCTTTGCCCTGCCTTACGGCAATGTCGCGGTCGGCAGCTGGCGTAACGCGCCCTACGGCGTCATCCAGAATGTCGGCGCCTATCTCGACATGCCGCGCTTCATGGATTCGACCCAGCCATTGGCCGATGCGGCCGATCTCGATGCCTATGTAGCTCGGGTCGAGGGTCTTCCGGCGATGTTCGACGCCGAACTTGCCCGGATCGGCGATGCGCGCGCAATGGGGCTGGTGCCGCCCGATTTCCTCCTCGACCGCGCGATCGAGCAGATGGAGCAGAGCATTGCCGATACGTCGGCGAACTATACCGCGCCGATCGATCGCAGCGATCTGGCAGGCAAGGCCGAGGCTGAAGCAAATGTGACAAAGCTGGCCAATGAAAAGCTCGTTCCCGCGCTCCAGCGCCAGCTTGAAGAGCTGAAGGCGCAGCGCGCGGTTGCCAAGGGCGATCCCGGCATGTGGGCCCAGCCACGCGGTGATGAGTGGTACGCCTGGGCGCTCGGCGCCTCGACCACCACCAGCATGACCCCTGACGAGGTGCATCAGCGCGGGCTCGAAGAACTGGCGGCCCTGCACGCACGCATGGACCCGATCCTCAAGGAAATCGGCTACACCACCGGCAGCGTGGGCGAGCGAATGCGCGCACTGAGCCAGGATCCGCGATACAAATTCGCCGAGGGCGATCCGGGCCGCAAGGAAATCATGGGCACGATCCAGGATCGGATCGGCTGGATCAAGGCGCAGATGCCGCGCGCCTTCAACACGCTGGTCGATCCCAATCTGGAGGTCCGCCGCCTGCCGCTTGCGGAAGAGCCGGGCGCACCGGGCGCCTACGGCGGGGCGGGCAGCAAGGATGGCAAGATACCTGGACGCATGTGGATCAATCTGCGGACCACCGATCTGCACCGCAAATACGATGTCCCCGATCTGGTCTTTCACGAAACCATCCCCGGCCATGTGTGGGAGGGAGAATTCTCTAACCGCCTGCCGCTGATCCGCTCGATCCTGGCGTTCAATGCTTTCAGCGAAGGATGGGCGCTCTACGGCGAGCAATTGGCCGATGAACTGGGCGCCTATGATGAATTCAAGGTTGGGCGGCTGGGCTATCTGCAAAGCCTCGCCTTCCGCGCCTGCCGCATGGTGGTGGACACCGGCCTGCACCACAAGCGCTGGACCCGCGAACAGGGCCAGCGCTTCTTCGTCGAGCGCAATGGTTCAAAGCTTGAAGAGGTGAAGAGCGAGGTTGACCGCTATTGCAGCTGGCCGGGCCAGGCCTGCGGTTACAAGGTCGGCCACAGCGAGATCACGCGTCAACGCGCGCGAGCACAGACCGAGCTGGGCACTGCTTATGACGTGAAGGCGTTCAATGACGCGGTGATCCTTGGCGGCAACGCGCCGATGGACGTACTCCCCAAGAACGTCGACCGGTATATCAAAGGAACGAAAGGTCGTCCGGCGTGATCCATCCGTAAATGTAATTGAGGACGTAGAGCGTCGTCAGCACGCCGGCCAGCACGGTTGCGCGCAGCACCAGGCGGCCAGGGCGGAAATTCGCCGGGGCGCTGTCGGCCTGGCCGGGAGTCTTTTCGAGTCCCAATTCCTCGTGCGTCCTGATCCCGAAGGGCAGCAGCACGAAGGCCGACATCACCCAGAACAGCGCGTAGATTGCGATGACGGAGGTCCAGTTCATCAGCGTTCCTCGCCCAGCAGGATGACCTTGACCTGGGGCCGCTTGCCCGACCATCTTTGCGCCGCGCGCCTTGCCGCCATGCGCGCGGCTTCGCGCACTGCCTCACGGTCTTGCCCGGTGCGGCCCTTGAGCGAAGCGACCGCCTTGGTCACGTCGGCGGCGGCCTCGGCGACAAATCCGGCCATGTCCTCCTCCAGCGGAAGCCCCCAGCTTTCGACCGTCACCGCGCCCTTCGTGTCAAGAACCACGATCATCGCGCCATCGCGGGCAATTCGCCGCCGCATGGTGATCGCATCGCCACCGGCAGGTGCAATGATGTCGCCATCGAGCAGCAACCGCCCCGCACCAATTTCCGCCAGCTTGCCCGGCTCGCCCGGCGCCAACCGCACGATATCGCCATTCTTCTGCACCACGGCCTTGGGAATGCCCGAGGAGCGCCCGAGCCTGGCCTGTTCCTGCATGTGCCGCATTTCGCCGTGGACCGGCACCAGGATTTCGGGACGCAGCCAGCCGTAAAGCGCCTCGAGCTCAGGCCGACCGGGGTGGCCCGAAACGTGGATTTCGCTCTGCCGGTCGGTCACCATCACGATCCCGCGCGCGGCAAGCTGGTTCTGGACGAAACCGATCGCCAGTTCATTGCCCGGGATTTGCCGCGAAGAAAACAGCACCACATCGCCTGACACGAGTTCGATCGGATGGCCACCATCGGCAATCCGCGCCAGCGCCGCGCGCGGTTCGCCCTGCCCGCCGGTCGCCAGGATCAGTACTTCGCCGCGCGGAAGCGCCATCGCGGTGTCGAAATCGACGGTCTCGGGAAAATCGCCGAGATAGCCGTTGTCCTGCGCCACCTCGATGATGCGATCGAGCGAGCGCCCGGCGACGCAGACCCGTCGCCCGGTTTCGCGAGCCACATCGCCCAGGGTCTGAAGCCGCGCGACATTGGAGGCGAAGGTGGTGACGACCACGCGCCGCCCGGTGTGCCGAGCGACTTCCTCCATCAGCCCGCGATGGACCGCGCCTTCCGATCCGCTGGCCTGATGATTGAAAACGTTGGTCGAATCGCAGACCAGTGCGAGAATGCCCTCATCGCCGATCGCGGTCAGCTCTTCCTCGCTTGTGGGAACGCCGACGATCGGCTCCTCATCGAGCTTCCAGTCGCCGGTGTGGAACACGCGGCCATAGGGCGTGTCGATCACCAGCGCATTGCCCTCGGCAATCGAATGCGCCAGCGGAATATAGGTGATCGAAAACGGCCCGAGATCAAGCCTGCCGTGGTCCTCCTCGATGATGAACAGCTCGACTGCATCGGCAAGCTCTGCCTCTTCCAACTTGCGCATCACCAGATCGGCGGTGAAAGGCGTGGCATAGAGCGGAACGCCGAGCTCACCGGCGAAATAGGGGACTGCGCCAATATGGTCCTCATGCGCGTGAGTGAGGACGATGCCGACCAGATCCTTGGCGCGTTCCTCGATGAAGGCCAGATCGGCAAAGACCAGGTCGACTCCCGGATATTGATCGCCGGAAAAGGTCATTCCCAGATCGACCATCAACCATTTGCCTTCACAGCCATAGAGATTGACGTTCATGCCAATCTCGCCCGAACCGCCCAGGGCAAGGAACAGCAGCTCCTGCTGCGGGGTGAAATCCTTCTTCATTGCGTGTGTTTACCTTGTGGCGCGCGCTGCCAGGATCGCCAGCCCGTCTAATGTGAGATCGTGATCGACCTCGTCGAAAATGTCTGTGTGCTGGTCGAACAGGATCGCCAGCCCACCGGTGGCAATCACCCTTGCAGGCCTGCCGATTTCTGCCTTCATCCTATGGATGAGGCCCTCCATCAGCGCGACATAGCCCCAGAACACGCCGATCAGCATCTGGTCCTCTGTATTCCTGCCGATCACGCTCTTGCTGTGCGGTGCCTCGATGGCAATGCGCGGCAGTTTTGCCGTCTTGCCCACCAGCGCGTCGAGCGAAAGGTTGATGCCCGGCGCGATGATTCCGCCCTTGTAGGTTCCATCGGCATCGATGGCGTCAAAAGTGGTGGCCGTCCCAAAATCGACGATGATCAGATCGCCAGGATATTTGGCATGGGCGGCGATGGCGTTGAGCGCGCGGTCCGCACCCAGCGAACGCGGCTGTTCCACGTCGATGTCGATCGCCCAATCAGCCTCCCCCTGCCCGGCGACCAGCGGGGTGACGCCGAAGTATTTCTCGCCCAGCACGGTCAGGTTGTGCAAGGCGCGCGGGACCACCGAACCGACGATGAGCTGCGTCACGTCGCTGCGCGCATAACCCTCTATCTCGAGAAGTTGCAGCAACCACACGGCATATTCGTCAGCAGTGCGGCGCGGATCGGTGGCAATCCGCCAGCGCGCACGGATTTCGAGCCCTTCGAACAGGGCAAAAACGACATTGGTGTTTCCGACATCGGCTGCCAGCAGCATAGGGCTTTCCTCAATCGAGCGAGACGTCGCCGGCGTGGATGGCACGGGTTTGGCCATCCGCCAAGCGGAGCAATAGGGAACCTTCGCCCGAAAGACCACCGAATGTGCCCTTGACCACGCCCGCATCGCCATCATGGACCGCCAGCGGCGTGCCCAGCGGGTGCGCGCAGTCGCACCAACGACGAACGAGCAGATCGAGCCCGAATTCGCGCCAGCGCTGCAACTCCAGATCAAGGCAATGCGCCAGTCTTTCGGCGAAAACCTCGATCGACGGCGGCTTGGTGACCTGTGCCAGCGCAATCGTCTTGCGGTCGGGCAACTGCGGGGCGACAGCGAGATTTACGCCGATGCCGATGACGATCGACTGCGCGCTTGTCCCGCCCACCGCCTCGAGCAGGATGCCGCTGATCTTGGCGTGACCCAGCAGCACATCGTTGGGCCATTTGAGCGAAAGCTGCGCGGGATCGGGGCACCAGGTCAGCAATGCTTCGTAAACGGCCAGCCCGCTCGCCAGCGCCAGCGTGTGCGCCGGGGGATCGCTTGGCGCGGGGTGGACCACGCTTGAGCCCAGGAAGTTGCCGCTTCCATCAAACCATTCGCGGCCCTGCCGCCCGCGGCCAGCGGTCTGGCGCCGGGCGACCAGCCAATCGCCCTCGGCAATGCGGTCGCCCGCGTTCAGCCGTTCGATGAGATCGGCATTGGTCGAACCGGTTTCCTCGACGATCCGGATCAAGACGCGATCAGCAGCGCGGCAGCCGCCTTGCCAGCCAGAACATCGAGCGCAGGCGTAAGCAGATAGCCCAGCGGTGAGACGATCAGCGTGCAGATCGCCAGCACGGCCCAATGTCCGCGTCCGCCCTTGCCGGTAACCACGCCCGCCGGTTCATCGAAGAACATCACCTTGACGAACTTGATGTAATAGAATGCGCCGATCACGCTGGCTGCGATGGCGATTGCGCCGAATGCGACAAGCCCCGCCTCGACCGTCGCCTGGAATACCACGAACTTGGCCCAGAATCCCAGCAACGGCGGAATCCCCGCCAGGCTAAACATCAGCAGCAGCAGGCACCAGGCCATGAGCGGCCGGGTGGTCGAAAGCCCGCTGATGTCGGCAAAAGTCTCGTAGAGATTGCCCTCTGTATCGCGCAGCATCAGCAGCCCAACGAAGCTACCCAGCGACATGGCGACATAGATGAACAGATAGACCAGCATCGCCGCCGCGCCCGCCTCGTTCGCCACGACCAGCCCCAGCAGGATGAAGCCGACATTGTTGATCGAAGAGTACGCAAGCAACCGCTTGAGGTTTTCCTGCCCGATCGCGCCCAACGCGCCGATTACGATCGATAGCAGCGCGGCAGTCATGACGATCTGGCGCCAGGCATCGGATTGGCTGCCGAACACCTCCATCGCTACGCGCGCGGTCAACGCCACGGCGGCAACCTTGGGCGCGGTGGCGAAGAACGCGGTCACCGGCGTCGGCGCGCCTTCATAGACATCGGGCGTCCACATGTGGAACGGCGCCGCCGAAATCTTGAAGGCAAGGCCAGCAAGGACAAACACGATGCCGAACAGCTGGCCGGTCGAAAGATCGCCTGCCATTGCGGCGCCGACCCCGATGAAGGTCGTGCTGCCCGTAAATCCATAAAGCAGGCTGATACCGTAAAGCAGGATGCCACTCGCCAGAGCGCCCAGCACGAAATACTTGAGGCCTGCCTCGGCCGATTTCTGGTCGCTGCGCAGGAATGCGGCGAGCACATAGGACGACAGGCTCGACATCTCGAGCCCGATGTAGAGCGTGATAAAGTCCACTGCGGAGACCATCATGCTCATGCCGACCGCATTGAACAGTATGAGCACCGGATATTCGCCGCGATAGCCGCCCCGCTCCTCGAAATAGCGCGGTGCGATGACTAGGCAGGCTGCACTCGCCAGGAAGACCAATATCTTGGCGAAACTGCCGAAGGCGTCCATGCGGTAGAGCCCGCCAAAGGCATCGCCGCCCAGTTCATACGATGGGTTGGTCAGCAGGTCGTAACTGAAGATCGCGCCGCCGATCAGCGCCGCACAGGCCAGCGCCGTGACGAGCCGCGCCGACCTGTCGCCGCTCCATGCCGCGAGCATGAGCAGCACCAGCCCGGCCAGCGACAGCAAAATCTCTGCCCCGGTGAAATAGAAGGAGGAAAAGTTGGCCATCAGTGCGATTCCCCTTCGCCATGCGACGCGGCGAGCTGATTGGCCGCAGCGGTGCGCGGCTCTCCTACCTCGAGCAGGCTGTCACCCATCGGTGCGGCGCGGGCCAGGCGCGCATCAAGCGCGGCAATGTCGGCGCGCATCGGTGCCATGAAGCTTTCCGGATAAACGCCCATCCACAGCACTGCCGCCGCAATCGGTCCCAGCATCAGCCATTCGCGCAGGGACAGGTCCGGCATGGCGGCGGCATCGGCGTTTTTCTGGACGCCAAAGGCAACGCGGCGATAGAGATAGAGCATATAGGCTGCACCCAGGATAATCCCCGTGGCGCAGAGCAGCGTTACCAGCGTCGAAACCTGATACGCGCCCACCAGCGAGAGGAACTCGCCGACAAAGCCGCTCGTTCCCGGCAGCCCGACGCTGGCCATGGTGAAGAGCATGAACAGCAGCGCATATTGCGGCATGTTGATCGACAGCCCGCCATAGCGATCGATCTCGCGCGTATGCAGCCGGTCATAGATCACGCCCACGCACAGGAACAGAGCGGCCGATACCAGCCCGTGGCTGAGCATCACCACCATCGCCCCTTCGAGCCCCTGCACGTTGAACGCGAAAAGGCCGACCGTGACGATGCCCATGTGCGCGACCGAGGAATAGGCGATCAGTTTCTTCATGTCGTGCTGAACCAGCGCGACCAGCGAGGTATAGACCACCGCCACCATCGACAGCGCGAAGATCAGCCAGGCGAACTGCGCGCTGGCTTCGGGGAACATCGGCAGGCTGAAGCGGATGAAGCCGTATCCGCCCATCTTGAGCAGTACGCCCGCCAGGATCACCGACCCGGCGGTGGGTGCCTGCACATGCGCATCGGGCAGCCAGGTGTGTACCGGCCACATCGGCATCTTCACCGCAAAGCTGGCAAAGAATGCCAGCCACAGCCAGCTTTGCGCGCCGGCCGGGAAATCGTGCTGCATCAGCGTGGGAATATCGGTCGTGCCAGCCTCGGCCACCATCCAGAACATCGCGATCAGCATCAGCACCGAACCGAGCAGCGTGTAGAGGAAGAACTTGTAACTCGCATAAATGCGGTCCGCCCCGCCCCACACGCCGATGATGAGGTACATCGGGATCAGGCCTGCCTCGAAGAAGATGTAGAACAGGAACAGGTCCTGCGCCGCGAACACGCCGATCATCAGCGCTTCCATGATGAGGAAGGCTGCCATGTATTCGCCGACACGCCGGGTGATCGATTGCCAGCTGGCCAGAATGCAGATCGGCATCAGAAACACCGTCAGCATGATCAGCATCAGCGCGATGCCATCGATCCCCAGCGCATAGCTGAACCCGGCGAACAGATCGGCCTGTTCGGTGAACTGCCACTGCGCTCCGCCGATGTCGTAACCCGCCCACAGCATAATGCCGAGCGCCAGATCGGCGAGCGTCGCGGCCAGCGCAATCCAGCGCGCCTGCCGGGCATCGGCGAGGAAGCAGGCGAATCCGGCTGCGAACGGGATCAACAGCATGATCGAAAGCATGGGGAACCCGCCCATCAGAAAAGCACCCAGGTGATTGCCGCGACCAGCCCGATGAGCATGATCAGCGCGTAGCTGTAGAGATAGCCGGTTTGCACCTTCTTCGCCGCGACCGCACCGCGCGCCACGACCCAGGCGGCTCCGTCGGGGCCGAAGCGGTCGATCAGCCCGATGTCACCGCGCTGCCAGAACAAACGGCCGATCGCAAAGGCCGGCTTGACGAACAGCAGGTTGTAAAGCTCGTCAAAGTACCATTTGTTGAACACGAAGCGGTGCACCAGCGTGAACTGCGCCACGAACTTGCCGGGAAGCGAGGTGTCGCGGAGATAGGCGAGCCACGCGCCGAACAGGCCCAGCACCATCACGATACTGGCCGCCAGCTTCACCGGCAGGGGTACGCCGTGCATCGCGTGCAGCAATGCCTCGTTGTAATAGATCGAGCCGCCCCAGAACGCCTCGCTGTCAAGGAAGGCGTGGCTGAAAATCCAGCCCGCGAATATCGCGCCCAGAGCCAACCCACCCAAAGGCACCAGCATCGATCCCGGGCTTTCATGCGGGTGATAGCCGCCGGTAGTATCCTCGCCCGCCTGCTGCGGCGTCTTGTGGACCGAATGCTGGATATGCTCGCTTTCGATCCAGCGCGGCTTGCCCCAGAAAGTCAGGAACATCAGCCGCCAGCTGTAAAAGCTGGTCAACAGAGCGGAAATTGTGCCCAGCCAGAAGGCGAACGTGCCCAGCTCCGTCCCGCGTGCGAACGCAACCTCGATAATGGCATCCTTCGAATGGAAGCCCGCAAAACCGGCGTGGAGCCAATAAATCCCCACACCCGTGATCGCCAGCGTGCCCGCCATCATCGCCCAGAAGGTGAGCGGGATATGCTTCCTCAGGCCGCCGTAAAAACGCATGTCCTGCTCGTGGTGCATGGCGTGAATCACGCTGCCCGCCCCCAGGAACAGCAGAGCCTTGAAGAAGGCATGCGTGAACAGGTGGAACATCGCCGCGCCATAGGCGCCCACGCCCGCAGCAAAGAACATGTAGCCCAGCTGCGAACAGGTCGAATAGGCGATCACCCGCTTGATGTCCCACTGCGTGGTGCCGATGGTGGCCGCGAAGAAACAGGTCGCCGCGCCGACGAAGGTGACCATGGCCAACGCCACCGGCGCGGTTTCGAACATCGGCGACAGGCGGCAGACCATGAACACGCCCGCGGTCACCATGGTCGCGGCATGGATCAGCGCGGAAACCGGCGTCGGGCCTTCCATCGCGTCGGGCAGCCAGGTGTGAAGGCCAAGCTGCGCCGACTTGCCCATCGCCCCGATGAACAGCAGGATGCACAGGAGGTCCATCGTGGGCACACGGTATCCGAGGAAGCCGATTGTCGCGCCGCTCATTCCGGGAGCCGCCGCCAGAATGTCAGGGATCGAAGTGGTCTGGAACACCAGATAAGTGCCGAAAATTCCCAGCATGAAGCCGAGATCGCCCACGCGGTTGACTACGAAGGCCTTGATCGCGGCGGCATTGGCACTCGGTTTCCTGAACCAGAAACCGATGAGCAGGTAGCTGGCGAGGCCCACGCCTTCCCAGCCGAAGAACATCTGCACCAGATTGTCTGCGGTCACCAGCATCAGCATGGCGAAGGTGAACAGGCTGAGATAGGCGAAGAAACGCGGCTGATCCGGGTCCTCCTCCATATAGCCCCAGCTGTAGAGGTGGACGAGCGCGGACACGGTGGTGACAACCACCAGCATCACCGCCGTCAACGCATCGACGCTCAGCGCCCAGTCGAACGTCAGTGAGCCTGATTGCACCCACTTGAGCACCGGGACGACCTCAGGCTGCGCGGTGCCTGCAACGAAGCCGAGGAAAATCGGCCAGCTGAGCGCGCAGGATATGAACAGCGCGCCGGTGGTCAGCGACTTGGCGATGGTATTACCGAGCGCGCGGTTGCCCAGCCCCCCGACTATGGCCGCAAGCAAGGGCAGGAACACGATGAGGATGATGGAGTTCACTTGATCCTCCAAAACCGCTCGTGCTGAGCCTGTCGAAGTACGATTGGTTCGCGCATTGCCTTCGACATGCTCAGGCTGAGCGGATGCTGGATGCTGAACATGTTCACCCCTTCATCCGGTTGACATCGTCGACTGCGATCGTGCCGCGATTGCGGAAATAGATCACCAGGATTGCCAGCCCGATGGCGGCCTCCGCAGCGGCAACCGTCAGCACCAGCATGGCGAAAACCTGCCCCGTCAGGTCGCCCAGAAAGGCGCTGAAAGCGACCAGGTTGATGTTCACCGCGAGCAGGATCAACTCGATCGCCATCAGGATCACGATCACGTTCTTGCGGTTGAGGAATATGCCCAGCACGCCCAGCACGAACAGCGCCGCGCCGACCACGATATAGTGCTCGATCCCGATCCCCGAGAAACTGGTCACAGCGCGACCCCCTCACCCACTTTGGGCTGTTTCATCACCGTTGCATCGCCGGGACGGCGACGGTTCTGCCTGCCGATGTCCTGCTGGCTGCGTTGTGCGTCGGGACGGCGCCGGTGGGTCAGCACGATCGCGCCGATCATCGCCACCAGCAGGATCAGGCCCGCAGCTTCGAACAGGAACAGGTAACGCTCGTAGAACAGCGCACCGAAAGCCTCGATATTGCTCATGCTGGCGCCGCCAGCGTCAATCGCGCCTGCCGCCTGCGCAGCCGCCGCTGCACTATCGGGCACAAGCCCGCCGGCATTGTACGCGACCAGCCCCACGAACAGTTCGACGAACAGGATCAGCGCAACCAGCAGGCCCAGCGGGAAATTGCGGACAAATCCGGCGCGAAGCTCGGCAAAATCGATGTCGAGCATCATCACCACGAACAGGAACAGCACCGCGACCGCGCCGACATAGACGATCACCAGCAGCATCGCGATGAATTCCGCGCCCAGCAGCACCATCAGCCCCGCAGCGTTGAAGAACGCGAGGATCAGCCACAGCACCGAATGCACCGGATTGCGCGCCATGATGACCATCACCGCGCTGGCGATGACCATGAAGGCGAACAGATAGAACGAGAGGAGCTGGATCACGAAGGCATCCTCCCCCATTGGGGGCGGTGGCAGCGCGAAGCGCTGACGGTGGGGGCCCCCTCCGCCCCTGCGGGGCACCTCCCCCGGCGGGGGAGGGTCTGTTCTGTTGCTGGCTTGCCAAACATCGCGCGGCCCCTATCGATACGGCGCATCGGCTTCAAGGTTCGCGGCAATCGCCCGCTCCCACTTGTCCCCGTTGGCCAGCAGTTTCGCCTTGTCGTAGAGCAGTTCCTCGTGCGTTTCGGTCGCGTATTCGAAGTTCGGCCCCTCGACGATGGCATCGACCGGGCAGGCTTCCTGGCAAAAACCGCAATAGATGCACTTGGTCATGTCGATGTCATAGCGCGTGGTGCGGCGGCTGCCGTCCTCACGCGGTTCGGCCTCGATCGTGATCGCCTGCGCCGGGCACACCGCTTCGCACAGCTTGCAGGCGATGCAGCGTTCCTCGCCATTGGGATAACGGCGCAGCGCGTGCTCGCCCCGGAAACGTGGGCTGATCGGGTTCTTCTCGAACGGGTAGTTGATCGTCACCTTGGGCTTGAAGAAATACTTCAGCGTCAGCGCATGCGCCTTGAGGAACTCCCACAGCGTGAAGCTCTTGATGAGGTGGGCGATACTGCTCATCCGAAATGTCCCGTCCACATCAGCCACCCGCTCACCAGCACCACGAACAGCAGGCTCAGCGGCAGGAACACTTTCCAGCCCAGACGCATCAGCTGGTCATAGCGATAGCGCGGCACGGTCGCCTTGACCCAGCTGAACACGAAGAAGAACACGAAGATCTTGCCGAACAGCCAGATCCAGCCCGGGATGTAGTATCCCGGCAGCCAGTCGACATCGAGCGGCGGCAGCCACCCGCCGAAGAACAGCACCGCGTTGAGCGTGCACATCAGCAGCACATTGGCATATTCGCCCAGCCAGTAGAGCGCGAAGCTCATCGAGCTATATTCGGTCTGATATCCGGCGACGAGTTCGCTCTCCGCCTCGGTCAGGTCAAACGGCGCGCGCGCGGTTTCGGCCAGCGAGGATATCAGGAACATCACCCACAGCGGGAACAGCAGCGGGTTGAAGGCAAAGCCGTTGAGCAGGCCGAATACATGGCCCTGTTGCGCGGCGACGATGGCGTTGAGGTTGAAGCTGCCCGCCCACAGCACCACGCAGATGAGGATGAAGCCGATCGAGACTTCGTAAGAAATCATCTGCGCCGCTGCACGCATCGCGCTGAAAAATGGGTATTTTGAGTTCGACGCCCAGCCCGCGATCACCACCCCGTAAACGCCGAGCGAGGAAATCGCGAGGACATAGAGCAGCCCGACATTGATATCCGCCAGCACAGCCTCCGGCCCGAAGGGGATGACGGCCCAGGCCATCAGCGCCACGGTGAAGGTGATGATCGGCGCGATCAGGAACAGGCCCTTGTTCGCAGCGGAGGGCACGATGGTTTCCTGCAGGAACACCTTCAATCCGTCGGCAAAGCTTTGCAGCAGGCCCCACGGGCCGACCACATTGGGCCCGCGCCGCAGCGCCATCGCCGCCCATACCTTGCGGTCGACATAGATTATCATCGCAACGGCCAGCATCAGCGGCAGCGCGATCAGCAGGATGCCCGAGACCGTGGCAGTGAACCACGCCCATTCGTAGGGCATGCCAAGCGATTGGAAGAAGGAGGTCATTCCGCCTTGCTCCCAATCTTGTCGTAGATGGCAATTAAGACATGGATCATCACCCCGGAACCAAGCAAATAAGCAGCTTCTACCACACCCCAATAAAGGGCCGTGGAGCGCGCGAGCATGATGAACGGGCCGCCGTCCTCTGCGTATAACATAGACGCTGTAGCGGTTGCGTAGTCGTTATAAAAACGCCAAATGCCAACGATCACTGCAATAGCGTAAAACACGAACGGTGCGCGCCGAACGAACTGCGGGAGCGATTTCATTCCGCCGCCTCCCGAATATCATCGCCGTGGAGCAATTCGGCGCTGCATTGCTGCATCACCGCGCTCGCCCGCGCGATCGGGTTGGTGAGGTAGAAGTCCTTTATCGGATAGCTCTCGATCATGCCCTCTGCCTTGGCCTTGGCGTCCGGCTTGGGCAGCGCGCCGTAATTGGCGAGACCTTCCACGCCCAGCGCGGGCACCTCTGCGATCATCGCCGCCTGCAACTGCGCAAAGCTGTCAAACCCGACGGACACACCCAGGCTATCCGCCAGCGCGCGCAGGATCGTCCAGTCCTCGCGCGCATCGCCGGGCGCGAACACGGCCTTCTCGGCATATTGCACGCGCCCTTCGGTATTGACGTAGGTGCCATCCTTCTCGGCAAACGAGGCTGCGGGCAGCACGATATCCGCTGCATGCGCGCCCTTGTCGCCGTGGTGGCCGATATAGACCTTGAGCGCGTCGGCAAACGGCTCAAAATTCATCTCGTCCGCGCCCAGCATCAGCAGCACCTTGGGCTTGGCAGCCACAATGTCCTTCATTCCTTGCCTTTGCGCGAAGCCGAGCATCAGCCCGCCCATCCGCGCGGCAGAGAAATGCAGCACGTTGAAATCCGCGCCCCATTCGCTTGCCAGCGCCAGCGCCCGGGCATGTGCGCGCTTGAGAGCCGCGCCGCCCACGATGATCGCGGGGCGCTGAGCCGCCTTGAATGCTTCGGTCACTTCCTTGGGCAGCTTGTTCAGCACCGCGAGATCACGCCCGAGGAAAGTCGCGGGATAGGTGGTTTCCCATTCGGGCCCGATCAGGAACACCTTCGCGCCGCGCTTCGCCGCCTTGCGCAGGCGAGTGTTGATCAGCGGCGCTTCCCAGCGAACGTGGCTGCCCACGATCAGGATCGCGTCGGCATTCTCGATCCCGGCAAGCGTCGAATTGAAGTTCACAGCCGCAAGATTGCCGACGTCATAGTCCATGCCGGTCTGGCGGCCTTCGAGCAGCGTCGATCCGCAGGCCCCCAGCAGCGCCTTGGCCGCGAACATCGTCTCGCAATCGACCATGTCGCCCGCGACTGCCGCTATTGCAGACTTGCCCTTGCCTTTCAGCTGTTTGGCGATGGCTTTGAAGGCTTCATCCCAAGTCGATTCGGCCAGCCCACCGCGCTTCCTCATGAACACCTTGTCGAGCCGCCGCTTGCCTAGGCCATCGACCATGTAGCGGCCCTTGTCGCTAAGCCACTCCTCGTTGACGTCATCGTTGACGCGGGGCAGCGCGCGCATCACCGCGCGGCCGCGGCTGTCGAGCCGGATATTGGCGCCCACCGCGTCGGACACGTCGATGCTCAGTGTCTTCTTGAGCTCCCACGGGCGCGCCTCGAACGCATAAGGGCGGCTGGTGAGCGCGCCGACCGGGCACAGATCGATCACGTTGGCGCTCAGTTCATGCGCCGCCGCACGTTCGAGATAGGTGGTGATCTGCATATCCTCGCCGCGATACAGCGCGCCGATTTCGTCCACGCCCGCCACTTCCTCGCTGAAGCGGACGCAGCGGGTGCAATGGATGCAGCGGGTCATCACCGTCTTGATGAGAGGCCCCATGTATTTCTCGGTCACCGCACGCTTGTTCTCGTCATAGCGCGACCCGCCCCGGCCATAGGCCACCGCTTGATCCTGCAAATCGCACTCGCCGCCTTGATCGCAGATCGGGCAATCGAGCGGGTGGTTGATGAGCAGGAACTCCATCACCCCCTCGCGCGCGGCCTTGACCATTGGCGTGTCGGTGCGGATTTCCTGGCCCTCGGCAACGGGCAGCGCGCAGCTTGCCTGCGGCTTGGGCGGCCCGGGCTTCACCTCGACCAGGCACATGCGGCAATTGCCCGCGATGCTCAGCCGCTCGTGATAGCAGAAACGCGGGATTTCCTTGCCCGCAAGCTCGCACGCCTGCAGCACGGTGGCGCCCTGCGGGACTTCGATTTCCTGTCCGTCGACGGTGACCTTAGGCATTATTCCGCAGCCTCCCGCACAAAATCGTCATGCTGAACTTGTTTCAGCATCCATCGTGCCCCATCCGCCGAAGCCCGCGTCAAATGCGCGACGGTCAGGTTTGTGCCGCCCACCACGCATCGGCGCGACACGAGGAATGGACCCTGAAACGAGTTCAGGGTGACGGTGGGGCAGATGTCAGCCAACTTCATTCCGCTGCCTCCCGCACATTCTCGGCAATCCGGCGCTCGAGCTCGGGGCGGAAATGGCGGATCAGGCCCTGGATCGGCCATGCCGCTGCATCGCCCAGCGCGCAGATGGTGTGGCCTTCGACCTGCTTGGTGACCTGCTGCAGCATGTCGATCTCGGCCACGTCGGCATCGCCGGTGCGCAATCGCTCCATCACCCGCCACATCCAGCCCGTGCCCTCGCGGCAGGGGGTGCACTGGCCGCAGCTTTCGTGCTTGTAGAAATAGCTGAGGCGGGCAATCGCGCGGACGATATCGGTGGACTTGTCCATCACGATCACCGCCGCCGTGCCGAGGCCGGAGCCGACATCGCGCAGCCCGTCGAAATCCATCGGCGCGTCCATGATCTGCGCGGCGGGCACAAGAGGCACCGAGGAACCGCCGGGGATCACCGCCAGCAGATTGTCCCACCCGCCGCGAATGCCGCCGCAATGCTTCTCGATCAGTTCGCGGAAGGGGATGCTCATCGCTTCCTCGACCACGCAGGGCTTTTCGACATGCCCGCTGATCTGGAACAGCTTGGTGCCCCTGTTGTTCTCGCGCCCGAAGCTGGAGAACCACGAGGCCCCGCGCCGCAGGATGGTGGGGGCGACCGCGATGCTTTCGACATTGTTGACCGTGGTTGGGCAGCCATAGAGCCCCGCCCCCGCCGGGAACGGCGGCTTGAGCCGCGGCTGGCCCTTCTTGCCCTCCAGGCTTTCGATCATCGCGGTTTCTTCGCCGCAGATATATGCGCCCGCGCCGCGGTGCATGAACACGTCGAAATCGTAGCCCGACGCGCAGGCGTTCTTGCCGATCAGGCCGGCGGCGTAGGCCTCGTCGATCGCCTTCTGGAGCGTTTCCGCCTCGCGGATATATTCGCCGCGAATGTAGATATAGGCGGCGCGTGCGCGCATCGCGTAACCGGCGACCAATGCGCCTTCGATCAGCTTGTGCGGATCATGGCGCAGGATCTCGCGGTCCTTGCAACTGCCCGGTTCGCTCTCGTCGGCGTTGATGACGAGGAAGCTGGGGCGGCCATCGCGGCTTTCCTTGGGCATGAACGACCACTTGAGCCCGGTCGGGAAGCCCGCCCCGCCGCGCCCGCGCAGGCCCGATGCCTTGATCTCGTCGATGATCGCGTCCTGGCCGCGTGCGAGCAGCTTCTTCGTATTGTCCCAATCGCCGCGCTTTTGCGCAGCCTTCAGGCCCCAGTCCTGATAGCCGTAGAGGTTGGTGAAGATGCGGTCCTTGTCAGCGAGCATTACGCGAGCGTCCCAACGATAGCATCAGCGAGGGTCATGCGAAGCCTCCCTGCGTAACGAACCAGGCGGCAGCGATCACGATAACAGCGATCAGGCCGAACTTGACGATGCCCTTCAGCACCTTCCACGCGACGAAGGCGATAACCAGCGCGACGATCAGTGTGATGATGATGGTGGCGATGCTCATCGGCCCGACTCCCCTTCTCCCTGGAGGGAGAAGGATACGCAGCCTTGCGCCTGCAAGGCGCTAGGCGAAGTTGGATGTGGGTGTGCTGCGGTACGAAAAAGCGGACCGCCGTACCCCCACCCCCGGCCCCTCCCCATGGGGAGGGCGGATTTGCGTGCGGTGCCCATCACCAATCCCCCCGGTAATCGCGGTTTTCGGTAACCATTTCCTTGAGCGTGGTCGGCCCGCCGCTGGGCTCGGACGTGTGCCGCCCTGGCTCCTGCGTCCCGGCCTTGGGCTGTTCGCCGCGCGCCAGCGCATCGAGCACTGCATCGAGCCGTTCGGGCGTCAAATCCTCGTAATTGTCGTCATTGATCTGGACCATCGGCGCGGTCGCGCAATTGCCCATGCATTCGACTTCGGTGAGCGTCCACATCCCGTCATCGGTGGTGTGGCCCTTGGCCATGCCCCGGCTTTTGCAGGCGGAGATGATGTCGTCGCTGCCGCGCAGCATGCACGGCGTCGTGCCGCACACCTGCACGTGGAATTTGCCCACCGGCACGAGGTTGTACATGAAATAGAAGGTCGCAACCTCGAGCACGCGGATCGCCGGCATGTCGAGATATGCGGCGACATATTCGATCACCGGAATCGGCAGCCAGCCCTGCGTGCCGGTCTCCGCGCCAACCTGCCGCTGGGCAAGATCGAGCAATGCCATCACCGCCGAACGCTGGCGGCCGGCAGGGTACTTGGCGATGTGCCAGTCTGCCTTCTTGCGGTTCTCGTCCATCCACGCGAA
The DNA here is from genome assembly GCA_001516125.1 of Sphingomonadales bacterium BRH_c42. Classification (GTDB taxonomy): domain Bacteria; phylum Pseudomonadota; class Alphaproteobacteria; order Sphingomonadales; family Sphingomonadaceae; genus Erythrobacter. Next base: position 32,281 of record LOEX01000076.1, read on the forward strand.
CGCGCCCCACCGGGCGCGAAGTTCAGGGGTGTCGGGTGCAGGGGTACGGTCAGCCATCAAATCTGCTCCAACCGATCGCGCCTGAGCTCAGAATCTATTCCACCGGTAGTCGGCTCGCCTTCTTTGTCCATTACCAGAACCTGGCACTCTTTCTCGCAGAACGGGCGATGTTCGACGCCATTGGGCACGACCAGCATGTCGCCCGCATTGAGCAGGCGGGTAATGCCGTCGCGAAACTCGATCTTGAGCTGCCCTTCGATCACTAGGAACAGCTCGTCCGTTTCGGCATGGCTGTGCCAGACGAAATCGCCCTTCAGCTTCGACACGCGCACGTCATTGCCATTGTATCCGGCGACGATGCGCGGATGCCAATGGTCCGAGAAACTGGCGAGCTTCTCCGACAGGTCGATTGCTTTTGGTGCGGAGGAACGGTCAGCCATCGAACTTTTCCGTGTCGAGAGGAGGCATTATTGCTATTCGCTCCACAGCCCACCTCACCCAATCTTCGCCTGTCTCATACACGCCAGCCTGATAGTACAGGTCAACCCGCTCCTCATTCCGCGTGGGTCCGCAGGAAGTCTCAATCTCGTCATCTTCTGCAAAGAGCAATTCGATCCGGTTCATCCGCCCTTGCTGTTCGCTTCCAACTATCTTTGCGTCCATCAACCTACGAGGGCCATTATTTGCTGTCTGAGTAAGATAGCTGCGAAATGAAAGCATGGCCTCCTTGACACCTTCAGATCCAGAAAATTGGAGCTGAGAATCAGATTGGACAAAATGTGTGTCAAATGACACCAATGAACTGAAATTATGAAATAGACCCGATAAGTGATCAGCACGTCCAGAATTCATAAATTCTATCAGCCTCTTGCCCCATTCATCCGGCTCGTACTCCACCCAACTGCAGGCAGATACCGCCTGTGCTGAGAGAGCAGTTGCACAAAGGGCAGCACCACGCAGCAGTTCTCGACGTTTGATCACCGGTCGCACTCCCCGAACATGCTCGTCATTGCGAGGAACGAAGTGACGAAGCAATCCAGTCCCGGCGCTTGACCGCTCTGGATTGCCGCGCCTCGCTGCGCGAGGCCCGCAATGACGGGTGCGGGGGTACGGTCAGCCATTGTTCACCTTCGAATTATGGCCGCGCCGCCGCCAGAACCACCAAACCGCCTGACCCGTCCATAGCAGCACCAAAGCTCCGAAAATGACGTTGTTCCACGTGGTGGGCAGAGTAGGAAGGATGTCAAATCGCATGTCGACCCACATGACCAAGACGAAAAAGGTCGTGGCCGCCCAAGCGTAAATCGAATTCCTCGCGTCTTGCGTCACCGGTCACACTCCCCGAACACCACGTCGATCGCGCCGAGGATGGCGGTCGCGTCGGGCAGCATGTGGCCCTTGCACATCATGTCCATCGCCTGAAGGTGGCTGAAGGCGGTGGGGCGGATCTTGCAGCGATACGGCTTGTTGCTGCCGTCGCTGACCAGATAGACGCCGAATTCGCCCTTGGGGCTTTCGGTCGCGACATAGACCTCGCCCGCGGGCACATGGAAGCCTTCGGTATAGAGCTTGAAGTGGTGGATCAGCGCTTCCATGCTCTGCTTCATCTCACCGCGCGTGGGCGGTGAAACCTTGCCGTCGGTGCTGGCAACCGGACCCTGCGGCATTTCCGCCAGGCACTGCTTGATGATCTTCGCGCTCTCGTAAACTTCCTTCACGCGCACCATGAAGCGGTCATAGCAGTCCGAATTGGTACCGACCGGAATGTCGAACTCCATCCGGTCATAGACTTCGTAAGGCTGCGATTTGCGCAGGTCCCACGGAATGCCCGCCGCGCGGATCATCGGGCCGGAAAAGCCCCAGGCAATCGCATCATCGCGGCCGACGATCGCGATATCGACATTGCGCTGCTTGAAGATGCGGTTGTCGATCACCAGGCTCATCGCATCGCCGAACAGTTCGGGCAGCCGCGTATCGACCCAGTGGCCGATATCGACCAGCAGCTTCTCGGGCACGTCCTGATGCACGCCGCCGGGGCGGAACCAGGCGCTGTGCATGCGCGCGCCGCTGGCCCGCTCGAAGAAGTTCATGCAGTCTTCGCGCAGCTCGAACACCCACAGGTTGGGCGTCATCGCGCCGACATCCATCACATGCGCGCCGATGTTGAGCATGTGGTTGGAAATGCGCGTCAGTTCCGCAAACAGCACGCGCAGGTACTGCGCGCGGATCGGCACTTCGAGATTGAGCAGCTTCTCGATCGCCAGCACATAGGAATGTTCCTGGCACAGCGGCGAGACGTAATCGAGCCGGTCGAAATAGGGCAGCGCCTGAAGGTAGGTCTTGTGCTCGATCAGTTTTTCGGTGCCGCGGTGGAGCAGCCCGACATGCGGATCGATCCGCTCGATCACCTCGCCGTCAAGCTCCATCACCATGCGCAGCACGCCGTGCGCGGCGGGATGCTGCGGGCCGAAGTTGATCGTGTAATTGGTGATGACCTCGTCACCGGTGGTGGGCGACTGTTCGAGCTGGATGCTCACAGGGCACCTCCATGTTCGTCATGCTGAACTTGTTTCAGCATCCATCGCGCCCCACATACCGAAGGTGCGGTAGGAGAAATGGACCCTGAAACGAGTTCAGGGTGACGAAGAGTGGGTGAATGGCTCACTTCTTCTCCTCCGCCTTTTCATCACCAGGCAGAACGTATTCGGCGCCTTCCCACGGGCTCATGAAATCGAACTGGCGCAAGTCCTGCGGCAATTCGACCGGCTCGTAAACCACGCGCTTGTCCTCTTCGGAATAGCGCAGCTCGACATAGCCGGTGAGCGGGAAATCCTTGCGGAACGGGTGCCCTTCGAAGCCGTAATCGGTGAGGATGCGGCGCAGATCGGGATTGCCCGCGAACTTGACGCCGTAAAGGTCGAACACTTCGCGCTCGAGCCAGCCAGCGACGGGCCACAGCGTGGTGACGGTGGGAACCGGAGTATTCTCGTCGGTCGCAACTTTCACCATCACGCGGTGGTTGCGGGTGAGGCTGAGCAGCATGTAGACCACTTCGAACCGCTCGGCGCGGCTCGGGTAATCGACCCCTGCGATTTCCATCAACTGCTGATACTGATGATCGTCGCGCAACCGCCGCAGCGCATCTTCGATTGCCTCGCGCTTCACAGTGATGACGATCTCGCCGTGCTCTTCTTTCGAGGCGAGCACCATCTTGCCGAGCGCCTTGGTCAGCGCCTTGCGCACGCCTTCGTTCGAGGCGAATTTCGGGGCGGAATGGACCACGCTCATCGCTCGATCGTCCCCACGCGGCGGATCTTGCGCTGGAGCTGCATCACGCCATAGAGCAGCGCCTCTGCCGTGGGTGGGCAGCCCGGCACATAGATATCGACCGGCACGATCCGGTCACACCCGCGCACCACCGAATAGCTGTAGTGGTAATAGCCGCCGCCGTTGGCGCAGCTGCCCATCGAGATGACGTATTTGGGCTCGCTCATCTGGTCATAGACCTTGCGCAGCGCCGGGGCCATCTTGTTGCACAGCGTTCCCGCCACGATCATCACGTCGCTCTGGCGCGGGGAAGCGCGCGGGGCAACGCCGAAACGCTCCATGTCGTAACGCGGCATGTTGACGTGGATCATCTCGACCGCACAGCAGGCAAGGCCGAACGTCATCCACCACAGGCTGCCGGTGCGGGCCCACTGGAACAGGTCCTCGGTACTGGTGACGAGAAAACCCTTGTCGTTCACCTCGCCCTGCAAGGCAGTGAAGTAGTCGGCATCGGGCTGGCGCAGTTCGCCGGGCCGGGCTGCGGGTGTGGTCGCGGTATTCATTCCCAGTCCAACGCCCCCATTTTCCAGGCATAGGCGAGGCCGATCGCGAGTTCGCCCAGGAACACCATCATGGTGATCCAGCCCGTCCAGCCGGTATGTTCAAGGCTGACCGCCCAAGGGAACAGGAACGCCGCCTCAAGATCGAAGATGATGAACAGGATTGCTACCAGATAGAACCGCACGTCGAACTGGCTGCGCGGATCCTCGAACGCGGGGAAGCCGCATTCATACTCGCTGTTCTTCTCCGTATCGGGTTTGTGCGCGCCGGTAAGCCGCGCCACGCCCATCGGCAGGAACACGAACAGCGCCGACAATCCCACCGCGATGAACAGGAATATGAGGATCGGCAGATACTGACTGAGATCGACCACGCGAGAATCCTTGGGGGGCTCAAATTCGTGCCGCCTCTAGGCCCGTCAATTGCATGACGCAAGGCTGCGAATCGGCGATACCTGCGATGGTAGCGAATTCGCGGGCGCGTTAAATGGCAAGGTCATGGGGGCGGACGGACGAACGGGCTATGATGGCGGCAGGTTCAGGGAAAATCCGATCATGCGCGGCATACAGCCCATCATTCCCACACCACACCGTCCTGCGCGCCGGTATTGACGTGCAACGCAAACACATCGGGACGGCTGTAATGGCCATCGGTGTCGAGCGCGGCGAGCGCTTCGCGGGTGGCGGCGAGGTCGAGAGTGGCGGACAGATACTCCTCGCCTTCGCCCGCCTGCGCCAGCACGGCGCCATCGGGGCCACAGATCAGGCTGCCTCCCTTGTTGAGCACGCCGTCGGGGATCGTGCGCAGCATCGCCTCCGCCTCGGCATCGCCGCCGACGCGGGCGAGGCCGTCGATAATCTCTTGGCGCTCCTGGATCAGGCCCGCCGCGAGGACGAAGCAACGTCCCTCGAACGCATAATGACGCGACGCGATGGCATAGGCGTCGCGCACCGTCGGCCAGGCGGCGACATGGACCAGCTCCTGCTGGTTGTGCATTGCGGCGCGGGCGAGTGGCATCCAATGTTCCCAGCAGATCAGGCTGCCCACCGCACCCCAATCGGCATTATGGACACCGAGCGTCGACCCGTCGCCGCGTGCCCACACCAAACGCTCGCCATGCGTCGGCACGAGTTTACGGTGGAGCAAGGGCGGTGCATCGGGGCGGAAGAGGAACTGGGTGTTGTAGAGGCTGGCACGGCGGCGTTCGTGGGCGCCGATCGAGATTAGCGCACCCGATGCATCGGCCATATCCTGAAGCGGGGCGAACCGTGCGTCATCGGCGGTCACGGCCTGTTCGAGCAAAATGCGGTGCAGCGCCCGCGTCCCGGGATGGTCCCACAGTGCCGCCCCCGGTGCCTCGTCGAGCCACAAGGGATAGCCGCCCAGAAACGTTTCGCCGAACGCGACGATCTGTGCGCCATCGGCAATTGCGCGGGCAACATGCCCGGTCGCGGCAACAATCCCGTCTGAAATGGCCAGCGGCACCGGTGCGGCCTGAACGATGGTGGCTTGGATCTTGGTCATCGGCCCTCATCGGCAATGCGGCGCACGAAGGCAAGTAAAGGCTGAGCGCAGCGCATCGTCCGCCGCCATGTTGCCCAATAACCAGCGACTTGGCCCCTCTATCTATACGATCGAAATGCGGGGAATTTCATGCGGCAATGGGAGGCATGGCGCGGGGCGCTTCGCGCCTTCGTGTGTTAGCGCCTCCGTGTAAAGCCAGACTGGACCCCGGCCTGCGGTGACAGTTTACTGAATCCAGCAATCTCGTTAGGCCCTGGCAATGGCCCGCCCCCCTCGCCTTGTTCAACCTGCCAGGCCAAAAAGGGATGGCGCGGTGAGAATTAGGTATTCCCTCCCCAAATTATCCACGCAGTGACCCCAGGACTGATAAACATTGGATGAATTACAGCATCTTAACCTGAAGCGAAAGGCTCTAGCGGAATTTCTCTTAGGCCACGCGCTCGATGATTCAGTCGGATTCGCGGCTATGGGCGATGGCGGCATGGGGAGCTACGTGGTGGTTCAAGGAGATGCAAAACCTGGAGAAAGAGTTTGGCCTTTCCGAGAGGCTAAATATGTCGATGAAGATGGCGTAGAAGTATTTATTACACTTTCGTGCGACCAAGCCAAAAGACCTGTGGAAGTCTCATTTTGGAAGGTGGATTTTGAAGAATTAATTAGATTTCCAACATCAAATGATATTGAAATCATAGAATTACGGTAACAGTGCGCTTTTGCGCCGGAACCTTCAAGTGCCGGGGACGCTGGCTCAATTTCTCTCGCAAAGGCGCAAAGACGCGAAGAGAAGTGTGGCCTTGCCGCAGGCATAAAATCTTCGCGTCTTCGCGTGAAACCAAGCTGAACCCCGGCCTGCCCGCTGGGCAGTTTATCCTGGGCGCCTGCCTTGGCAGGCAGTCGAAGGGCCGGGGTGACGAAGGGGTAGGCGCCCACCCCCTCCGACCGAGTGCGATGGGGAGGATCACACCTTTGCGCCTTCGCGCCTTTGCGTGAGAAAATCCCTTCCATCTTGAGGGGAGGACGGGTGGGGGCGTGCCCACCATGGGTGTTGAGCACCCACCCCTCGATCCCCTCCCTCAAGGGAGGGGAGAATTTGGAGAGTAGCAGACCCGCAAACTTGCGGTGGCCCGGAAGGCTCAACCCGCCCGTCTATTTCATCAGCGTCTTCGCCGCCCGCGCGCTCGCCTTGCCATAGGGCGGCTTGAAACCGCCCAGCTTGGCAATGTCGATCCTGGGCTGATGATAGACCGCGCGCGCATGGCTGAACTCGCGGAAGCCCTCTATGCCGTGATAGGCCCCCATGCCCGATGGGCCCACGCCGCCGAACGGCAAGTCCTCCATCGAGACATGGAAGATCACGTCGTTGGTGGTGACACCGCCCGAAATGGTGCGCGTCAGCACCTGCTCCTGCTCACGCCGGGCATGGCCGAAATAATAGAGCCCCAGCGGGCGATCATGCGCGTTCACATAATCGATCGCCTCGTCGATCTTCCCGTAAGTCACGACCGGCAGCACCGGCCCGAAAATCTCCTCCTGCATGGCCAGCATGTCGTCATTGACGTTGCGCAGGATGGTGAGCGGCATCTTGCGGGCATTGGCGCCCGAAAAATCCTCGCCCGCCGGATTGACCTCGATCACCTCGGCGCCCTTGCTGCGCGCATCGGCGACCAGCCCCTGCAAACGCGCAAAGTGCCGGTCGCTGACGATCGAGGCGTAATCGTCGTTCTCCAGCAGCGCGGGATACATGCGCTCGACGCCCCGGCTTACCCCGGCGATGGCCTCGCTCTCCTTGTCTTCGGGCACGATCATGTAATCGGGGGCAAGGCAGATTTGCCCCGCGTTCATCATCTTGCCCAGCGCAATCCGTTCGCCAGCCCTGGCGAAATTGGCGCTGCGGCCCATGACCACCGGGCTCTTGCCGCCCAGTTCCAGCGTCACGGGAACCAGATTTTCGGCCGCCGCCGCCATCACCCTGCGCCCCGTGGCGGTCGATCCGGTGAAGACCAGATGATCGAACGGCAGCGACGTGAACGCCGCCGCCACTTCGGGGCCGCCGGTGATCACCACCACTTCGTCGGGCGTGAAGTATTCGCTCACCAGTTCCTTCATCAGCAGCGACGTGCGCTCGGTGAATTCGCTCGGCTTGATCATCGCGCGGTTGCCCGCCGCCAGTACCTGCATCAGTGGGCCGAACGCCAGATTGACCGGGAAATTCCAGGGGCTGAGGATGCCGATCACGCCCTTGGGTTCATAGCGCACCTCGGCCTTCGCCCCCAGCAGGCCAAGCGGAAACTGGACTTTGCGCCGCTCGGTCCGTGCCCAGGCATCGATGTGCGCCAGCGCATCCTTGCCCGCGCTGACCGTGGCGGCGATGTCGGTGATCATCGACTGATGTGCGCTGCGGCTGCCGAAATCGGCGCTCATCGTCTTGGCGAGGGTATGCCCGTGCTCTTTCAGCAAGGCCATCGCGCGCTTGATCCGGTCCTTGCGCATGGCCATGCTCTCGGGCCGCGAAGCGGTGAAGGCATCGCGCTGCAAACGCAGCAGTCGTTCCATCTCGTGGCGCTGATCGACTGCCATGATGCTCTCCGGTTTGTCTGAATTGCGTTTCGAATTGCGATTGGTTCTTGCCGATGGATTTCCGTCTGACAAGCGAATACGCATTCCGATTGCCAATGCCGCAGTGCAGCATTAGACTGGTAAAAACCATCCAGCCATCACCCGAGGAAATAGAATGCCCCAGTTCTCCGCAGCCGATCCGATTGTCATCCTGTCCTATGCCCGCACGCCCATGGGCGCGATGCAGGGCGCCTTGGCCGATGCTTCGACCACCGACCTTGGGGCCACGGCAGTCAAGGCGGCGGTCGAACGATCGGGCGTCGATGGCGCAAGTTTTGACCGCATCTACATGGGCTGCGTGCTTCCCGCCGGGCTCGGCCAGGCTCCCGCCCGCCAGGCCGCGCTCAAGGCCGGTCTGCCCAAATCGGTGCAGGCAACCACGGTCAACAAGGTTTGCGGATCGGGCATGCAGACCGTGATCATGGGTTCCGAGGCGCTGGCATCGGGATCGGTCGATTTCGTCATCGCGGGCGGTATGGAGAGCATGACCAACGCGCCATATCTGCTCAAGAAGCACCGCTCCGGCGCGCGGATCGGCCACGATACCGCCTATGACCACATGTTCCTCGACGGGCTGGAAGATGCCTATGAAGCGGGCCGGGCAATGGGCACCTTCGCGCAGGATACCGCGAACGAATACCAGCTCACGCGCGAGGACATGGACGCCTTTTCGATCGAATCGCTGCGCCGCGCCAATGCCGCGATCGAAAGCGGTGCCTTCGCTGGCGAAGTGGTGCCGGTAACGGTTGCGACCCGCACGGGCGAGGTCTCGGTCGATACCGACGAATCGCCTTCGAAGGGCAAGCCCGAAAAGATCCCCACCCTGCGCCCCGCCTTCGCCAAGGACGGGACGATTACCGCCGCCACCTCGAGCTCGATCTCGGACGGCGCCGCGGCGGTTGTCCTGACCCGTTCGAGCACCGCCAGCGAGAAGGGGCTGAGGCCTGTTGCAAAGGTGGTTGCGATGGCGGCCCACGCGCGTGAACCGAAGGACTTCACCGTGGCTCCTGTCGGCGCGATCGGGAAAGTTCTCGAACGCGCGGGATGGAGCGTTGACGATGTCGATCTGTGGGAAGTGAACGAGGCATTCGCCTGCGTCGCCATGTTCGCCATGCGCGACATCGGAATTTCGCACGATCGGATCAACGTCAACGGCGGCGCGACCGCGCTCGGCCACCCCATCGGGGCCAGCGGGACGCGCATCATCGTCACGCTGATCAACGCCCTGCGCGAGCGCGGCAAGACGCGCGGCGTCGCCAGCCTGTGCATCGGCGGGGGCGAGGCGACCGCGATCGCGGTAGAGCTGGCGGACTGATTCCCGGCGATTTCCTGCGGCCCCCGATTGTGATAGGCGTCCGTGCAGGGACGCATGTTTGCGAGGGGGAGTCGATCTTATGAAAAGATTGCTGATGGTGTCGCTTGCCGGCACACTTGCCGGAACGCTGGCTGCTTGCCAGCCCGAACCGGCTGCGGAGCCTGTGGTCGAAGAAGCAGCAGAAGCTGCACCTGTAACCGTGGCCAATGGCACGCCCGTGGGAACCTTTGCGGTCACGAATGCGGACGGCACGGCGGGAACGACGGTAATCAATGCCGATGGCACTTATACCGATACCGATTCCGAAGGGAATCTGGTTGCGGAAGGCACCTGGGCGGTGGTGGAGGGCAAAACCTGCTTTACGCCAACTACAGAGGGCCAAACGGCAATGTGCTACACCGAATCGGCACCTGCCGAGGATGGTTCGTTCACCGCCACGCCCGATGAAGGTGACCCGGTGACGGTGCGACCCGCAGCTGCAGCGCAATAGTTGCCGAGTGCGCAAGGGCGGCTTTCGGGCTGCCCTTGCCCGCTCAGGGCTCGCCGGCGCCCCAAAGCCGGTCTGCGCGGATCCATCCCTTGTGGCCATTGGTGTCGAATTCGCACCAACCCGCCGTGCACTTTCCCAACTGGCCGACGACCCCGGGTTCGGCGTTCCATTTCAAGGCGGACGATGCCACGGGTTCCTCGAGGATCGCGGCCAGGCCATTGCCGATCACAACCGCCGTGCGCTGCGGATCGAGCAGGCGGGCGACGACCCAGCCCTGTGCGCCGTCGGGATCGCGGACCAGCCGCCAGCCCTCGACCACGCGGACCACCATCACCGGCAGCCCCTTGCGCCGATATACCCATTCGATCGGGTAGTCCTGGCTGGGGCCGACGCGCATATTGACCGGTTCCGCGCGCAGCGAAGCCCAATACGGCGCCTCGCGCGTCTGGGCCATTGCCGGTTGGGGCAGGCCAAAAGCGAGCAGGGCCGCGAAAGAGACGAGAATCGAACGCATTTCGACCAGATACCGGTGTTTGCCAGGGACCTTCAAGCCCGCCTCGACACACTCTGCCGCTTGACCGCGCCACCCTGCCCGCATTAGCGCAGCAACATGCCCGCGAACGCGACATTTTCCGAACGGCCCATCGATCACAAGCCCAAGGTCGTGGTCACGCGCCATCTCATGCCTTCGGTTGAAGAGCGCATGTGCGAATTGTTCGATACCACTCTCAACCGCGCGGACATTCCATTCACCCGCGATCGGCTGATCGCCGCGATGCAGGGCGCGGACGTGCTGGTTCCCACCGTCACCGACCGGATCGACGCGGAGATGATCGAACAGGCCGGGCCGCAATTGCGCCTGATTGCCAACTTCGGTGCGGGAACCGAACATATCGATCTGGCGGCAGCGGCGGGGCGCAAGATCATCGTCACCAATACACCCGGCGTGTTCACCGACGATACGGCAGATATTGCCATGTGCGGGATTATCGGCGTTCCGCGGCGCATCCGCGAAGGGGTGGCGCTGGTCCGCAGCGGGAAATGGAGCGGCTGGGCCCCATCGGGCATGCTGGGGCGCAGGCTGGGCGGCAAGGTCCTGGGCATCGTCGGCATGGGCCGGATCGGCCAGGCTGTCGCCTTCCGCGCGCGCGCTTTCGGACTTACGGTGATCTATAACAACCGCAAGCAGCTGCCATCCGCCATCGAGACCATGCTTGGCGCGCGCTTTGTCGGCGATCTGGATGCGCTGCTTCGGGAGGCGGACATCGTAACCCTGCATTGCCCGTTGAGCGAAGAAACGCATGGGCTGCTCGATGCGCGGCGGATCGGCCTGATGAAGCCAGGTGGGTCGATCATCAACACCGCGCGCGGCGAACTGATCGATCAGGAAGCGCTCATCGCCGCGCTCGAGAGCGGTCATCTCGCGGGGGCCGGGCTCGACGTCTATCCCGACGAGCCCAGGGTCGACAAACGCCTGCTCAAGCACCCCAACGTCATGACCCTGCCGCATATCGGCAGCGCGACCGCAGAGGGGCGCGAGGCTTCTGGCGAAAAGGTAATTGCCAATATCCGATTCTGGATGGACGGGCACCGCCCGCCCGACCAGGTGCTGGAAGGCCTGGTCTGACTTGAACCGGCACGCCAGGATCGAACCGGGTGTCCTGTGCCTCGATTGCGGGATGTGCTGCACCGGTGCCGTATTCACCCATCTCGACCTGACCGGGCCCGACAAGGACCGGCTGCACGGCGCAGGGCTTGGCGATGCCGCCACGCAGCACCGGCTCGATTTCCCCTGCCGGTTCCTCGACGGAGCGCGGTGCTCCATCTACGCTTCGCGGCCCGCAGTCTGCGCATCCTATCGTTGCAAGACGCTGGCGCAGGCGCAGGATGGCATGATCGACCTCAGCGAAGCGAAGGACAGGCTTCACAAGGTGGTCGAACTGCGGCGCGCGTTCGAGGCGCAAATCCCGCCAGGCATGGCTATCAAGGATGCGATTGTTGTGGCAGCGCGTGAGCCATCCACCGAATGGGAACTGCCGAAAAATCATCTGGAACTGAAGCTGGCCTTTGTCGCGCTACAGGCGATCATCGACCGGTATCTTCGAGCGGACGGAGACGGAATCGTTCGCCAGCGCGGCGATTGAGACGCTGACTCAATCCCCAGTCAGTATCCGATCGACCAGCTCCTTCACCGTGGGGGTGAAGTTGTTCGAATAGAACGGGTCCTGCTTGAAGCGGTAGGCGGCGTGCCCCGCAAACATCAGATTTTCGTCCACCGGCCCGCCATGCGCGATATCCTGCAAGGTCTTCTGGATACAGAAGCTGCGCGGATCGACCAGCCGCCCGGTGGTGTAATCGTCATGGTCCTTCCAGCTTGAAAACTGGCAATGCGACAGGCAGCCCATGCAATCCTTCTGGTCCTGCTGGATCGCCTTGCGGCTTTCGGGCGTGACATAAACGATCGTGTCATCGGGCGTCTTGAGTGCATCGGTATAGCCTTGGGAAAACCAGGCCTTGGCTCGCTGATAGTCGGCAGGCGCGACCCAGAAATTCTTGCCGCGCACCCCAATATCGAGCTGCGCCGTGTGCACTCCTGCCTCGACCTTGCTGTAGGGAATCTGCCGTTCGGAACGGTGAATCAGATCGTACAGGAATTCGGTCTTGACCGCCGACGAATAGAATCCGGTGGGCGAGAACTTGTGCAGCAGCACGTCGCCATCGTCGAGCGTGCGCAACCGGTCTTTCCAACCCTGGGGGATCGGGCTTTCCTGCGTCAGCAGCGGCCGCGTGCCGAACTGGAAGGCGATCTTGCCAAGCTCGGGATTGTCGATCCAGTCGTTCCATTCGCGCAGGAACCACACCCCGCCAGCCATGACGATAGGAACATCTTCCGAAACGCCTTCAGCGCGCATGGTTTCGCGCAGCAGCTTGACGCGCGGATAGGGATCCTCCGGCTTCAGCGGGTCTTCGGCGTTGGACAGGCCATTGTGCCCGCCTGCCAGCCAGGGGTCTTCATAGACCACCGCCGCCATCAGTTCTGCAACCTTGTGATAGCTGCGCTTCCACAGCGCCCGGAATGCCCGCGCCGAGCTGATGATCGGCAAATAGGACACGTTGAAATGAGCCGCGATCTCGGCCAGCTTGTAGGGCATGCCGGCACCGCATGTGACCCCGGTCACCATGCCCTTGGTGCGTTCGAGCACACCTTCAAGCACTGCCTGCGCGCCGCCCATTTCCCACAGCACGTTGATGTTGATCGCGCCCTTGCCATTCGAAATGTCGAACGCGCGGCGAACCTGTTCGGTCGCTCCGTCGATCGCATAGCGGATCAATTGCTCGTGGCGTTCCCGGCGGGTGAGCTGTTTGTAAACCTGCGGAATGATCTTGCCTTCGGCGTCATAGCTGTCGGCATTGACCGCGCTGACGGTGCCGATACCGCCGGCAGCAGCCCATGCGCCAGAGCTGGCATGGTTGGTCGCAGATACACCTTTGCCGCCTTCAACAAGCGGCCAAACTTCACGCCCGCCATAAACGATCGGGCTCAATCCCTTGAACAATGAAACGCTCCCCTGGAGGCGGCGCCAACTGATTGCGCGGCCTCACCGATCCGTATCCCTAGACCAATTCCACCCCGATTGCGTAGAACTTTATTCACAAATGCCGGCCACGGCCCGGTGACGAATTCACCGCGTCAGTGCGCAAGCCGCGATCCTTTCCGGCTCCGTCCGGGTATCGCCGCGCTCGAAGCGGGCAAAATATCCGCGAATATCAGGTTTCTCGACATACTCGACCAGCTTGAAGCCTACCGCCTCGAACTCGCATGAGAGCAACAACGGCGGAATCCCGTGCTGATCGGTCGGGCGATCCGAATCGACCACGATCACTTGCCCATTGCTCGTCAGCGCCGGCCAAAGGCGCCACAGGAAGGCATATGGTTCCGCAACCTCGTGATACATGTGCACCAAGAATATCCGGTCGAAGCTGTCGGCGGGCAATTGCGGATCGTCGCCGCTGCCCAGCTTGATCGAGACATTGTCGAGCCGTTCACGCTCGACCCGCCTGCCCAGCCGCTCGAGCGCCTCGCGGTCGATATCCTGCGCCAGCACCCGCCCCTCGCTGCCGACACGTTCGGCGAGGCGCACGGTATAATACCCCGCGCCCGCACCGATATCGGCAACGGTCATGCCCTCATGCAATTCGGCCAGGTCCATGACCTTTTGCGCTTCACCGCGGCTGTCGCGTGCATCTTCGGACGAAACCACCGCCTTGCTTTGAGCGGATACGGGGCGATGCGGACGCGGAAATTCGAGCGAGCTCTCGGGCCGTCCACTTGTATCCTCGACCGGCTGGCAGCCCATCAACAGGGCGAGCGATACCAAAACAGACGTGATGCGCATCATTCGATGTCCTCCACCTGCCCTGCCTCCCCAGTAACGCGTAGCGCAAGTGCAGCCGAAATGAACGCATCGATATCGCCGTCAAGAACGTTGTCGGGCGATGTCGAGACCACACCCGTGCGCAGATCCTTCACCATCTGGTACGGCTGCAAGACATAGGAGCGGATCTGGTGGCCCCAGCCGATTTCGCTCTTTTCCTGGTATTCGCCGCTCGCCACCGCCTCGCGCTCGGCCATCTCGCGCTCGAACAGCCGTGCCTTGAGCATGTTCATCGCGGTAGCGCGGTTCTTGTGCTGGCTGCGGTCGTTCTGGCTGGCGACGACGATGCCGGTGGGCATATGCGTGATGCGCACCGCCGAATCGGTGGTGTTGACGTGCTGCCCGCCCGCCCCGCTGGCGCGATAGGTGTCGATCTTGAGGTCGCCCTCGTTGATCTGGATGTCGATGTCGTCATCGATCACGGGATAGACCCACACGCTGCTGAAGCTGGTGTGGCGCCGCGCCGAACTGTCATATGGGCTGATACGGACCAGCCGGTGCACGCCGCTTTCGGTCTTGGCATAGCCATAGGCGTTTTCGCCCTTGATCAGCAGCGTGGCCGACTTGATCCCCGCCTGCTCGCCCGCCTGATACTCCACCGTCTCCACCTTGAAGCCGCGCTTTTCGGCCCAGCGGGCATACATGCGCAGCAGCATTTCCGCCCAGTCCTGACTTTCGGTGCCGCCCGCGCCGGCGTGGATTTCAACGTAGGTATCGTTGGCGTCGGCTTCGCCTGAAAGCAGCGCCTGGACCTTGTCGGCGTCGGCGCGGGCGGCAAGCTGTTCGAGCGATTTCAGCCCATCGAGGACGATTTCCTCTTCGCCCTCGGCTTCGCCCATCTCGATGAACTCGACCGCGTCGGACATCTGCGATGATATGTCCCTGACCGTGTTCACAGCCGATTCAAGCTGCTTCTGCTCACGCGAGATAGCCTGCGCCTGTTTTGGATTGTCCCACAGCGCCGGGTCCTGCACCCGGGCATTGAGTTCGTCCAACCGGCGCAGCGAGCGCTCCCAGTCGAGTGACTGGCGCACGAGTTCGAGCGCTGCATTGATACGGTCGATATGGGCCTGCCCTTCGGCACGCATGACATTTCCTTTGTAAGATCTGCCGCCCGATTAGCGGACCGCCCGTGATTGTAAAGAAGCCGGACGGCGCGGCCGCGGCGACTTAACGGCCCAGCTTTTTCACCGCCTCGAGCGAAAGCCGCACATGATCGCGGTAATCCATGTCCGAATGCACCATGGCAATGCGGCCATCGGGCGCAATCACATAGCTGGTGCGACTGGTCACGCCCAGATCCTTGCCCTCGCGGACCAGGTTCACATCGTAGGCGTTGATCAGTTCAGCCGAAGCAACGCCAACGGGAAAGGCGTTGCGGCATTCGAGCACCGAAAACTCCTTGAGCGTGCCGATATCGTCTGCCGACAGGCCGATGACCGTAGCGCCCATGGCCGCAAACTCGTCCATCGCTTCGGCAAAGGCATTGGCCTCCAGCGTGCAGCCCTTGGTGAAAGCCTTGGGATAGAAATAGAGCACCACCGGCCCGCGCGCGAGCGCAGCGCCAAGCGAGAACCCGGTCTCCTTACCCGCCAGCGCAGCCTGGGTCGCAAATACCGGCGCACGCGCACCTACCGGCAATTCTGCCGCCGCCGGAATGGCCAGAAATCCGAGCAATGCTGCGCCAAGCGCCTTAACCGGAACCGTCATCTGCCTCATCCTCCGCCGATCGGGGTTCTGAACATGGCGCGGGCGCATCAATAGATTCCGCCCTGATCTTCCACGAAGTCCCTTGGCTGACCATCGCCTGCACCAAGCCCCCCTTCGTCAACTCCTTTTATCCCGCGGCGGATCAGACGGAGCATCTCATCACGCATTGCAGAGATCTCGTCCTGCCGCGTTTCGCGACCTGGTTCGGTATCGGGCTTGAACGCTTCCCATATCACCGGGGCGAGCGGCTCGTCGCTCGGCCAGGCGTCGAACACGCGCTTGCCGGTGCGGCGGTCGATCCGGACCATGCGGATGCCCGGCGGGGCAATATATGGCCCGGCATCCCAGCGGGCGCGCGAATGCTCGACAAACTGCTTGAAGATCGGCGCGGCGGTATTGCTGCCCTGAACATATCCGCCCAGATTACGTGGCTGGTCATACCCGAGATAGACCCCGGCAACGATTTCTGGCGATCCGCCGACGAACCAGGCATTGGTCGGTCCGGAGGTGGTGCCGGTCTTCCCGAACAACGGCAGGCCAAGGTCACGCAGTCGCACGGCAGTGCCGCGCTGCACCACGCCTTGCAGCATGTGGATGACCTGGAAGGCGGTGCGCGGATCGAGCACTTCGCGCCCCATCGCGCCAAATCTCGGCATGGGCTTGCCGTCCCACTTTGCCATATTGCAGTTTTCGCATTTGCGCTTGTCGGCGCGCCAGATGACCTTGCCGCGCCGGTCCTGGATAAAATCGATCACGCTTGGCTCATGCAGCCGCCCGTGGTTGGCCAGCGCGGCATAGGCGTTGACCATCTTCAGCACCGTCGTGTCCCCTGCCCCCAGCGCAAACGAGGGATAGGAATCGTATTTGCCGATCCCAAGCCTATCGAAGGTACCCACCACCTTCGGCATCCCGGCTTCCATCGCGATGTGCACCGTCATGAGGTTGCGCGACTGCTCCAGCCCCCAGCGCATGGTGTGGACGCCGCCGCCCTTGCCATCGAAATTGCGGAAGCACTTTTCGCCCAGGATCGAACCCTGGTAAAAGCAAAAGGTTTCATCGGGCACTTCGCTGGCCGGGGTCATGCCGTTGTCGAGCCCGGTCGCGTAAACGAACGGCTTGATCGTCGATCCCGGTTGACGGACAGCCTGCGTTGCACGGTTGAAATCGCTCAGCCGCGAATCGAACCCGCCCTGCATCGCCAGCACCCGCCCGGTCTGCACCGCCTCCGCCAGGAATCCGCCCGAGACTTCGGGGATGGTACGCACGCTGTAGCCGCCGCCCTGCCGTGCTACCGCGATGATATCGCCTGGCCGCAGCGCGTCGGGCAGGCCCGACAGCGGAAATTCCTGCCCGTCGGAAAAACCCACGCTGGCGCTTTCGCCCGCCCGGCGGGTGACGACGCCTACGCGCCAATCCTTGTAATTGACCGCCAGAAATGAACTGGCGAGCTGACCCGCCCAGTCGCCATCGTCGATATCGATCCTGGCAATCGGCCCTGCCCACCCGCGGTTTCCGTGATAGCGCAGCAGGCCGTCGCGCAGCGCATCCCTGCCTGCTTTCTGCAACACCCGATCGAGCGAGGTACGCACCCATAAGCCGCCGGCATAGACGCTGTTTGGCCCATCCTCCGCCGTTTCACCGAATTGTTCGATCAGTTGGCGGCGCACTTCTTCAAGGAAATAGCCCGATTCGACCGAACTGGCGGGCTCCTTCTGCCGGACAAGGCCAAGCGGCATGGCCCGGGCGGCAAGCTCCAGCTGCCTGGTGATGAAGCCGTTGCTTTCCATCTGGCCAAGAACGAAGTTGCGGCGCTCGATCGCCAGCGCGCGGTTTGCGGCGCGGCCATAGCGTTCGGGGGCCTTGGGCAGGATCGCCAGGAAGGCCATTTCATGCAGCTCCAGGTCGCCCACATCCTTGTCGAAATAGGCGCGCGCAGCGGCCTGCACGCCGAAGCTGCGCCGTCCCAACGGAATTTCATTGAGATAGAGCTCGAGGATTTCCTGCTTGGAGAGGACCCCTTCGATCCGCCGCGCGAGGATCATCTCCTTGAGCTTGCGCGTGACCGAATATTCGTCGCCCAGAAGCAGGTTCTTGGCCACCTGCTGCGTGATCGTGGAGCCGCCAACCGCGCGTTCGCCAGAGCCCAACTTTGTCGCGTAATCGAATACCGCGTTGAGCGTGCCGGTAATATCCACTCCCGAATGGCTGAAGAACGTTCTGTCCTCCGCCGCCAGGTAGGCCTCTATCAGCTTTTGTGGAAAATCGGGGTATTGCAGCGCCACGCGGCGATCGCGCGCGTAGGAGTGGACAATCTCGCCATCGATGTCGCGGACCGTCGTGGGCAGCGGCGTCTCGTACTCGAGCAGTACCTCGGCGTCGGGAAGATCGCGGCCCAGCCATGCCCAACTGGCCAGCCACACGATGATGAACGCCAGCAGGCCACGTGCGCCCCAGCGGAAACCACGCCTGTCGTTCCAGTTGTGGCGAAACCACTCCACCGCCGCCGCACTGTCGCGGCGCAGGCGAAACCGGAAATAGTCGCGAAAGGATTGCTCTGCCATTACCTGCCCGAAGTTGATGGGGCCGCCTCTAGCATGGGGAATCCTGCCCGCGCCAGAACCAATCGGGCCAGAGCGCCATCAGCCCGGCCGTACCGGAGACTGCCGCGCGAAGTAGATGCGGATCGCACGCGCCATCATCCGGGCAAACTTGCTGCGCCCTTGTTCGGACATCAACCGTGCGGCGTCTTCCTGATTCGAAACGAAACCCGATTCGAACAGGATCGAAGGCATGTCGGGCGCGCGCAGGACCACCAGGTCGGCCGCGCGGCGCATATCGGGTACGAAAGCATACTGCCCTTCACCCTCGCGCAGGATCAGATCGACCAGCGTAGTCGCCTGTTCCTGTGCGCGGCGCTGCGAAAGGTCGACCAGGATCGCGCTGACTTCCTGCGATTGCCCGTCGATCGAAACCCCGTTGAGCCGGTCTGCATCGTTTTCGCGCCGGGCAAAACGCGCGGCCGCCTCGCTCGAAGCCTCACCCGAAAGCGTATAGACGCTCGCTCCGCTCAGCGCGCTCTTCTCACCGGCAGAATCCGCGTGGATCGATATGAACAGATCCGCGCCCAGCCGGCGGGCAATGTCGGGGCGTTCGCCGAGCGCGAGGAACCGGTCATTCTCCCGCGTGAGGGCGACCCGGACATCTCCCTGCGCCACCAGTTCGTCGCGCAGCCTCAGCGCCAGGGCGAGTGTGATGTCCTTTTCGCGGGCATCTTCGCCCGTTGCACCCGGATCGCGCCCGCCATGTCCGGCATCGATCACCACCAGCGGGGCGCGTTCGTCGGAAGTGCCGTGAATCCGCGGAAGGTCTGCGTCCGCGGCAGGCCCGGGCAGCAGGAAGCGCAATATGTAATCCCGGCCGAAAACCGGAACGGGAATCCTTGTCCCCGAAGCAGCCAGCGCGGCAACTGCAACCAGTGGCAGCACGACGGCCAGGGCAATATGCTTGCGCAAGTTCATGGCGCGGACTTGGTAAAGACCTAACCGCCATGTACGCAATATGGTTGCGGGTATTAACCCACGGTGCTAGCAGCCTTGAACCGGACGGGAAACCACCTGCGCGCCGGTTGGCGCGCTCGGTGATCGACTCCTTCCGCACTTTGCGCTCTGTAATCGCAAAGAATTGCAACAGGTTGACGCAGTGATGAGTTGTTACGCCCCGCCCTTTTCCGCGCAGTGCCATCCGCACGCCGGGAAATTCGCGGGCAAGCCTCTTTTGGATTGGTGTCCATCCATCACAGCAGACACAGCACTAATGCGCCGCCATCATTCGATGCGGCGCCTGATCGAAACCGCCGACCTTTCTCAAGGCAGGGTCGGCTCCCTTACATTTGCGTGCTTGGGCGGTGGCAGTTTGGCCAATCCGCTCCGCGCATGGAGAATATTTAATGGCAACGCGCATGCTCATCGACGCGCGCCACCCGGAAGAAACGCGGGTGGCGGTGCTCAAAGGCAACCGGATCGAAGAATTTGATTTCGAATCCGACGAACACCGACAGATCAAGGGCAATATCTACCTTGCAAAGGTAACCAGGGTAGAACCGTCGCTGCAAGCGGCATTCGTGGAGTTTGGCGGCAACCGCCACGGTTTCCTGTCGTTCAACGAAATCCATCCGGATTACTACCAGATCCCGCGGGAGGACCGGGAGGCATTGCTGGCCGAAGAGGCCGCTGCCGCCGAGGAGGAGGAACGCCTTCGCGCCGAAGACGATGACGACTACGAAGACGAAGACGGCGCACGCGGGGACGAATACGGCACCGACGACGAACCCGGCGCCGACTTTAGCGAAAACGGGGTCGAGGAAATCGACACCAGCGAAAAGGACGAAGTCGCCACCATCGAAGATGGTCACGTCGATAACGGAGACTATGACGACGATGGCGATGGCGAGTATTCGGCAGACCGCCCTGACCTGAACAGCTCCGAAAGCGCCGAAGACGATGGCGATGGCGATGGCGATGCCGGCCCCGATACGGGCGAGGAATCGGACCGTTCGCGCCGTGATCGTGGCCGCAAGGGCCGCCGCCGCCAGGGATCGGGCCGCAACCGCGCCAAGAAGGCCGACGAGGCGCGCGAGCGCCGTATGGCGCTGCGGCGCCGCTACAAGATCCAGGACGTCATCCAGCGGCGGCAGGTGCTGCTGGTCCAGGTGGTCAAGGAAGAACGCGGCAACAAGGGCGCGGCTCTGACCACCTACCTCAGCCTGGCTGGCCGTTACACCGTGCTGATGCCCAATTCATCGCATGGCGGCGGAATCAGCCGCAAGATCAGTTCGGCCAGCGATCGCAAGCGTTTGAAGCAGATCGTGTCAGACCTTGTTCTGCCCAAGAGCATGGGCCTGATCGTGCGCACTGCCGGTCTCAGCAGGACCAAGCCCGAGATCAAGCGCGATTTCGATTATCTTGCCCGGCTGTGGGACGAAATCCGCGAAAAGACGCTGTCGTCCTCCGCGCCCAAGCTGATCCATTCGGATTCGGACCTGATCAAGCGCGCCATCCGCGACATCTACAACCGCGACATCGAGGAAGTGGTGGTTGAAGGCGAGGATGGCTACAAATCGGCCCGCGAATTCATGAAGCTGCTCATGCCCAGCCATGCGCGGCGGGTGAAGGCCTATACTGACCCGGTGCCGCTGTTCCAGCGCTATGGCGCGGAAGATCAGCTTCGCGCCATGTACGACCCGGTGGTCCAGCTGAAATCGGGTGGATATCTAGTCATCAACCCGACCGAAGCGTTGGTCTCGATCGACATCAACTCGGGAAGGTCGACCAAGGAGCACGGGATCGAGCAGACCGCGCTCAACACCAACCTCGAAGCGACGAAGGAGATCGCCCGCCAACTGCGTCTGCGCGACATGGCGGGGCTGGTTGTGATCGATTTCATCGACATGGAGTACGGCTCCAACGTCCGCAAGGTTGAAAAGGCGATGAAGGACGCGCTGAGGAACGATCGCGCGCGCATCCAGGTCGGGCGAATTTCAGGATTCGGCCTGATGGAAATGAGCCGCCAGCGCCTGCGCACCGGCGTACTCGAGGCAACCACGCGCCATTGCCCGCATTGCGACGGGACGGGGCTGGTGCGCACCGCTTCGAGCGCAGGGCTTTCTGCCTTGCGCCTGATCGAGGAAGAGGCCGCTCGCGGCAAGGGTTCGATGATCCGCCTGGAGGCAAGTACCGAGGCGGCAATCTATCTGCTCAATGCCAAACGGGCCGATCTGGCCGAAATCGAGGCTCGCTATGGCGTGGCAGTAGAAGTCATCCCCGAGGGCGAGGATGAAGGCGCCAAGATGGCGATCACCAGCTCAGGTCCGAGGCCGACCCATGTTCCCGCGCCTCGCCCGATTATCGACGAAAGCGTAGAGATGGACGACGAGGACGACTTCGAGGATGAAGTCGACTTCGAGGACCAGCCGGAAGAAGAGGAACGCGATGGGGATCCGGACAAGAAGCGCCGTCGCCGCCGTGGCGGCCGCGGTCGCAACAAATCCCGGCAGGAGCGGTTAACCTCTGCGGACGAAGGTGACGACGAACAGGCAGATTCTGCCGAACGGAACCAGGTCGCGGATGATGAAACCGGCGGCGACCGGCCCAAGAAGCGCCGCCGGCGTGGCGGACGGCGCAGGCGCAAGGATCGCGGCGACGGCGAAGTGCAAGCAGGCACCGGCGAACAGACCGAAGCAGGCGACGCCGATACCGCTGAAGCAGGCTCGCCGCAGGATCAGGCTGAAGATGCGGCCGATGTTCCCACCGGGGCCGACGAGGAAACCCCTGCGCCAAAGCGCAAGCGTGCCCCGCGCAAGGCCAAACCGGCCGCCATCGAGTCTGAAGCGCCTGAACTGGCAGAAAAGCCCGCGGACGTGGAGGCAGAAGCGCCAAAGCGCAAGCGCGCCCCGCGCAAGGCCAAGGCAGCCGTCGATGCTGAGGCGGCCTCTGCCGCCGAACCCGACACTGCACCTGCCGAAGATGCCCCGGCTGAAGATGCCCCTGCCGAAGATGTTGCGCCTGTGACCAAGGCAAAGCCGGCGCGCAAGAGCGCGGCGGCCAAGCCGAGAAAGTCCGCCAGCCGCGCGAAAAACGCCGCAACGGGTAGTCCGGAGGGCGACCTGGCTGTTGGTGCCGGACCGGCTTCCGGCAGCGATGCGGCCAAGCCCGAAAACGGCGAAGAGGGTCGCCGCGGATGGTGGCAACGCACCTTCGGCGAGTAATCGAAATCGGCGACGCAAAGCCGGGGGCTCACGCTCCGGCCTTGCGCGCCACTCCCCACTCCATCCATCCGGCAAAACGCGGGGTTCCGGGCAGGTATCCCTGGCCCAAAGGCTCGACAGCAAAGCCGGCTCCGCGTAGCGCCGAGCCGATCGGGCGGGTCAGGTGGCATCCCCCCGCAATCTGCTTCCACACGGGCTCGATCCGCTGCTGCCAGCGTTGCACGCCTGCATCGGGCGCGCGGCCATGCTCGAGAAACAGCATCCGACCGCCCGGTTTGAGTATGCGCCGGATTTCCGAGAGCACGCGCTCGGGATCCTCGACCGAGCACAATGTATAGGTGCATACCACCGTATCGAACTGCCCGGACGCAAACGGGATGTGTTCGCCCACGCCTTCGAGGATCTGGGTATCCCAGCCCTTTTCGCTGGCGCGCAGGCGTGCCCCTTCCAGCAGCCCGGCATGCGGGTCGATGCCAGAAAAGGCGGTGACTGCCGCCTCGTTATAGAATTGCTGGTTGAGGCCGCCGCCGCAGCCCAGCTCGAACACCTTACCTGTCGCCAGCGGTACCACTTGCGAACGGCGCTTCATTATCTGCCCCTGGCTGCATGCCAGGGTGACAAGGCGCGGCATCACATGCCTGTCATACCACTGCTTCAACCCCATGCTCGCCTCTTCAAATCCGGTAAGGGCCCAGCCTATCTCAACGCGGGGCAAAGGGAACGAGAATCTGTGCAAGGCGGGGTCAAGGCTTGACTTGCCCTTGGCGCAAGAGGCGCTAGATAGGTCGCAAAGCAAGAGGACTGATCCACCATGGCCACCTTCACCCTTCCGAAAAATTCGCGAATCAGGAAGGATGGGAAAGTCCATTCCGCCACCGGCGGTGGCCGTATCAAACGATTCAAAGTCTATCGCTTCGATCCCGATAACGGCGAAAACCCGCGATACGACACGTTCGAGATCGATCTCGACCAGTGTGGACCGATGGTGCTGCACGCGCTGATCAAGATTAAGGACGAGATCGATCCGACGCTGACTTTCCGCCGCTCGTGCCGCGAGGGGATTTGCGGATCGTGCGCGATGAACATGAACGGCAGCAATGGCCTCGCCTGCACCACCGCGATCGAAGACCTTGCGGGCGAAATCCGCATCACGCCGCTGCCGCATATGGATGTGATCAAGGACCTGGTGCCCGATTTCACCCATTTCTACGCGCAATACTCGTCAATCCGCCCGTGGCTGCAAACCGTCAGCCCCACGCCCAGCGGCAAGGAGCGGCTGCAAAGCCCCGATCAGCGCGCCAAACTCGATGGCCTTTACGAATGCATCCTGTGCGCCTGCTGTTCGACGGCGTGCCCTTCCTATTGGTGGAATTCGGACAAGTTCCTGGGACCGGCGATCCTGCTTCAGGCCTATCGCTGGCTGGCTGACAGCCGTGACGAGATGGCAGGCGAGCGGCTCGATGAACTCGAGGACCCGTTCCGCCTCTATCGTTGCCACACGATCATGAACTGCGCCAATGTCTGCCCCAAGGGTCTCAGCCCAGCCAAGGCGATCGCGGAAACCAAGAAGCTGATGGCTGAACGGGCAATCTGACGGCAAGCATGGCACTGGCGAACGATGTTTTCGAGAGCGGGCCGGACCCGGAAAATCCCGGCTGGCGGCTGTGGAATCTGAAGGACCAGACGCTTTTCAACGGGGCAGTGATGGGCAAGCTCATCACCCGCGTCGAGGATGGCAAATGTCGCCTGCGGATGTTTCCCGAACGCAGGCATGAAAACCTGCAAGGCATCATCCACGGCGCAGTCACGCTGTCGCTGATCGACATTTCGCTGTTCACCACGATGCACACCATCGGCAGCGGCAATGCAGGGCCTTCCGTGACGCTGGAGCTTTCGACCCAGTTCGTCGGCGGCGGCGATCCGAAGCGCCCGCTCGACGCGGTGACAGAAATCGTGCGCGAAACCGGCTCGCTCGTATTCGTGCGCGGCACGGTCGAGCAGGAGGCGGAGCGGATTGCAGCGTTTTCGGGCATCGTGAGAAAATTCCAACCCAGATGAGCGGCTTGCTTGCACGCTACGAGCGACTGGTGGCGAATGGCGAGCTGCGGGCCGATCCGGCGCAGCGCAAGGCCGCGGAACGCCTCCACATGCTGGAAAAGGACCTCGAGGCAGAAACCTCGGGCGGATTGCTCAGCCAGTTGTTCGCCCGCAAGCCGCAGGCCCCGCGCGGCGTGTATCTGTGGGGCGATGTCGGACGCGGCAAGTCGATGCTGATGGACCTGTTTGTCGATACGCTTTCAATCAGGGAAAAGCGCCGCGTCCATTTTCACGAATTCATGCTCGAAGTTGACCGGCTGCTGCGCGAGGAGCGCCGCAGCGAGGCAGGCGATCCGGTGGCGCGGGTCGCATCAAGGCTGGCCGCGGACTTGCGCTGCCTCGCCTTTGACGAGATGGTCGTCACCAATACGGCGGATGCGGCGATCATGGCGCGGCTGTTCACCGCATTGATCGTAGATCACGGGGTGAGCATGGTCACCACCAGCAACCGCCCTCCGCGCGATCTTTACAAGGACGGGCTCAACCGCTCGCTATTCGTGCCGTTCATCGACCTGATCGAGCAGCGGCTCGACGTGCTCACGCTTGACGGGCCGGTCGATTATCGCATGGAGCGGCTGGGCGGGCTCGCCTGCTGGCATTCGCCGTTGGGCGACGGTGCCACGGCGCAGGTGCGCGAGGCCTTCTTTCGGCTGACAGACTTCAAGCCCGAAGATGCCGAGCACGTCCCTTCGGCGGAGCTTGATCTTGGCGGGGGCCGCGCGTTGCATGTGCCCAAGAGCCTTAAGGGCGTGGCGGTGTTCAGCTTCAAGCGGCTGTGCGGCGAAAATCGCGGTGCGTCCGACTATCTGGCCGTCGCCCGCGCCTATCACACCGTGATCGTGGTGGGCATTCCGCAGATGGGGCCGGACATGCGCAACGAGGCGATCCGCTTTACCAAGCTGGTGGACGCGCTCTACGAACACAAGGTCAAGCTGTTCGCCACCGCAGCAACCGAACCGGGCAATCTCTACCAAAAGGGCGACGGGGCGTTCGAATTCGACCGGACGGTGAGCAGGCTGTGCGAGATGCAGAGCGCGCGTTACATGGCGCTCGGACACGGCCTGCAAGCCTGAATTCCGGCCTGAAGATCAGGCAACCGCAACCCGGCTCGAAAGCCGCGCCTGCGCCGCCACAAGCCGGTTCATGACCTTGAGATCCTGGTCGCGCAATTCAAGTGCGGTATCCGCCCACATTTCGGTGATGCGGTTGAGCTCGTCCAGTTCGAGTGCCCAGGCATGCTTCATCGCCCGGCGCGAACCTACCAGCCCGGCGTGCCGGCGATCGGACTTGCGGATGAATTCGCGGCAGGCCTCAAGCCCGTCGCCCGGTTCGGCCAACTGGTGGACAATGCCCAATTCGTACATCTCTTCGGCCGAATAGGTCTCGTTCGACACGATCAGCCGGTCCGCCATGGCACTGCCGATCTTGCGAGAGAGCAGCGCATGCGCGCCCATTCCCGGGAAGAGGCCGAACATGATTTCGGGCATGCCGAAAGTGGCGCTGCGCTCGGCCACGATATAGTCGAACGACAACAATGCCTCGAACCCGCCGCCCAGCGCCGCACCCTGCACCAGGCCGATTGTCAGCATCGGAATGCCCAGCGTATGGATATTCCGATGCAGTATCTCGCAGCAGCGATGGCCATAACTGACCAGGCCCGCACGGTCACGCTGCTGTATCAACCGCTGGAACAGCTCAAGGTCACCGCCAAAGCAGAATACTTCGGGCGAACGGCTGCCAAGAATGAGATATTTGAGCGGAACCTTGCCCGGTCCGAAACCCTGCGCGATCAGACGTTGCCAGCTTTCGAAATCGCGCAGCATCGGCGGCGTGAAACTGGGCCGACCGACCGGGTTCATAAATGTCCACAGCGCACTCAACCGGTCATCATATAGTACGTCAAGTTCCTGCAACTTGAACAATTCTTCCGGGATAGCGGAATGCAACGCACTTTCGGCGTAGAATTCGCCCTCGTCCGTGAGGGGAATAGCCCTGCTCACTCCACCATCCATTGCGCGACGCTCCTTAGTTGCGTGACCCAAGTACCTGAATTTTTTTATAATATTGGTACTTTTAGCGTGGCAAATCACTCGTGTTCGGAGGAATCTAGGCGAGCCGGGAGTCCCTTGGCAAACAGATTTTTAACCATGTCTGTCGCCAGAACGACCTTTTTCGCCATTCTACCCACCAGATGTGGTTCCGCAGGCCAGCTCCACTCACAAGATATATGGCTGTGTTGCCAAAATGTCTGGAATCTCGGAAATTTTCCGGTAGCCGACGGCGCCGGAAGGGCATCGCAGGCACGCTAACGCACGAACAGGCTCGCCAGTTCGACATGCGTTGACCAGCGAAACTGGCCGACCGGACGCAGCTTTGCGAGGGTGAGCCCGGCGTCGGGGAACCTGAACGACTGGCTCGCACGCTAGCCACTTTCGGCGTACGTTCTGGCGCGCGACTCGTTTGGGATGTCGCTCAGGGGATGGAACGATGCGTGTTTTCCTTGCGGCCATGCTGCTCGTCGTTGCCTCCACCCCGGCGGCGGCAGAAAAGTGGTACTATGTCAGCGAGCGCGGGGACGAGGGCGACTTGATCGTCTTGGCCGATGCGGACAGCGTGCGGCAGACTGGAGAAGCCGTCTCAGTGCTCGCCTTCGCCGGCTCAGACTGGCCGCTGGATTTCATTGGCAAGCCTCCGGTCGATATCTGGTATCAGATAAAGCAGTTCGAGTTCCTCTGCTCGAGCGGCCAATACCGCACCACGCGCACCGATTCATATGACGAGTTTCGCGTTCTCAGGTATTCGACCAATCATAACGATGCATGGGCTCCCGTCCCGCCAGAAAGCATCGTCTACGGACTGCGGCAATTCGCCTGCGAGGGCACCCGCTTCGCAGAGTCCGGCGATCCGTTCGATTTTACCGATGAGGTCTTTTTCGGCCCTGACAAATAAAGTCATGTCGGGTGCTAACGCACGAACAGGCTCGCCAGTTCGACATGCGTTGACCAGCGAAACTGGCCGACCGGACGCAGCTTTGCGAGGGCGAACCCGGCATCGATCAGCACCCTTGCATCGCGCGCCCAACTCGCTGGATTGCAGCTGACATAGACCACCCGATCGAGCTTGCTCGCCGCGATCTGAGCGATCTGATCGCGCGCACCCGCACGCGGCGGATCGATCAACACTCCATCGAACTTGTCCAGTTCGTCGGGCTGAAGCGGGTTGCGGAACAGATCGCGATGTAGCGCATGCACGGGTAGATTCGCCCCTGCCGCCGCCGATTTGCAGGCCAGATGCGCATCGCGCGCGGCCTCTGCTGCCAGCACCCTTGAATTTTTCGCAAACGCGAAGGCAAAGGTGCCAAGCCCTGCGAACAGATCGGCGATTGTCGGGCAATCTTGCAACCAATCTACCGCATCGCTGACCAGTATTTGCTCACCGTCCTCGGTCGCCTGCAGGAATCCGCCCGTTGGAAAAGCGACGGAGCATCCCGATAGAGTAACCGTGACCGGTGCTGGCTCCCACAGGGCTTCGCCGCCATAACCCTGATCGATCGCCAACCGGGCAAGACCGGAAGCTTGTGCAAATTCGAGCGCGCCCTCGGTCGCCTCCAACCCCTCAAGCGCAAGGTTGCCGATCATGCACGCCACGCCCTGATCGGTCAGCGTCAGTTCGATATCCATTCCGCCCTTCAGCGCGCCGTATCTGGCCAGGAATTGGCGCAGGGCGGGCAACTGCCGGGCAAGTTCGGGGTGCAGGATATGGCACTCGGCCATATCGATGATGCGGTGCGAAGCGGCCTCACGAAAGCCGATCACCGCGCCTTGCCGCGTTCGCAAGGCATGCAGCGTGGCGCGCCTGCGCGATCTGGGCGGCGAGACATGCGTGGCGAGCAGTTCGCCCACGGCGATCCCTTGCCCCTCCGCTGCATTGACGACGCGGCTGGTCACGAAATCGCGCAGCGCATCCTCGTCGAGCTGTTGCAACTGGCAGCCGCCGCATGAACCGAAATGCCGACACGGCGGCGCGGCATGGTGCGGTCCATGCTCGATCGTCCCGTCTGCGCGCAGTATATCGCCTGGGGCAACGCCTGCGACATGCCGCCCGTCACCGGTCACACCGTCGCCGCGCGCGGCAATACGGATGATGCGCCCTGCCTCGCTCACAAGGTCGCTGCCAATGCTCTGCTTACCGCGCCCGCCAGATCGTCCGCCGAAAATGCCGGGCCAGCCAGCCGCGCGGCCTCGCCGTGTAGCCACACCGCCTCACATGCAGCCGAAAAGGCATCGCTCCCGCATGCCATGCGGCTGGCGGCGATTCCGGCCAGCACGTCGCCGCTGCCAGCCACCGAGAGCCAGCTTGAGGCGGGCGGAGCCAGCGCCAAC
>LOEX01000077.1 GCA_001516125.1 Sphingomonadales bacterium BRH_c42
GGGCGGCGGCCTGTTCGGCGGCGGCGGCGGTGTCGCGGGCGGTCTCGGCAGCTACGAGAATACCGCGATCGGCCAGATCATCGTGCTCGCCTATCTCGATGCCTATACGCAGCTCGTCACCCAGCTTGGCGGCTTGCCGGAGAATGCGTCGGAGGCTGCTCCGCAAGCGAAGTAGCTTTCATCATTTCGAACAAGTATGGGGCGTGGATTGCACGGGCTTTCCACGCCCCCATTCGTTTGATCGAGGTTCCCGATGAAGACTGTCTCTACCCTGGCCGATCTGCGTGCGGAAACGCAGGTGCTGCGGCAGGGCGGAACGATCGCGCTGGTGCCGACCATGGGCGCGCTCCACGAAGGGCATCTGGCACTGGTGCGCGCGGCCCGCGCCGCCTGCGATCATGTGGCGGTGTCGATCTTCGTCAACCCCACACAATTCGGCCCCAACGAGGATCTCGAGCGCTATCCGCGCCAGCTTGCCGAAGATTCCGCAATGCTGGAGGCAGAGGGCGCGGCGCTGCTGTGGGCGCCCGATCTGGCCGAGATGTACCCGCCCGGCTTTTCCGCCAAGGTCAGCGTGAGCGGGGTGAGTGAGGATTTCTGCGGGGCCAGCCGCCCCGGCCACTTTGACGGAGTGGCAACGGTGGTGCTCAAGCTGTTCAATCAGGTTCAGCCCGACATGGCGTTCTTCGGCGAGAAGGATTTTCAGCAGCTGGCGGTGATCCGCACCATGGCGCGCGATCTCGATCTGGTTCGCCCGCATGCCGACGCGATCATCGGCGTGCCGATCGTGCGCGAGGCTGACGGGCTCGCGCTGTCGAGCCGCAACCGTTATCTCTCGCCCGCGCAGCGCGAGGCCGCAGCGGTGCTGCCGCTGGCGATGCAGGAAGCGATCGCGCGGATCGAGGACGGGCAGAACGTCACCCGCACGCTGGCGGCGCTGGAGGACGAGATCCTGGGCGGCGGTTTCGACAGCATCGATTATGCCGAACTGGCCGACGCGTGCACACTCCAACGGCTCGACGAACTGGGCGTGGCCCCCGCGCGCCTGCTGGTCGCCGCGCGGATCGGCGGGACAAGGCTGATCGACAATATG
This sequence comes from Sphingomonadales bacterium BRH_c42, assembly GCA_001516125.1. Lineage (GTDB taxonomy): Bacteria > Pseudomonadota > Alphaproteobacteria > Sphingomonadales > Sphingomonadaceae > Erythrobacter. The sequence continues at coordinate 1,094 of LOEX01000077.1, forward strand.
GCGGTCGTGAAAGGCTGAAGTACGACCTCCGGGGACTGACCCCGACGTCATCAGGCGCTAGATATGAAGCTGGCTGCCGAGCTCGATGACGCGGTTGGTTGGTAGCTTGAAGAACTCCATCGCGCTTTCGGAACTCTTCGACATCCACGCAAAGAGCTGTTCACGCCAGAGCGCCATTCCCGGTCGTGCCCGCGAAGCAATCAGCTTCTGCCGGCCGAGGAAGAAGCTGGTGGTCATCATGTTGAACGGTTCGCCGATCGACATGATCGCGGCAAGATCGCGCGGAATGTCAATCTCATCCATGAAGCCATAGTGCAGGATAATGCGGTAGAAACCGTTCCCGGCCTCATGGACTTCCAGACGATTCTCCCCGTCGACATAGGGGACCTCCTCAACCATGATCGTGAGGATCAGGACTCGGTCGTGCAGCACATGGTTGTGCTTGAGATTGTGCAGCAAGGCCGAGGGGATGCTGTCGGCCGACGCCGACAGGAACACCGCGGTGCCGCGAACGCGGTGCGCCGCGGCAGAGGCCGACTTGATGAACACCGGTAGCGGCAGAGCGGTCTCATCGAGGCTCGCGCGCATCAGCTTGCGACCGGTGGCCCATGTGGTCAGCACCGTGAACAGCACCGCGGCCATGACCAACGGGAACCACCCGCCGTCGGGTATCTTGGTGATGTTCGATGCGAAGTACGTCGCGTCGACGACCAGGAACAGCCCGATCGCCCCTGCCGCCAGCCAGCGGTTCCAGCGCCACACCTGGAACACCAGGAAGGCCAGCATGATCGTCGTGATCAGCATCGTGCCGGTCACCGCGATGCCGTAGGCCGATGCCAGATTGGTCGATTCACGAAAACCGAGCACGAGGGCGATGACCATTACGAGCAGGCCCCAGTTGACCGACGGGATATAGATCTGTCCCGCCGCCTTCTCGCTGGTGTGGAGCGTGCGCAGGCGCGGCAGGTAGCCGAGTTGAATCGCCTGGTGAGTGACCGAGAAGGCACCCGAGATTACCGCCTGGCTGGCTATGATCGTCGCGGCGGTTGCGATGAACACCAGCGGCAGACGCGCCCAGTCCGGCGCCATCAGATAGAACGGATTGCGCACTGTGGAGGGGTCTTCCAGTAACAACGCCCCCTGGCCCATGTAGTTGAGCATGAGGCACGGGTAGGCCACGCTGAGCCACGAGAAGGCCACCGCCTTGTGGCCGAAATGGCCCATGTCAGCATAGAGCGTCTCGGCGCCGGTCACGGCGAGGAACACCGACCCCATCGCCAGGAACGCGGTGGCCGGGTTTGCGGCGAAGAAGCGCACTCCCCACAGCGGATTGAGCGCGCCGAGCACCTCGGGATGGATCAGGATATTGCTGATCCCGAGCGTGGCGAGCACCGCCATGTAGATGAGCACGATCGGACCGAACACTGCCCCAACGCGCGCAGTACCGCGCGATTGCACGAAAAACAGACCGACGAGGATGCCGATCGAGATCGGTATGACCAGCGGCGCCAGCCGCGCCTCTGCCACAGTCAGGCCCTCAACCGCCGAGAGGACCGAAATTGCCGGGGTGATCATCGCGTCGCCGTAAAACAGGCAGGTGGCGAGCACACCCAGCATGACCAGCGCCGGGGTCCAGCGCTTGCCCTGGAGATTGCGCGAGATCAGCGAGAGCAATGCAAAAGTACCGCCTTCGCCCTTGTTATCGGCGCGCATGGCGACAACGACGTACTTTATCGTCACGATCAGCATCAGCGACCAGAAGATCAGCGAGAGCACCCCGAAGATATGCAGCTGATCGACCGCCATGGGATGCGGACCGATGAAGCTTTCCTTCATCGTGTAGAGCGGAGAGGTGCCGATATCGCCGTAAACGACACCGATCGCGCCGAGCATGAGCACCGGCAACCGTTCCTTGGGTCCAGGGGACGCCGGCGCGGCCTCGACGGCTTGCGCCGTGCTGTTGATAGCTGTCATTGTCCCGCTGTGGCGCGAATGCGCATAAAGATTCCATGTGGATTTTTGAAGCGCCACGCTCGGCGACGACAGGATTGTGCGGAACCCTCTCGACGTAGGGTCAGGACCCACTAAGCACATGCTTGGGAGCATTTTGTCCGAATGAAACCGCAAACGACAAGCGCCGATCAGCATCGGCCCACGGCACTGAGCCACCTTGGACGATACGCGAGCGCATTGCTCATGGTCGCCGCCGCCACCGTAATTGGGCTCCAGATCGCAGCGCGCTGGGGAGGTGAGCCGGTCGTGCTCCTGTTCATCCCGCCCGTGCTCATGGCGGCAATCTACTGCGGGCTCTGGCCCGCGCTACTCGCGGCAATCGCCTCCACGCTGGCCTATAATTTCTTCTTCACAGCGCCGTATCATACATTCCTGATCGACCGCCCAGCGGACCTGGTGACGGTTGTCGTGCTCTTGCTCGTGGTGCTCGTCACCAGCCGACTCGTCGGAATGCTGCGGGAACGGGAGCTCGATGCGGCGGCGCATGCCGGGCGAAACGCGACTATAGCAGGTCTGGCGCGGCGGCTCCTGTCCTGTGGCAGCGAACAGGATATTGCCAGGGTCGCGGTTCACGAATTGCATCAGCTCTTCGGCTGCCACGCGGTACTCGTGACGGGCCAGGATGACCCTCGGCTTGTGGCAGGCGCGCCAATCGGCCAGCTGCTTGCGCCCAGCGACTTTGCCGCGGCTGCCCTGACCTTGAGCACAGGTGAACCGACCGGGCGCGGGGTCAAACGCGTCAACCTTGCCGATTGGCAGTTCCACGCCGTCGCAGTGGAGCAATCGGTGACCGCCGCGGTCGGGCTCGCACGCGAGGACGGGATGCCGCCTCTCGGCGAGGACCAGTTCCCCCTTTTCTCGAACCTTCTCGACCAGGTCGCACTCGCTCTCGAGAGGGCCCGGCTCGACCGTGAAGCCAGGGAGATGGTAACGCTTCGGGAGCGGGACAGGCTTCGCTCGGCGCTGCTTGCCTCGATCGGAGAGGATATCAAGCCGCGCCTGACCGCAATCATCGCAGCCGCCCGCGCACTGAAGCGGCAAGGTGAAGCGGACAAGGAACAGGTCTCGATTGTGGGAAGCGAGGCCAGCAAGCTCGATCGCTATATCGACAACCTGCTGGACCTCAGCCCTGAATCGGATCAAGCGCCGCTCGAAATCGGACCGGTAACGATCGATCTCTACTACCGCTCGGTTCACCGGGACGGCGTCACGGTGCATTTGACGCCCAAGGAATACGCGGTGCTTGCGGAGCTCGCAAAGCATGCCGGGCAGGTTCTGACCCATGCCCATCTGCTGCGAACTGTCTGGGGACCCGCGCAGCAGCAGCACGTCGACTACCTGCGCGTTGCAATTCGATCCCTTCGGCAAAAGCTGGAACGAAACTCCGCGCGGCCGAAGCTGATCGTCAATGAACCTGCCGTGGGCTATCGTCTGGCGGCGCCTTAAGCCAATGCTCTCCGGAGCGATCCCGGTAAGCTGGAGCAGGTGAAGGGATCAGAATTGATCAATATTAAACATTGATAATCAGTGCGTTGAAATTCATCCCTGAAATCTGGTCCCCAATCTTATCCCGGGAACAATTTGCTGCAGTTGGACTTCCACAGACGCGGAATCGTCTGGCGAGAACGGACGATTCGTCAACCAAAATAGAAAATCCCCCACCAGCAAGCTAGCGAGGGATTTCTTGATATGAGAAACCTCAATATCAGTGCTTCAATTAAGGAATTTCCCCGTAGGGATGATCCTTCACAGTGAAGCTCTGTTACCGTGGCTTTCACGAAGTCATGCACAGTCGACCTAGGCGGTAAACTCATAAACTGACTTGCGCGCTGTGGTGAGTGTTGATTCAAGGCTTGCGAAGGAGCCTTGGATGACACGTCGTGATTTGAATTGACAGATTTTGAGTGGGTGGTGATCGAACCGCTGCTTCCCAACAAGCCGCGCGGGGGGCCTCGTGTGGATGATCGGCGGGTGATCAATGGGATACTCTGGCGGTTCCGCACCGGCAGTCCCTGGGCGGACATTCCTGAGCGCTATAGCCCCCACACCACCTGCTACAATCGCTTCGTGCGCTGGCGCCGGGCCGGTGTGTGGGACCGGCCGCTGGCGGCGGTGTCGCAGGCCTTCGACGGCGAACTGGTGTTGATCGACAGCACTTCGATCCGGGTCCACCAGCACGGTGCGACCCCAAAAAGGGGGACCCAAATCGCTGCATGGGAGTGAGGGGCGCAGCCATGCCGGGGGCATGGCGAGCAGTGAGGCCCGGGGAGGGCTGACAACCAAGATCCACGCGCTGGTCGATGGCCGAGGCCTGCCGATCCATCTGCATTTGTCCGAAGGCCTGGCCAGTGATTGCCGTGAGGCCGAAGAACTGCTCGACGCCGTACCAAAAGGCAGCACCTTCCTCGCTGACAAGGCCTACGACAGCGACGCTATTCGCGCTGCAATCGAAGCACAGGGCGGCTTTGCCAACATCCCTGCCAGGCGTAATCGCACAAAGAGCTTCGCCTTCAGCAGATTCCTCAACCGCTATCGCAGTCTGATCGAACGCTTCTTTGGAAAGCTCAAACACGCCAGAGGCTTGGCTACACGATACGACAAACGAGCCGACAACTTCCTCGCCCAATTTCTGATGGCAAAGGCCTTGGTTTCACGTGTGTTTTGTAGCCCATCCGGCGTTTGATGGATAGCTTTACGACGAAGATAACCGAATGGAAGTTCGGTGCATTTGCAGCAGATGGCCATCCGGAACGGTGGAACTACAACCTCAAGGAGGAAGAGGACCGATGTGTGCCGTTTCGCCTCCACCCGATAAGACTTTGCTTTGAAATTGGCTCTATCAGAACGCCCTTGTTACCCCCATTTCCGTGCGTACCTTGCGGTAATCGTATATTTCCACAGTACTTCGGTTTCGTTCGTACGTTGCGCGGATGAACGGAGCGAATGTCCCGATACGAAAATTGCGAAATGTTGCACCCAGACTCGCTCGATATGGCCGGTCGGATCGCGCTTCAGGAAAAAGCAGAAGCCTTTCGTCGGCCCAAAGCCGACCATAGTTCGCCGTGGCAACCAAGGTGACGGGGCCAGTCTCGCGGTAGGCAAATAGTGCGGCTTGTCCCGCCCAAGTGGAGTATGCGGGATCACGCAGCGCTTGCCTGTCCACTGAAAGTGTGACGCCTGCCCCCGCGCGGCTCGACAAGGCACGCTCGTAGCCCAGCGAAACAGAGTAGGTCCGTCCATCCTGCAACGAGTTGAAGCGGTTGTTCACAAATGCCACCGCTGCCGCACCACGCATCTGTGCCTTTCGTCCAAGCGGATGGAAGTAATTCAGGCCAAGTGTTGCAGCGCTGGAATAGGTTTTTCCGCCAAACAAGTGCCACAGCCCACCGGCTTCAAGCGATATACGATCTGCACCGCTGCGCAACTCCGGACCGAGCGTTGGGGCAAACGCGATGTCATTGAATTCCGAATCGCGATAGAGGTCGGCGGACCCGGAGACGCGGCCGAACAGATTGACCGTTTTGTTGAGAGGGAGCCGTGCATATGCCTGACCTCGCAAAGCCAATCCAAAACCCGAGCGTTGCTTTGCGTCATCATCGAGAATAAAGTCACCCAGAACTGTTCCAAGTGTGCTCGATCGGGTCGCGCGGTTAATGTTGCTGTCCGGAGCCAGGGCAATGTCGATACTCGCACCGAGCGGCTTTTGAGCACGTAGCGCAGCCGAATAGCGATCGACAATGCGCGCCACGTCGGGCGGTAATCCTCCGGCTTGTGCCTCTCGAAGTGCGCGGCGTGCACCTGCGTCATCGCCCAATTGGTCGAGCACGTGAGCGAGTTCGAGCCGCACTCTTTGGGCCTGAGGCTGCTCGTCCAGGATCGCGCGCAGCAGGATCGCAGCTTCGCTGAGGCGATCTTGTTTCACAAGCAGGTTCGCGAGACGGAATCGCGCCTCACTGCGCATCTCGACCGAAGGGTCGGCAAAGAGCGCGCGATACGCCGCTTCGGCGGTAACAGCATCACCATTTTCCTGCGCTCGCATGGCCAAGGCGAGAAGCTGACCCGCATCCAGTTTGATGGCATGCTGAACTTCGTTGCCAGTTTCGGACGCGCGCGCTGGAGCGGAATGCGACAAGGCCGCAGCGACCGAGGTGAACGCAAAGCAAAAAATGACCAGCCTGTCACAGACGCGTTTGACGCTATGAGAGGTGGATATTCCCAGTCTGCAGCCGCGAGCCGGGCTCAATTTTCCCGTTTCGCAATCCATGCGCCGATAGCCTGATGGAGTTGACCATCGATCATCAAAGGCAAAGCCCAGGAACCGATGGCTTCTTGCGCCGATGGCCCGGTGAACAAACCGTTGAACTGGTTGAAGCCGGTCTGGCTAGTGTCGAATTGGCCAGAAAACGAGTTGGCACCCGATGCCAAGGCGATTGGCAATGTTGTGTAGGTTCCAACGGGACGCGGGTTCATTCCATCCGGCACATAAAGTTCCAGAGTCCCGGTCAGCAAGCTATGGGCAAAATCGACATTCAGTGTCGTGTACCCGCCGATCCCACCGAAATAATACCCGCCGTACAGTTGGTCGAAATAGGTGACATCCACCTGCCCAGATGTCACCCCGCGATAGGTCGCGGTTCCTGAAACCGGGATCGCGGGAACAGGCGTAGGTGTGCCGAAGGCGACGTTTCCGGTGCGCCCGGTGCTTGCATCGGTCCAACTCGCCAGTTCAGAATAGCTGAAGCCCAAATCCGTAGATCGGCGAGTTATGAAGGTAGCGTAATTCTGCGGAGCTGACGCTGTCTGGAAGAAATTGTTGTCCGGCGTGGGATCGACCAGCCCCTTGTAATGGACCAGACGATCGTAAGGGGCGCCAGGAAGCTGCAATTCATAATAGCCCGCCGCGTTGTAGCGAATTTTCGGCTGCAAGGATGGGTCGAAGGACGCGTCCGCCAGCTTGGCGTCCTTATCGACCGGCGTATAGCCATCCCCCGCGCTCGTGGTGCTGACGCCGACCGAGGCAAACTCCTGCGGCGTTGGACTGGCGAAGATGGTGACAGGCACGCTCGTTGGAGTGGGGCTAGGTGTCGGAACAGGCCCCGGCGTGGAAGCGATCCCGCCGCCGTCACTCCCGCCGCATGCGGCAAGCAACATGGTGGCTGTAGCGAGTAACCACGCGGAAGGCGGAACTGGACGCATGGTCATTTCCCCTCTCTCAATCCTTCTTGCCTACCCAGACCCCCGACATGGTTCCCCAAGCGCCTGGATCACCCCACGGGTCGAAGAACGGGGCGAACCAGCTGGCCATTAGCTCGCCCGCACCTGGGCCGGTGAAGCGGCCGAGAAAGCCGGAAGGCTGGTTCGTTCCATCGATTGCGAGCAAGCCCGAGAATGTCGGGCTACCGACACCGTGAACCGTATCGACGAAAGTGTAGTGCCCGAGCGGTGTCGGCCCCCAGTCGTCCATCAAGGTCGGGTCCATGAAGCCGGTGAGCGTACCGCGGCTGAAATCGAAATTGAGTTCGGCCTTGCCGCCGATAGCAATCGGCCCACGCCAGCCGGCGATCATGCCCTGGCCCGCCACATGGGCTGTGTATTTCGCCGAACCGGTGACAGGTACATCAGAAGCGGCGGTCGGGATGCCAAATGCGAAAATTCCACCGGACGTGCTGGTTCGCGCGCCCTCCGCCGTCACACCGCCCCAGACCCCGAACCCGGTGTAGGTCAAGGTTATCCCGCTGCCGTCGCGGTGTTCGGGATTGAGGTAGACGCGAAGCCGCTGGAGCCGCGAGGTGTCGGCGCCGGTGGCTATGTCGTAGTCCCCGGCCCATGCGCTCGATGTGTCGGGAACGAGCGCCCCGGGCACAAAATCGGGAGCTGACAGCGTGTAGGTCTTGGTCTCGACCGAGTACCGAAATCCGATCGGCTCGGTCAGCGAAGGCGGACCAAGCTCCACATCGCTGCCGTCCAGAGCGGTCGAGCCCCGAACGACTGCCCCGACGGTCGCAAAGTCTTGCGTTGCGGCAAGCGGGCCTGTCGGCACCGGTGTTGGCGACGGTGTGGGGGTTGGCGAGGGGTTGGAAGATGGAACTGGCGCAGGCGCGGAAGCAATTCCACCGCCGCCCCCCACTCCACAAGCCGACAGCGAAATCATCGTGGACGCTGCAAGCATCCCCCTGACGATTAGCGAACTAGCCATATGAACCTCCTTTGGATTACTTCGACCCCGACGATTTGGTTGGTTGCTCCCCCGTCGCCTGATCCGCATTCGCAATGAGATCTGCCGGGAGACAGAGCCTCAATCGCCCTTCCTGGCCACCCATACCCCGCTCATCGTGCCCCAACCTCCAGTTGTTGGATCCTGGAATGGCGCGAGCCAATTTGCCATGAGTTCGGCTCCCTGCGGTCCGGTGAAACTACCTGAAAAATACGAATCCGCGCTGGACCCAGGCACAAGAAACGCTCCTGAGAAGTTCAAGCTCCCGGGCGCGTAGACAGTGTCGCGGAAGGTGTAGATACCCAGGGGCACAACATCCCAGACTGGCGCAATTTGGGGCTTCATCTCTCCACTCAACGTCCCCGCTGCAAAATCGAACGAGAGTGCAACCGATCCGAACACGTCAAGCACCGGACCGATTGCACCGCCGACTGTGGGTTCTCCGTTTGTGAGGCCTCGGATTTCTCCAGTGTAATTTGCTTCACCAGTCACTGGGATGTCCGAGACAGCTGTGGGAATTCCATAGGCAAAGACGCCGTTGTTGTGTCCCATGGGGAGTGGGCCGGACCAGCTACCGAAGCTTGTGTACGTGTATGGCGACGATTCAGGCCAATCGAGTGTCACAGTCACCAGCTGTTTTTCCGAACCGCTTCCGACTGTCACATCACTGATGGTGCTCCTGAGATTGACCCAGCCGCCCGAATCAAATGAGCCGCTCCCCGCGCCCCTGGGCAAGAGCGTCCCTTCTTGATAGTCCGGCAGGCTCACGGTGTATTGCCCATCGGCAGCCGAATAGGAAATGCGGACAGCATCCACCTCAGCGCTTATAAATCCCCATCCGCCGGTTCGAACGCTGTAAGTCTTGAACGGCTTAGCACTCTGCAAGCCGATTGGCCCAGACGGTATCGGTGGGGGAGTCGAGCCGGCGGTTGGCGATGGTGGCGAAGCCGGTGGAGGTGGTATCGAAGCGATCCCGCCCGCACCTCCGCCACCACAGGCAGAAAGGAACAGAGTCGTGACTGCCAACGGGAAAATTTTGCCAGCTATTGAACGCTGCATTTCACCCTCCTGAATCCGGAATTGCGTCGGTCAAAAGCCGAACCGGATACCGATATCGATGTTCGAACCCTTGTGTTCTCGGATGTGTTCGAAGCCGGAGAGATCGCGAAAATGCACCTTGCCCGCGCTCATCCATCGGTACTGGGCGGTCAGCGCGACCCGTGACGAAAGCTGGTAAGCCGCACCTGCCATCGCCTGATACGCGAACTCATCTTTGTGATCGTTGATGATCAGGATCGGCGTTTCGTTAGGGAACGGGGCGCGTGCGGCGAAAAATCGAGCCTTGATATTGGCGTAACCGATGCCGCCGCCGACATAAGGGCGGAAATCACCGCTGCCGAAATCGTAGTAGGTATTGGCCATCGCGCGCCATGCCTTGTGCCCACCTTCGGAGGCAATGTCGCCGGTTGGCGGCACAATCGCGGTGTAGTGCTTCGATTTGTTGTCGGCGTAACCGCCTTCGACCTCGACCCGTGCATTGCCAATGCGCCGACCTATCGCAACTTGCGCCCCGCCGCCTGTGTTCATGTCATTGTCCGTCTCGACAAACCCGCCGGGGATTGGCAGATTGACAATCATCGTGTGGGAATTTTCAAGCAGTGAGAGCGTGCCGGATGCGGCGACATACCAGTTGCCGTCCTCCGATGCGTGGGCAACCGTGGAGAACATGCCGGTTGCTAGCGCAAGTGCGGCTGACCGAATGACAATCTTCATTGATTTGCTCCCTGTTGAATTTCGCTGAAAGTTTCGCGAATTCAGTGGCAAGCGTGAATGAAGGGACGCCGCTTTTTTGCCGATGGATTGCCGATGGTTCGGCGAAGGCGGCTGCAATCAGGCAAATTTGGCCGGATCAATCGCGCCGCGCACAAAAGGATCGGGCCAGATGCCGCGTTTGCGCCAGTAGGCGACAAGTCCGATGCGTTGGCAAAGTTCCGGGAACCGCGAGTCTTTGCGGAACGCGTCCGTAGCTGGAATGAACAGGAATTGCGTGCGCGCCCAACCGGGTGCTGAATAGACGTCCTGAATCCCCGCCCCCCGCATTTGCTGGACCGTTGTCCCGCGCCCCTCGAAAAGGCCCTCAGCAACACGATAAGCGGCATCGAGTTCACCCAGATAGGAGAACAGCATGATTGCATTGGCAGCAAGCCCAGGCGCGAGGGAAGCTGTCCGGGTGCAAACCTCAACTGCAGACGCAATGGTTTGCGGCGTCCGGCGTGCAATCGCTCCAAGTCCGGCACGCCACGACTCGATGCTTGGCGCTTTCAGGCCTGCTGGGCGACTGGCTCTGTCGTCAAGCAGTGCCAGCGCCGCTGGCGCACGATTGGTACAGGCATAAATCAACATTCGCGCATTCCAGACCGACGGATCATGCGGCCATAGCTCCAGGGCGCGATTGGCAACTTTGTCAGCATCTCCGATGTAGCCGAAGATCCAGTGCTTGAGTGCCCGGCGGGCCTGGTGCGATGGCTCGAACGGCTCTACCTTGATTACACGCTCGTTGGTCAGCAACGAATCTTTGCAACGTCCCATGCCCTGATAGAAGAGCGTAAGGTGATCCAGAGCGACGGCGTTTGTCGGCGCGTCTTTCAGTATGCCGAGCAAGGCATCTTCCCACACCGTCCAATTGTCCAGATCCAGTCGTTGGTATGCGATTAGGACACGGGCGTTCGGCTCCCTCGAGTCGAGCGACAGCGCACGTTGCGCAGCTTCACGTTCCGCAACCGGATCTGACAATACGACGGCAAGCCACCCCCAAGCGTCGGCTCTTTGTGGATCGAGAGCAATGGCCTGCTTAAATACAGCCTCGGCCTGTTCTTGACCATCGGGTATGCCTGAAGACCGAAGTACGCGACCGCGTTCGATCAGTTCGTCGATTTCCTCCTGCCGATTACGATAAAAGAGCGCCGCGCCTCCACCTCCAGCCAGCGCCGTTGCAGCAATGCTACCCACAATCAGACTTCGTCGGCTAATGCCTTTGCCTTGCACTGCGGCATTGGCGACAGGCTGGCTCCCCCAATCTATGCCACAGATTCGATACCCGACCCGCGTTACAGTTTCGATTTCGAAGCCAGCACCAGTGGCGGCGAGGATTTTGCGCACTTCGGCCACGGCGCGATTGATCGCATCGTCGCCAACGATCCGCCCTTCCCAGCAAATGTCCAAAAGGTCTTGCCGCGAGAGTACCGCACCCATCGCGTCGGCCAGTGCGACCAGAACCTGAATGACTCGCGGTTCACCAGTGACCGCCCCCGATGGACCTTCCACTTGACGCAAGGATGGTCGAATACTGACATTCCCGATTGGAAAATCATCGCGCTTCGCAAGCTGGATTGCCGCGCCGGATTTACGTGTATCTGATTCGGATACTGCTTCCACAAGTCTTGTATAGGTAAATCCGTTAGATGACGCGAGAGGGGGCGGATGGACATCAGAAACGCATCTCCAGTCCAACGCCCCACTCGCGAGGATCACCCGCCGTTGCGCTCGCCGGATCAGGGAACCGGTAGGTGAGATGAAACTCATCGAACAGGTTGCGGACATAGCCGAACATCGTGATGCTCTGCCATTTCCATGAGGCCTTGGTATCGAAGGTGGTCGAACCATCGATCCGCTGCGCTGCGGTTTCCAGATCGTCGCTGAAATAGCTGCTGTTATGTCGAACCTGCGCGGAGAGCATGACAGAATCGACCGGTTTCCAGGTCAGCGATGCCCATCCGCTGAAATGAGGCGACCGCTGAAACTGCTTGCCCAGCGTCAAATCCGTGGGATCAACCGTTCTTGTGATCCTGGTATCGAGCAGGCCAATTGCGCCGCGCAGGCGAAGTCTGGACGATGGCTGCCAGTCAAGTTCGAACTCGGCGCCCAAGGACCATGCGCGCGGGGCATTGTCGACACGCGCAATCGTGGTGACTTGTCCGCCAGGCAAAACTACCGGGATGGCAGTTGAGCGCTGGGCATCGGTCATTTCGTATCGAAACGCATTGGCCGACAGCATTAGTCTGCCATCGGCAAGCTGCGCGCGCGCGAATAGCTCGAAGTCCCACAGGCTTTCGGCGTCGAAAGTCTCGACCTTTGCCGTCGCGGCGTTGAGATTTACACCACCAGGATTGGATGCCCGCTGTGCAAGTGCGCCTACCCGCAAATTTGGTTTTACGTCCCATGCAACCGAGGCCTTGGGCAGCCATGCAGTGAAAATTCGGTCGTAGTCGAGCGGCAGGCTGAGGACATTGCCCGATAGCATCCCCTGTCGCACCTGCTTGTCATACTGGTAACGCAGGCCGAGTGTCAGGGTTACGGTTGGGTTTAACGGGATATCGCCCTCACCGAAAAAACCCAGACTGTCCTGCGTGTCTGAAAAGGCCCCGGTTCCGCGCACCAATGGAAACGCGGCAAGATTGATCGTCTGGTCCTGAGTGGCACGGGTATAGTTCATGCCGCCGGTCAGGTTCCACCCCATGTCTGGATGCCAGGCTACAACCGGCTCAACCGAGAAATCTCTGGCATCGATATGCGCATCTCCAAATCCCGAAGGCGCGCGACGGTGAACATTGGCTTTGCCGTAACTCACTGTGGCCTTTGCCTCAAAATCACCGGCAGGCTGATAGGCGAACTGCCCGGTCAGCGAATCCACTTTGATCGAGAAGACGCCATAGGTTGCGTTCGGGTCCCGGCGGTCCTCGAACGCTAGGCCCATCGCGTCGATCTGCTTGATACCTTCGATTTGTGGCATCGACGAATGGCCATGCGAATAGGTGAGAACAAGTCGAGTATCCGGCAGGGCCGTCGGCTCAGCGAGAAACTTGACCCGGACGAGGTCGGAATCGTCATTGTCCGCGTCGATGTCAGCCGCAATGCTGGTGATCCGGCTGGACGTGTGGCTCCGGCGAAGATCGCCACTCAGCCGGATCGCCAACTGATCGTCAGCAAGCGGGCCGGAGATCATTGCCGCAGCTTGCTGCGTGGAATAGTCGCCTACGATCAGGCGCGCCGTGCCTTCCCATGCAAATGTGGGATCATTTGTTTCGACAAAGATCGCGCCGCCGATTGAGTTGCGTCCCTGCGTAGTTGTCTGAGGACTGCGGAAAACCTCTAATCGGTCAATATCCCAGATCGAGGTCAGCCCGAATGCCAGTTCGTAATACGTGGCGGATCGCCCATCGACACGGATTGTTGTGCGAGGCCGAGTGCCAGATAGAAAAGCGGGGAGGTCGCGTACAACCCCGGTCGAGTCCTGGCCACGGATGACCGGTCCTTCTCCACCTGAACCAAGCTGAACATTGGGCACCGACTGCAGAATTTGATCGACCCTGTCCGGGGCAGCCAGTTCATTCAATGTCTGACTATCTTCAACAACAACGCTGGAAGCGGTTTCCATTATGCTTCGGGGGACACGTTCCCCCGTCACGACAATTTCATGTCGTCCTTCGGCCTCGGGTTGAGCAACTGGCTCGGTCAAGGACGAAGCCAGAATCAATGCGTCGATCATCGACAGCTAGAATAATGCTAATTCTTTTGACCATCCAGTAAATTGCAAATTATGTGTTTTCGATTTTGGTTGTTGCGTGTCGAAAATCAGAATGCTGACCGTTTCACGCCACCGCATCCAGTCCGTTACGCTGAATGATCGACAGCAGGCGCAACGCCGGACCCCCCGGCTTCTTCAAGCCGCGCTCCCAATCGGAAACGAGGTTCTTCGACACATTGAGATAGCGCGCGAACACCGGCTGCGAGACGTGCTCTGCTTCGCGGATCGCCTTGATCTCGTCCGGTGAAAGAACCGGCGCGGGCGCAAGGCAGGCCTCGTCGAACTCGCGCATGGTGCGCTTGTCGATGCTGCCCGCGTCGGACAAGCCTTCCATCATCTCATGGACAGCGGCCATCGCCTCGCTCTTGTAGGTCTTTGCCTTAGCCTTGCTCATCGTCTTTCACCTCGACCAATCGGCCTGCTTCAACTTCCGTTTCGATCTGATCCTCGCCCAGCTCAAGCGTGATGCTGGCAGCCTGGCGATAGATCTTCAGTTCCGCCGCATTCAGGTTCGCCTTGTCGCTCTTGGCGAAAGCGAACACGAATATGGCTCTCTTGCCCAAACGGAAGATCAGGATCGAGCGATATCCGCCCGATTTGCCGCCGCCCTGGCGCGCAATGCGCTGCTTGATGAGGCCGTTGCCAAGATCGGCATCGATCAGGCCAGACTCAGCCCGATGCACGGCATCAGCAAGCATGGCATCGCTGATCCTCTCCTTTGCCGCGAACTTGGCGAACCAGCGGTTGGCGTAGATGCGAATGCGCGGGTTCTCAGTCATGCAGCAGCGGTTCACTATCATACTTAGTGTTATGGTTCAATGAACGAGTGCTGCTGATGTTTCCTCGATCAGTTTACCGATGCGTCACGTTTAGCGGCGTGGTCGCTCGTCGGCTCCCGCCGCCTATCGATTAGTTTCCTGAGGCTGTCGGTCAAGACGAGCGTCGAACTTCCCAGCTTTACGATCTCGATCTCGCCATCGGCGATCAGCACGTAGAGCGTGCTGCGGCTGATGCCGACGTACCGACAGGCCTCGGGGACACGCATGGTGATCGGCTCGATCGTGTGATCGCGATGGGACCGGGCGCCGGGTTCGGATGCTGCGGTTTCGCCCGGCGCCAGGTCACGCCCTGAGTGCGAGCGCTGTGGTCCCCGCTCGTCACTGCGGCCGGCTTGCTGATTGCGGTAAGCGCGCATGGGTCTGGTCCTTTGCATCTGTCGGGTGATGACGGACCAGCCCCCTGGGCATGGTGGGGGGAGAGGACTGGCCCGCCATCGCCGCCATTATCGGGCGATCGGGCCGGTCCGGTCGACATGACATTCCTGCGCTGCGCTGGCCGATTGTGCGCCGCCCGCCAGACAGAGCAGCACTCACCGCCAAGTCGGACGCACCGGCATGGCGCTGAGCATGGCTGGATTCGCGCCCGTCCCGGCCAAATCAGCCCGAACGGCGCAGCGCCGTCGCTCGAAATGGCCGAGTTGCGCCGATAGCGCGGCTTCGTGCCAGCAGGGCAAAAAAGTGTATGGCGCCTGGAGCCGAGGATTTCTGCGCCACACAGCCACCACAGCCATCGCTTCTTTTATCTCGCCATGCTTCCAACCCCTCCAAATGCCTCCGAATCCTGCCAAAAATCGAGTCTTCAAACCTGCTGTCGCCGCGCTACCAATCCAAGGACCGTGAGGCCGCGCGCGGCTTGCAAACAGCGTGCAGCGCAGCTGCAGTCGAACTGCAAACATGCTGCCCCTCTGGTGTCGGTAGTTATGTCGGGAGCGAGCACTTACGCTGCCGCACGCCCTGTCGATCTGAAGCCTTCAGCCAGCCTTCACTGCGTCAAGCTTCAGCTTCTCAAGCCGCTCGGAGCACACCTCATGCACGACGCGGCCCAACTCCTCGACCTGGCTACCAAGCCATTCGAGCTCTTCCCTGGTGATGCGATAGTGCTTCGAGTAGCGCGCCTTGACATAGGCTTCCTTGAGCTTCTCGAAGCGCGCACGGTCGCGCTTCGTCTCGCGCGGCCAGACATAGGTCATGCGTGGATCGATGCGCTCGGCTTGCGTGCGCAGGAAGCCGAGATTGTGGACGTGAGGGGTGTAGAAGGTGCAGACCAGCAGCACGCAATGGTACAGCCGTTCGCAAGCTTGGTGTAGATCGAAGGCTGCCTTTTTGAGATCGCCGTCGTCGACCGCGTGACCGTACCCGCGCATAAAACCTTGTGCACTAGGCAACCAATCCTCAAAATATTCCTGCGCCATCGCCAGCGCCTGTGCGGGCGTCTTGGGCTTTGGTTGATGCAGTTCGCTATCGTCCGACTGGTAAAGCGCGATCCCGTCTTTCGCCACATCCATGAAAAAGTAGCGCCCATGGGCGAGCCCGTCGTTCACTTCCTGAAGCGTGTGGACAATGAAGTTGACCGGCGTGTGCAGCGTGCCGGTGATCGCCAACTCGCGGTTGAGCCGTTCCTCGAGTTTCAGCCAATAAGCCACCCGGTCGGCTATCCGCTTGTCGTTGACCACGATCAGCAGATCATAATCGGACTGATAGCCCTTGGCGGTGTGCGGCTCGTCGACCCAGGTCCCGCGCGCATAGCTGCCGTAGAGGATGATCTTGAGGATGCGCGCTTTCTTCTTCCACTCGTGCTTTGCCAGCGCCAGCGCATCGCCGAACTCGTCGAACACGATCGCGACCACGCGTTCGAGCTCGCGCTGTTTCTGTGGTGGAAGGTGATCGGGATCGCTGCGCATTGGCTAACCCTTAGCAAGCAGTTCAGTGACTTGCACGCCTGCATTGATGTCGCGCGCGGCGACGACGCTCCCCGCAAGCGCAAGGAGACGCGCGCGGCATGTCATGCTCGCGCATACCGCCTGACAGGCACGACTTCGCCGCCACCGCGCAACTGATCGAGATAGTCGCTCCACCACTGCATCATCTCGACACGCTCATCCCAGTGGGCACCGCGATGATAGGCGGCGCGGACCTTGTCGGCATCGCCATGCGCCAACGCCCGCTCGATCGCATCGGGATGCCATTTGCCGCATTCATTGAGCAGGGTCGAAGCCATCGCCCTGAACCCGTGCGCGGTCATCTCGTCACTGGCGTAGCCAAGGCGGCGCAGGCCGGCGTTGATCGTGTTGTCGCTCATCGGGCGCGTGCGGGTGCGGATCGAGGGGAACACATAGCCTTTGGGACCGGTCAGGGCCGAAACATCCTCGAGGATCGCGATTGCCTGCCGTGAGAGCGGCACGCGGTGATCCTTGCGCATCTTGGTCTTGTCCGCCGGGATGGTCCATAGCGCGCCGTCAAGGTCGAACTCCTCCCATTCCGCATGCCGTAGCTCGCCAGGACGAACGAACACATGCGGCGCAAGCTGCATCGCCAGCCTCGTAATCGGCTGTCCTTCATAGCCCTCGATCGCGCGCAACAGTTCTCCCACCCGCTCCGGATCGATGATTGCGCCGTAATGAGTAACGGTGGGCACGATCAGCGCTCCGCGAAGATCGCGCGTCGGATCGGAACGCACACGTGCGGTGGCAACAGCATAGCGGAACACAGCGCCTGCCAGCTGCATGGTACGCCGCGAACTCTCATGCTTGCCCTGCCGCTCGATCCGGCGAACCGCCTCAAGCACGTCGATCGGCTCGATATCGGTGATCGGAAGCTTGCCGATCGAGCCTGACAGAAGCGAGATGAGGTACTCGCACCGCCTTGAGGTCGCCGGTGCCCAGGCTCTTGCCCCATCGCGCTTGCGCTTCACGCAATACTCCCTGGCAATCTCCGAGAAGGTGTTGTTGGCCTCCAGCTGCGCGCGCAGCTTGGCGCGCTGCTTCTCGCGTGCCGGGTCAAGGCCAAACGCCAGCTGTTCGCGCGCCTCTCTCATCCGGTTGCGCGCCTCGGCAAGACCGACCTCGGGATAGATGCCCAGCGCCACCTTCTTCTCGCGCCCATGGATGCGGTATTTGATGCGCCAGAGTTTCCCGCCCGAGGGCTGCACCAGCAGGAACAGCCCATGGGAATCGCCCATCTTGTAGGGTCTGGCGCGCGGCTTGGCGTTGCGGTTGGCGACATCTGTAAGCGGCATGATCGAGCTTCCTTTGTCCTTCCTGGTCCCGTGGTTGGGGGCCATGCTCACAAGGCCGGGCTCAATTTGACCCCGAATGGCCCCCACAGGCGTTGGATGCAGGCGGAAATCAGGAGATTTGAGTGGACGGCTGAGAGCGAAAACCCTCGGTTTTCCAAGGACTTTATAGACAAAAGAGGATGATAGGGGAAGGGGTCGGTGGAGCGGGTAGCGGGAATCGAACCCGCATAGCCAGCTTGGAAGGCTGGTGCTTTACCACTAAGCTATACCCGCTCGTGCCTGGCTGATTGCTCGGCGCGCGCGCAATTGCCACGAAGCATCGGCCTGCGTCAACCCAATCCCGCCTGCACGCTACTCGGCCTGCAAGCAATTCTATGCTTGCCACCGCAGCACACATCACTAGGTCTGCACGCGAAATACTCCCGCAAAAAGACGCCATGCACACGCTGACCCATCTCGAACGGCTCGAGGCCGAAAGCATCCATATCATGCGCGAGGTCGTGGCCGAGGCCGAACGGCCCGTGATGCTCTATTCGGTGGGTAAGGATTCGGCGGTGATGCTGCATCTGGCGCGCAAGGCGTTCTATCCCGCGCCGCCGCCCTTCCCCTTGCTGCACGTCGATACTACCTGGAAATTCCAGGCGATGTACGACCTGCGCGAAAAGATGGCGCGCGAAAGCGGGATGGAACTGCTGGTCTGGCACAATGAAGAGGCGGCTGAACGCGGCATCAACCCCTTCGATCATGGATCGCTGCATACCGACATGTGGAAGACGCAGGGGCTGAAGCAGGCGCTCGACCATTACGGCTTCGACGCGGCATTTGGCGGGGCCCGGCGCGATGAGGAAAAGAGCCGCGCCAAGGAACGCGTGTTTTCCTTCCGCAGCGCCAGCCATGGCTGGGATCCCAAGAACCAGCGCCCCGAATTGTGGAACCTCTACAACGCCCGCAAGGCCAAGGGCGAGAGCATCCGAGTGTTTCCCCTGAGCAACTGGACCGAACTCGACATCTGGCAATACATCATGGCCGAAAATATCGAGATCGTGCCGCTCTATTTCGCCGAGGAACGCCCGACCTATGAGTGGGAGGGGGGGCTGTTCATGGCCGACGATATCGACCGGCTGGAGCAGGTGCTGGGCAAACGGCCCCAGATCACCATGCGCCCGGTGCGCTTCCGCACGCTGGGGTGCTGGCCGCTGACCGGCGCAGTGGCGAGCGAGGCGAAGACGCTGGCCGATGTGGTGCAGGAAACGCTGCTCACCTCCACCAGCGAGCGGCAGGGCCGCGTGATCGACAAGGATGCCGGCGGCGCGGGCATGGAGAAGAAGAAGCAGGAGGGATACTTCTGATGGCTGACGCTTCCCGCCACCCCACCTACCAGGCCGATGCGCTGATCGCCGAGGATATCGAGGCCTATCTCGAAACGCACCAGAACAAGCAGCTGCTGCGCTTCATCACCTGCGGCAGCGTGGATGATGGTAAGTCGACGCTGATCGGGCGGCTGCTCTACGATTCGAAGATGATCTTCGAGGATCAGCTCGCCGCGCTCGAAAGCGACAGCAAGAAAGTCGGCACACAGGGGCAGGAAATCGATTTCGCTCTGCTGGTCGATGGGCTTGCCGCCGAACGCGAGCAGGGCATCACCATCGATGTCGCCTATCGCTTTTTCGCGACCGAAAAACGCAAGTTCATCGTCGCCGATTGCCCGGGGCACGAACAATACACGCGCAACATGGTGACCGGCGCCTCGACCGCCGATCTGGCGGTGATCCTGGTCGATGCGCGCAAGGGTGTGCTGGTGCAGACGCGGCGGCACAGCTACATCGCGCATCTGCTGGGCATCCGCCATCTGGTGCTGGCGGTGAACAAGATGGACCTGGTCGATTACGACCAGGGCGCGTTCGAGCGGATTGTGGCCGATTACCGCGCGTTTGCCGCAGAGATCGGCATCGAGAGCTTCACCGCCATCCCGATTTCGGGCTTCAAGGGCGACAACATTACCGATGCGCCCTCCGCCCAGACCCCATGGTATTCCGGCCCCAGCCTGATCCACCACCTCGAAACGGTCGAGCTGGCGGGCACCGCAGCGCAGGCGCGCAGCTTCCGCATGCCGGTGCAATGGGTCAACCGGCCCAACCTCGATTTTCGCGGCTTTGCCGGGCTCATTACCGACGGCAGCGTAAAACCGGGTGACAAGGTGCGTGTCGTCCCTGCGGGCAAGACCAGCACCGTCGCCTCGATCGTGACCTTCAATGGCGATCTGGGCGAAGCGGTGGCGGGCCAGTCGGTCACGCTGACGCTGGCCGACGAGATCGATTGTTCGCGCGGCGACATGATCGCTGCGGCCGATGATCCGCCGCAGGTTTCCGACCAGTTCGAAGTCACGATCGTGTGGATGAGCGACGAGGCGTTGAAGCCGGGCCGGGGCTATTGGCTCAAGCTGGGGACGCAGACCGTCACCGCCAGTGTGGCGGAGCCCAAATACGAGATCTGCGTCAACAGCTTCGAACACCTCGCCGCCAAGACGCTCGAACTCAACGGCATCGGCGTGGCCGAACTGCGCACCGACAAGCCGATCGTGTTCGAAGCCTATGGCACCAGCCGCCAGCTGGGCGGCTTCATCCTGATCGACAAGTTCACCAATGCCACCGTCGGCGCGGGGATGATCCATTTCAGCCTGCGCCGGGCGGAGAATGTCCATTGGCAGCCCACTTCGATCACGCGCGAGGATCACGCCGCGCTCAAGAACCAGAAACCGCGCGTGCTGTGGTTCACCGGCCTTTCGGGATCGGGCAAATCGACCATCGCCAACGAGGTTGAAAAGCGGCTCAACCTGATGAACCGCCATACGTTCCTGCTCGACGGCGACAATGTTCGCCACGGGCTCAACCGCGACCTTGGCTTTACCGAGGCGGACCGGATCGAGAATATCCGCCGCATCGGCGAAGTGGCGCGGCTGATGGCGGATGCGGGGTTGATCGTCCTCACCGCGTTCATCAGCCCGTTCCGTGCCGAACGGCGGCTGGTGCGCGAGATGATGCCCGAAGGCGAGTTCATCGAGATTTTCGTCGATACCCCGCTCAGCGTGGCCGAAGCGCGCGATGTCAAGGGGCTCTACAAGAAGGCGCGCGAGGGGCAGCTCAAGAACTTCACCGGCATCGACAGCCCCTATGAAGAGCCAGAAGCGGCGGAAATTCGCGTCAATACCGTTGAGATGACGGTGGAAGAGGCTGCCGATCACATCATCCGCCAGATCTTGCCGCTCAAATGATCCTGGCCGAACCGGGCTCTGCGACCGACGCCGAACTCGCAGCGGGGCTGGCGGCAGAAGCGGGGCGCATCCTGCTCGCTGTGCGCGCCTCGGGGAGCTTCGCAGGCAAGGCGCTGGGCAGCGAAGGCGACCGCGCCGCCAATGCACTGCTATGCGATGCGCTGCGCAATACCCGCCCCGAGGATGGCCTGCTCTCCGAAGAGGAAAAGGACGATACCGCGCGGCTAGCCAAGTCGCGCGTGTGGATCGTCGATCCGCTCGACGGAACGCGCGAATATGCCGAGTCCAATGGCGAAGGCTGGCGCAGTGACTGGGCGGTGCATGTAGGCCTGGCGGTCGATGGTGTGGCGACTCTCGGCGCGGTCGCCTTGCCCGGTATTGAAGGAGGGCTCATGCTGCGCTCTGACGCGCCGCGCCC
>LOEX01000078.1 GCA_001516125.1 Sphingomonadales bacterium BRH_c42
ATAATCGCGGCAGCGGCGGGGCAGGTTTCGATCACGGTGCCTTCGGCCGCATCGCGCAATTCGGCGGGCAGCGCCGCATCCATCGGCTGCGCGCCGGACACATAGACCAGATCATCGCGATCAAGCCCGACCATCCGTTCGCGCCAGCCATCCCCGGTGCGCACCAGCTGGCGGATAGGCAACGCATCGAAAAACTCGTTGGCGGCGAACAGGATCGGGCCATCGCCGGGCAGGCCCGACAGATCGTGGTGGTGCACAGCGCCGGGCACGGCCTGCTGCTGCACCCGCCGCAGCGCCTGCGATCCTTCGACGAAATGGACCTGCGGCCTCAGCCCGAAGCGCGCTGCGCTGCGCAATGCGTCAACCGCCAACGTTCCGCGACCGGGGCCAAGTTCGACATAATGGACTGGATCGGGCCTGCCCGCGCGGGTCCAGATATCCGCCAGCCACACGCCGATCAGCTCGCCGAAGATCTGGCTCACCTCGGGCGCGGTGATGAAGTCTCCGGCATCTTCGCGCGAACTGGCGCCCAGCGGATCGCGCGTGTTGTAATAATGCGCGTTGCTCTCGCCCATATAGCGCGCGAGCGAGATCGGCCCCGTCTGGCGGATCAACCGGCGGAAACGCTCTGCCAGCGCGCCGCGAGGCTCATCGCTCATACGTCTGCCGGCTTGCCCGCACCTGTGCCCGAGGATTTACGCAAGCCTGCGTACACGGTCACCGCCAGACCCACCAGGATCAGCGGTATCGAAAGCCACTGGCCCATCGAAAGCCCGGTCTCTCGTGCGAACTCGGCCAGTTGCGCATCCGGTTCGCGGAAGAATTCGTTGATGAAGCGGGCCAGCGCAATGCCCAGCGTGAACACGCCGACCAACAGGCCCGGGCGATAGCGTGCGCGCGTTTTCCAGAACAGCAGCAGCATCACGACCAGCAGCAGCGCGCCTTCCAGCCCTGCCTGGTAAAGCTGGCTGGGATGGCGCGGCAGATCGCCCCCGCCGGGAAACACCATCGCCCATGAGACATCGCTCACCCGGCCCCACAGCTCGCCATTGTTGAAATTGGCGAGCCGCCCCAGCAGCATCCCCATCGGCACGTTGACCGCGATGTAATCGCAGACGCGCAGGAAGGAGAGCTGCCCGCGCCGCGAAACCCAGGTGATCGCCGCCAGCACGCCCAGCACGCCGCCGTGGAAGCTCATCCCGCCGTCCCACAGCCGCAGGAGGTTCCAGCTGACGAAGCCCTCACCATCGAACGTGGTGAACAGCGCTGGCTGATAGAACAGCGCGTATCCCAGCCGCCCGCCCAAAATAACACCCAGTGTGCAGTAAAAGAACAGATCGTCGGCATGGCGCTGCGCCATGGGTGCGCCCGGTGCCTTGATCATCTTCGAGAGGTGCCAATAGGCGAAGATCACCCCGATCAGATAGGCCAGCGAATAGAAGCGCAGCTGGAACGAACCGATCTCAAACAGATAGGGGCGCATGCCCAGTTCCGACCATAGAATCGGGTCTGAGCCCCCGGTTGCAGCGAGTAGTGACAGCAAGTGGTGAACCCCCTAAAGGATTGGAAAGGCCGCGCACGGCAATAGTGTGCACGGCTTTTGGCATAGCAGGCGTTCTGGGGGAAGTCTGCGTTTGCATCAAACCGTGAGCAGGGCCTTCCCGGTCACTGCAAAACAAGTATTTGATGGGAGAGGAAAACGCATGCCCACAGAGCTGGACAAGGCCCTGGACACAATCATCGGCGAGTTGACACAGCCGGGACAGACCTTCGCAACCACCCCCTTTCAGCGCTTTGACGTCGAATTGCCCTCATTCCTGAACGCCCCGCCCAGTCTGGCGCACTATTTCGCGTATTTCTGCAACGAGCACCGCGATGCGACCTTTCTGGTAGATGGCGAGTGCCGCCTGACATTTGGCGAATGTTGGCAAGCGGCAACGCACGTCGCGGCCGGGCTGGCACAGCAACACGGCATCGGGAAGGGCGACCGGGTGGGGATCGCCGCGCGCAATTCCGCAAGCTGGATGATTGCCTATATGGGGATCATCATGGCGGGCGGCTGCGCGACCCTGCTCAACGGCTTCTGGTCTGGCGATGAACTGGCCTTTGGCGTGCGCCTGGCCGAATGCAACCTGGTGCTGGCCGACGCGGGCCGCGCCCGGCGGCTGGAGGGGACCGACCATTCGGCAAAGATCGTGCTGATCGAACACGATTGCGACCCGCAGCAAGGGCTGGCCAGCGTATGGGGCGAAGGCGATACCGCCACGGCGATGCTGGGGCAGCTCGGCCCCGACGATCTCGCCACCATCCTCTACACCTCGGGTTCGACCGGCCAGTCGAAAGGCGCGTGGTCCGATCATCGCGGGGTCGTGCAGGCGATCATGAACTACATCGCGCAGAGCGTCATGGCCAAGACCCTGCTCGAGCGCCGGGGCGAAGCCAGCGCCGATCAGCCCAGCGCGCTGGTAGCGGTGCCGCTGTTCCATGTGACGGGTGAGGTGCCGTTGTTCCTGCAAAGCTTCGGCATCGCCCGCAAGCTGGTACTGATGCCCAAGTGGGATGCGCTCGAAGCGCTGCGACTCATGGAAAAGGAAAAGGTAACCTACTTCGTCGGCGTGCCGTTGATGAGCTACGAAATGGCAACGCACCCTGACAGGGACAAATACGATCTTTCTGCCTGCAAGAGCTTTGCCGCGGGCGGTGCGCCGCGCCCGGTCGATCATGTCACCAAGATCAGGCAGGCATTTCCCGAAGGCTTTCCCCTGCTTGGCTATGGCCTTACCGAAACCAACGCGGTGGGCTGCGGCAATTTCAACGAGAACTACCTGGCCAAGCCCGGATCGACCGGCCGCGCCAGCCGCCCGCTGGTCGACCTGCAGATCCTCGACAATGACGGCAGGCCGCGTGCGCAGGGCGAAGTCGATGAGATCTGCATCCGCACCGTGGCGAATTTCCGTGGCTACTGGAACAACGACGAGGCGACGGATCAGGCATTCACCCGCGACGGGTTCTTCCGTACCGGCGATCTGGGCTACCTCGACGAGGACGGCTATCTCTTCATCGTCGACAGAAAGAAGGACATCATCATTCGCGGCGGCGAGAACATCTCGTGCATCGAGGTCGAAGACGCGATCTACGGACACGAAGCGGTGACCGAATGTTCGGTATTCGGGCTGCCCGACGAACGGTTTGGCGAGGTTCCGGCGGCGGTCTATCATCTCAAGCCCGGCACCGTGCTGACGCCGGGCGAACTGCGCGATTTTCTGCTGTCGAGGATTGCGCCGTTCAAGGTGCCGCTGGTGCAAAACATCTGGCAGTCCGACAGCACGTTGCCGCGGCTGGGTACGCAGAAGATCGACAAGCGGGCCGTGCGCGCACGCTATGCGGACTAGGCCGTATCGACGATCACCGCATGGCCGTGGCTTGAGCCGGAATTGTTCAGGGCACGGAGTGAGCGAAGGAGAATAGTGGTGCTATTGGCCGAGCGAGCGACAAAGCCCTGGGCAATTCCGGCCAAGCCGCATAGCGGTGGCCGTTTGCGGGTGAACTGCATCGTCGAACCGCTCATCCGGGGCATCTACCCCGCATTTCGCGGTTCTCCTCGCATTTCATCCCGCAAACGAGCCACCACGGCTCTTGCGGTGAATGTCGATACGGCCTTGAGCGTCTGAAGGCAAAACCGTCACCTTGAGCGGACCACGCATCCCCAATCAGCGCGCCGTCATCGACCGGCGCAAACTGGCCGAAACGATCGACCGGCTGGCCCTCACCGATGGTGAGAAGGCCCGCGGGGCAATCGTCGCCGCGCTGCGCGAGGCGCTCGAGCATGGGCGTGCGGAGCTGGCGCGGCGGCTGGAGGAAACGCCTTCGGCGGGCCATGCCTGCGTCCATGGGCACGCCTTCCTGATGGATCAACTGGTCCGCGTGATCCACGATCATGTCATCGTCCATGTCTATCCGGTCGGCAATCGCAGCGCCGCCGAACGCCTCACCGTGGTCGCGGTCGGCGGATATGGCCGCGCCGAGATGTGCCCGCATTCGGATGTCGACATTGCCTTCATCACGCCCATCCGCCGCGCCCCATGGTGCGAGCAGGTGATCGAGGCCATGCTCTATTTCCTGTGGGACCTGGGGCTCAAGGTCGGCCATTCGAGCCGCACCATCGATGACACCATACGAATGGCCGGCGAAGACCTGACGATCTGCACCGCGCTGCTCGAAGGGCGCTATGTCTGGGGCGATCAGCAGCTCTACGAGGAAGTGCGCGACCGGTTCTGGCGCGACGTGGTCAGTGGCAGCGAGCAGCGGTTCGTCAGCCAGAAGCTGGAGGAACGCAACCAGCGGCACAAGCGCATGGGCGACAGCCGCTATGTGGTCGAACCCAATGTCAAGGATGGCAAAGGGGGCCTGCGCGACCTTCAGACGCTCTACTGGATCGGCAAGTACATCCACCGCGTGCGCAATGCCGCGCAACTGGTCGATGTCGGGCTGCTGACGGCAGCCGAATATCGCGGGTTCCGCCGCGCCGAGGGGTTTCTGCTGGCCGTCAGAAGCCACATGCATATGCTGACGGGCCGGGCCGAGGACCGGCTGACATTCGACCTCCAGCGCCGCATTGCCGAACGCATGAACTTTGCCGATCGCCCGGGGCAGAGCGCGGTCGAGCGGTTCATGCAGTACTATTTCCTGCAAGCAACCCGGGTCGGCAGCCTGACCGGCGTGTTCCTCTCGCATATCGACGAGGATTTCGCGCGCAAGCGCACGCGGCGCGGGTTCTTTGCCGGATGGCGGCAGAAGGCGCGGGTGCTCAAGGGTTATCAGGTCTTCGGCGGGCGGATCGCCGCGCCGTCGGACGACTGGTTCAAGGGCGATCCGGTACGGCTTGTCGAAATCTTCCAATTGGCCGAATCCGAAGGCCTCGAGATCCATCCCGAAACGATGCGCCGGGCAAGCCGCGACGCGGGCCTGATCAAGGCCGGGGTGCGGGGCGATCCCAGGGCCAATGCGATCTTCCTCGACCTCCTGTGTGGTCGCAACGATTCCGAAATGGTGCTGCGCTGGATGAACGAGACGGGCGTGTTCGGTCGCTTCGTGCCCGACTTCGGCCGGGTCAATGCGCAGATGCAGTTCGACATGTATCATCATTACACGGTCGACGAGCATACGATCCGTGCGATCGGGCTGCTCAACCGGATCGAAAAGGGCGAGCTGAAAGAGGACCATCCGCGCTCGACCCGCCTGATTCACCAGGTCGGATCGCGGCGCGCGCAATATGTCGCGGTGCTGCTGCACGATATCGCCAAGGGGCGCGGCGGCGATCATTCGGTGCTGGGGGCCGAGGTGGCGCTCGAGCTGTGCCCGCGTCTGGGGCTTGACGAGAACGAGACGCAGCTGGTCGCGTGGCTGGTGCGCCAGCACCTGCTGATGAGCGCGACCGCGTTCAAGCGCGACCTGACCGATCCCAAGACGATCGAGGATTTCGTGACCGAGGTGCAGAGCCTCGAGCGACTGCAACACCTGTTGATCCTGACCGCGGTGGACATTCGCGCGGTTGGGCCGGGGACGTGGAACAGCTGGAAACGCCAGCTTCTGGGCGAACTCTATGACGCGGCGCACGAGCGCCTGCGCCTTGGCCACATGCGCCATGGCCGCAAGCAGCGCATCGAGGCCAAGCAGCACGGCGTGGCAGAACTGCTGGGCAGGGACGCAGACGCGCCGAGCGAAGCAGGCGCACAGTTCGACGACGCATACTGGATTGCCGAACCCGATGACGTGATCGCGCTCAACCTGCCGCAGTTCGAACAGACGCTCGAGGCCGGGGACCGGCTTTCGATCCGCTGCCATTACTACGAGGCCCGCGGAGCCACGCTGGTGAGCGTGATCGCGGCCGATCACCCGGGCCTGTTCTACCGCATCGCGGGCGGCATCCACCTGGCGGGAGCGAACATCATCGATGCGCGCATCCACACCACGCGCAACGGCTGGGCAGTGGACAATTTCCTGGTGCAGGACCCGCTGGGCAGCCCCTTCCGGGAGGAAGCCCAGCTCGACCGGCTCAAGAAATCGATCGAGGACGCGCTGGTGGGCCGCATCAAACTGGTGCCCAAGCTGGCCAGGCGTCCGTTGGCGCACAGCCGTGCCGAGGCCTTCGAAGTCGCCCCGCGCGTAACCTTCGACAACAATGCTTCCGGCCGCTTCACCGTGATCGAGGTCAACGCGCGCGACCGCCCGGCGCTGCTCAACCGGCTGGCACGGGCCATGTTCGAGAGCAAGCTGGTGGTGCAGTCGGCACACGTCACCAATTACGGTGAGCGGGCGGCGGATACCTTCTACGTCACCGACCTGACCGGTGCCAAGGTGACCCCCCGGCACCGGCTGGCGGCGATCGAGAAGGCGCTGCTCGATGCCGCGGGCGACCGGTTGCAGAAACAACTGGAAGAGGCATGAATGCAACAGGTGCTACAAGAACGGCGACCACAGGCGGGTTCGCATCCGCCAAAACGGGGAGGCCCGTTGCAATCCGATACTGACGGTATAAGATCGCAAAAAAATTCAGGAGAGGAGACAGACATGATCAACAGGTTCAGTTCGCTTACCGCGCTCGCGATGCTCGGCGCAGGCATGGCCTTGGCCGCACCGGCTGCAATGGCGCAGGACAGCGCAGGCGCCGCGCAGGATCAGGGCGACGAGGACCTCAGCACGCTCGACGCGCTAAACGTCATCGTCGTGACGGGCACAAAAACGCAAAATGCCGAGAATGTGCAGGACGTCCCGATTGCTGTTACGGCATTCAATGCGGCCAGCCTTGAGGCGCTCAAAGTTCGCGACATCCAGTCGCTGACATACAGCGCCCCCAATGTATCGCTCGACCAGATTGGGACCAGCCGCGGCACGGCTAATTTTTCGATTCGTGGACTTGGCATCAACAGTTCCATCCCCTCGATCGACCCGACGGTGGGCGTCTTCGTCGATGGCGTCTATCTCGGCTTCAATGGAGGTGTCGTATTCGACCTGTTCGATATTGACAGCGTCGAGATCCTGCGCGGGCCGCAAGGTGTGCTGTTCGGTCGGAACGTGACCGGCGGCGCAGTGCTGATCAACACTGGCAACCCGACAAATTATTTTAGCGGCAAGTTCCGTGCAGCGGTTGATGGACCCTTTGTTGACGGCGGTCGAGGCAGCGCCAATTATACCGTTTCTGGCGTTGTGTCGGGTCCGATCGTGGAAGACACGCTCCTTTTCAAGTTGGGTGCCTATTATAACAAGGACGATGGCTACTTCACCAATCTGTTCGATGGTTCGAACCACGGCGAGGCGGATACCAAGATCCTGCGCGGCGCGCTGGAAGGTCGCTTTAGCGACCTAATGATTCGAGGCAAACTAGATTATTTTACCAGCGATGGTGACGGACCTAGCGCGCAGAATCGAGGTATTTTTGATCGCAACAGCTTTGATTTCTCGATCAATAACCCTGGCAACTACGACAATGAGATCTGGACCGGATCGATCACGACCGAACTCGACATCGGCCCCGGCACACTGACCAACATCTTCGGCTATCGCAGCTATTCGGCGACCACGGATGGCGATATCGACTCCACCTCGCTCACACTCTTCCATTCGAACACCGAAACCGAGCAGGAGCAGTTCTCGAACGAACTGCGTTATGCCGTGTCAACGGCCGCGTTCGACCTTACAGTCGGCGGTTTCTGGTTCGATCAGGACATAGCATATACCGAGGTGCGCAATCTCCCAACCGTTACACCGCTGGGCTTTTTCGGCGGCGGCAGGCAGGATCACCAGGTGCTCGGCGTTTTTGTCAACGGTCAATTCCACCTGACCGATGCGCTGTCCGTAATCGCCGGAGTCCGCTGGAGCCGCGAGGAAAAGGACGCTGGCGTGACCTATGTCCGTCCTCGCCTGACCCCCTGTTCCGTGGTCCAGGGCACTTGCCCGACTACTGGAACCAATCCGGTTCCATTTTCTACCGGCATCGAAAACAACGGGTTTGAAGACAAGAACAGCTGGTCTAATTTGTCGCCAAAGGTGGGCCTGCAATACGAATTCGAATCTGGTCAAATCTATACCCACTGGACCCGGGGTTACCGCAGCGGTGGATACAATTTCCGCATAACGAATGCGCAGGTATTCGAAACTACCGTGGTCCCGGCCACTGGCGGCAATTTCTTTTTCGACGAGGAAAAGGTCGACAATTACGAGTTGGGCGGCAAGTTCCAGACCTTGGATAGCAGCTTCACGTTGAACGTGGCGGCATATGTGACCAAGGTGAACAACATGCAGCGTGAAGTGAACCAGAGCTCGCCCACAGCAGGTGTTTCGCAGTTCATTCTCAATACCGCTGACGCGACGATCAAGGGGGTCGAGGCCGAAGCGCGAATGCGCGTTTCGCCGAACCTAGTTATCACTGCAAATATCGGTCTGATTGATGCAGAATATGACGAGATCCTGTTCGACATTTCAGGAGATGGTGTAGTCAGCGATACCGACCTGGCGTTGGCGCTTCCGCGCGTGCCTGACGTGACTTGGGGCATGGGAGTGATCCACGAGTGGGATTTGGGAGAGAGTGAGATACTGACGCGAGTTAATTTCCAATATCGAGATGAGTTTGCCTATACTGACAGTAACTTTGGCTGGATACAGGATGCGAGCAACCTTGAGGCCAATATTACATGGAATACGCCGATCAACGGGTTGAGTCTGTCGGTCTATGGCAAGAACCTTCTCGATCAGGTTCAAGCCGGAGGCGATACACAGGTGCCCTTCGGGGGGCCATTGTCAAACGGGGTGAATCGCCCGTTCGACCCATTCCCGGCGGCAGGTACTTTCTCGCCGCTGAGTAAGGGCAGGCAGGTCGGAGTCGAGGCAACCTTCGATTTCTGATCGAACGTGAAAACGAAGGGGCGCCCCGCATCGGGCGCCCCTTTTTTTATGGCCTGCGGCCAAGCCCTACTTACGGCCCGTAGGGCCGCAAGGGCGAACGCCCGCCCGCAGCGAATGTCGGCTTGCCGACCAGTAGCGAGGATAGCCAAGGCTGCGGACGCAGCCGCTGGCGCTTGAAGCGAATCAAAGACGCTCCCCGAACAGTGCGCTGCCCACCCGCACGTGCGTCGCCCCCAGCATCACCGCCGTCTCGAAATCGCCGCTCATCCCCATGCTGAGGCCGGAAAGGCCGTTATCCGCCGCCAGCTTGGCCAGCAGCGCGAAAAACGGGGCGGGCTCGATACCGGCAGGGGGAATGCACATCAGCCCGGCGACGGGAATGTCCGCCTGCCGCGCCTCGGCCAGGAGCGCAGGCAGATCGGCAATCGCGCAGCCGGCCTTTTGCGGCTCACCCCCGATATTGACCTGAATGAAGCAAGGCACCTGCCTGCCCCTCTGCTCCATCGCGCGCGCCAGTGCGGCGACGAGGCTGGGGCGGTCGAGCGAATGGATGCAGTCGAACAGCGCCACCGCCTCTGCCGCCTTGTTCGATTGCAGCTGGCCGATCAGGTGCAGTTCCACATCAAGATAACGCTCGCGCAGCGCAGGCCATTTCGCCTGCGCCTCCTGCACCCGGTTTTCGCCGAACACGCGCTGACCCTGTTCGATCAGCGGCAGGATCGCCTCAGCCGGATGCGTCTTGCTGACCGCGATCAGCGTCACGTCTTCGCTCGCGCGGCGCGCGTACTTGCAGGTCGCAGCGATGCGCGCGCGCACGTCTTCTAGCGGGGTAGTGGCTGGGCTTTCCATCGCGAGCGGCTATAGCGTGTGCGTGCCCCATGACCAGACCCTCCCGCTGCTTTGGCTGCTCTCGGACCAGCGCAACGACGCGAGGCTCGAGGCGGCGCTGGCAGGCCTGCCCAGGCGCAGCGGGTTCGTGTTCCGGCACTATCACCTGGCAGACGCACTGCGCCGCAAGCGGTTCGATGCCTTGGCGGCTCTCGCCCGTGCGCGCGATCATCTTGTCGTGCTCTCGGGCGACGCCGAACTGGCCGCCGAGTGGGGCGCGGACGGTGTCTATGGCCCGCCAGCTCTGCTGGAGAAGCGCACCGGGCTGTTGCGGCTCGCCACCGCGCACGATGCCGGCGAAGTGGCCGCGGCCAATCGCTGCCGCGCCGATGCGGTGCTGATCTCTCCCGTATTCGCCACCGCCTCGCATCCCGACGCCAAGCCGCTCGACCCGCTGCGCTTCCGCGAACTCGCCGCGCAGGCGCAAATGCCGGTGATCGCGCTCGGCGGGATGAATGTAGAGCGTGCAAGAGACCTCGACTGGCCGCGCTGGGCGGCGATCGACGGGTTTTCCTGAGCCCCACGCTTTACCGCACCGCGCTTGACCGCGACTCTCCAAGGATTCATGGTGTGTTCCGACAGGAGGCAAGGCGATGGCAACCCGCGTAACGAGCAAGACCGGCGGTGCCGACTGGCGCGCTGCGTGGCGGCGTTCGATGCGGCGTGCCGCGCAAATCGGCGGTGCGGCGGGTTCGTTCGCGCTGCTGGCCTTCCTCGCGCTGGCGCTGGCAAGCTATGCCCAGACCGACCCCAGCGGCTCGACCGCGGCATCATCAGACGAGATCGCCAACTGGATGGGCGCGCCCGGCGCCTGGGCGGCCGAGCGGGTGCTGCTGGTGTTCGGCTTTTCCGGCCTGCTGCTGCTGCCACTGCTCTATGTCACCGCGCGCAAGCTGTGGCGCGGCTATGAGGACGACGAGAACGCGGAGCCGACGCGCTGGTGGGCGCCCTTCGGAATGCTGCTGCTGGCCATGGTGCTGCTCTCTACCATGCTGTCGCTGGCCGTCGATGCGCCAG
>LOEX01000079.1 GCA_001516125.1 Sphingomonadales bacterium BRH_c42
GCCGCTTGACTTCAAGATCGCCTGATTTTGCTCGCTGGGCAAGCGTTTTTCGCCCCGAGCGGTGTCTGTCGTCGCGCAAACGGCCGAAGTCGGGTGGATCAAGCCTCGAACCCGCAGCATTCTGGCCCGGCAGAGCCGCTTTTCCGCGCGGCAGACGGACCTGTCCTGCCGCTTTCGTTCAGCTTGGGCATGGATCGTGGTCATGCGCATGACGGAGGCGTTCGAAGACGGCGGATGGCGGCAAGGACGGCCCGCACCATCGGGCCGGTGACGGCGACCTCGGCCAACTGGAAGGTAATGGCGCGGGCGTGGCGGACGACGCGGGCGCCGATCTTGATCAGCTTGAGTTGCAGGCTGGTCAACGACCAGTCCGCCATGGCCTCGGGCAGTTCGATGCAGCGCAGGAAGGTTGCCAGGTTGTAGGCCAGCGCGTGCAGTTGCAGCCGCACCTCGTTGTGCCGGAACTTCCGGCATGACAGCCGCGTCCAGCGAAAGGCATATTTGCCTTCCTTGATGTGCTGCTCTGCGGTGCCGCGCTGGTTGTAGAACCTCACCACCCAGTCTGGCTCCATCGGCAGGTTGGTGACGATGAAGCCGACTTTGGGGAACAGCTCGCCCGGATGCCATTCGATCTTGGCGATGACGCGGCGCGGCTTGTCCCAGGACGCCGCCTGATACTCGAAGTCCTCGAAGAACCGTTTGACCTTGGTCAGCGAAGGCCGTCCCACGGGCCGTGTCAGCCGATGCGCGATCTTCTCGCGCAAGACGGCGTTGGCGGGCAGACGGATGGCGTAGAAGAACCTGGCTTCTTCCAGCCGCATATAGATCGCGGGGATCGCGTAGGCAGCGTCGGCCCGGAAGAAGCGTCCACCAAGGTCGCGGCCAGCATATCGGGCAATGACGGGATCAAGGACATCCCGCCAGCCATCGGCGCTGTGGACATTGCCGTTACGCAGGGCGCAGCGCTCCAGCATGCCAAACTGGTTGAACAAGAAGATGGGGTGATAGCAGGTGCAGTCGAAATGCCCGTTCCAGGCAGCACCTTCCTGATCGCCGTGGGTGGGGCTGACCGAGCTGTCCATGTCCAGCACGATGTATTTCAACCCGTTGCGGTCATGAAACCGGTCGATCCATTGGCCGTTCAGATCGGCCAGCGCCGCCCGGTTCGCGGCCAGAGCCAGCGTCTCGGTCTCGAACCGTCCCATCTGCGATGCCGAAGCAGCTTGCGCCTCGACGGCCCTGCCGCCAACGACCTGACGCATCACGGGATCGAGGGCCAAGCGGTCGGCATCGTTCACATCCTCGTATCCGGCCAGTCGTCCGAACACCGATTGCCGGAACAATCCGTCAAGCCGATGGAGCGTGTTCTTCCCGGTGCGGCTGTCTCGCAGCGCCTCCGACGCCAGATTGGACAGGCCGAGCACGTCATCAAGCTCGCGCATCACCAGCAGGCCACCGTCTGAACTGATCTGCGCACCACGGAACTCCAGACGCACACGGCGGTCGAAATCAACCCGATCTCCCCGCGCCAAGCCCGCACCCTCCAGGTGATCCATGAAACGCGCCCCTCGCAGCCGTCAACGCCATGATTTATATGCGAAATATCACGATTACGACAGCGAAATCAGCGACTTACTTGGAGAATGTGGGGCGAAATCGAACCTCAAGACCCCGATGCCCGCACGCGACAGCGCGCGCGAGATGTAAACAGCGGCGCGACTGTCTTTCCCGCAGGTGAAGCAGTGGGCGAAGATCGCCCAGCCCCGCGGCGTCCCTTCCGGCGGTTCGAGGCGCCCGGAAAGCGGAGAGCCAGCCCCCCTGACAAACGTGAATGATTTTTCTGCCATGTCCATCAAACCCCCGGCACGCGGCTTGGCGGTGGCGCTCTCGAACCTTCGACGGAGCGGAGCGCACCGCCAACCGGTAATCGTCATCTCAGGGTATCATTTATATGTCTGGCGCATATAGACAAGCCCCTATGTGATGATTATATGCGCCAAGCATACTTCTGCGACCTGCTTTCCAAAGGCGATCTCACGGAAGAGGCATCAGTCAGGCGCATGGGCCAAAGGACTATGGAACTCAATCAAGTCAGCTATTTCATCAACTTGGCCGAGACGCTGAATTTCACAGCGGCCGCTCGCTTGAGCGGTGTGTCACAGCCAAGTCTGACCCGCGCGATCCGCCGCTTGGAAGATGAGCTTGGCGGGCCGCTGATCTATCGCGACGGGAAGAACAGCCGCCTGACTGGCCTTGGCCATGACGTTGAGGCAGAATTCCGGCGCATGGTGGTCGCGATGAAGAGCGTTCGCAATCACTCGGAGCACTGGGCGATGGGGGGGCACCGCGTGCTGGATGTCGCCGTCGCGCCCACCGTCGGACCAAAGGAATTTACGGCATTCTTCGAGAGCGCATTGGCGGAGATGCCATCCATCGAAATCAAGCTGCACTCGCTCCAGTCGAACGAGGACACATCGGAGGTGCTTTCAGGAAAATACCACGCGTGCATCATGCCGCGTGAAACAAGACCGGAACGCAAGCTGGATGTGCATCCTCTATTTCGGGAGCGCTTCGTGCTCGGCTGTTCTGCAAACCATCCCTTGGCTGCCAACGAGATCGTGCGCGGCGAAGACCTGCTCGAGTTTCCTTTCGTCGATCGCCTGAAATGCGAGTTTCGCGATCGGATCCTCGATCACTTCGCGCGACGGGACTTGCTCATGCGACCTCGCTTTCGATCAGATCGCGAGGACTGGGTGCAACGGGTCGTCGCTGACGGCCACGCCATATGCATTCTTCCGGAACGATCGCCGACCGTGCAAGGCCTCGTCACTCGGCCGATCGACGGATTTGTCTTGGAGCGCGAAGTCGTGATCGCGACAGTATCCGGCTCTACGGCAACGGTCGAGATACGGAACATCGCACAGCTGGCAGCCCGGTACGAGTGGAACTGAATCACTACGTGAAGAGCTTCAGCGCTATGGAAACTATACGCACAGCGTATTGGATAAATCTGAGGTGCACTGCGATACTCGGCGCAATGACTGAAAAGATAAATGACAGTGTGTCCAGCTCTCTAGATTAAGTATTGGAGACTATCATGAAGTTTGAGAGGTCACAGGCAGCAGTTGACCGCCTTACCCCCGAGCAACGCCGGATCACCCAGGAGTCGGGCACCGAAAGGCCCTTCACCGGTGAGCACAACGACAACAAGGAGCCTGGCATCTACGTCGACATAGTGTCGGGAGAGCCGCTGTTCGCTTCAACGGACAAGTTCGATTCGGGTACTGGCTGGCCCAGCTTCACCAAGCCGATCGTTCCGGCAAACGTGAACGAGGTGCGGGACAGCGCACACGGCATGGTCCGGACGGAGGTCAGGTCGGTACACGCCGACAGCCATCTCGGCCACGTGTTCCCGGACGGTCCTTCCGACCGCGGCGGTCTGCGCTACTGCATCAACTCAGCGTCCCTTCGCTTCATCCCGCGCGACGAGATGGAGTCCGAGGGATACGGTGATTATCTCAATCAGGTAGAGGAGGCTTAACATGCATCAGCGCGCTGTTCTCGCAGGCGGATGTTTCTGGGGCATGCAGGATCTCATCCGCAAGAGGCCCGGCATCGTCTCGACTCGTGTGGGCTACACCGGCGGCGATATTCCGAACGCCACGTATCGCAATCACGGCACGCATGCCGAGGGGATCGAGATCATGTTCGACCCGGCGGTGACGAGCTACAGGAGCATTCTGGAATTCTTCTTCCAGATCCACGATCCGACGACGAAGAACCGCCAGGGCAATGATCGTGGTCTCTCCTATCGGTCGGGCATCTATTATGTCGACGAGGAGCAGAAGCGCGTCGCCGAGGATACGATCGCCGATGTGGATGCCTCCGGGCTATGGGATGGCAAGGTGGTCACCGAGGTCGAGCCGGTTGGCG
Organism: Sphingomonadales bacterium BRH_c42; assembly: GCA_001516125.1. GTDB lineage: Bacteria > Pseudomonadota > Alphaproteobacteria > Sphingomonadales > Sphingomonadaceae > Erythrobacter. The sequence goes on from LOEX01000079.1 coordinate 3,934, forward strand.
ATTTCTGGGAGGCCGAGCCGGATCACCAGGATTATCTGGAGAAGCGGCCGGGCGGCTACACCTGCCACTTCGTCCGTCCCGGCTGGGTGCTTCCGAAGCGTCAAAAGGCTGCCGACGTGCAGCCCGCAGCCGGGACTGCAGCGCAATAGGCTTCACTGCCGTTGCCGCTGCGCGGGTCCGGTTCGCAATCTTCGTGACCGCGTCGTTCAACGACGCGGTCACCGAACCCTGCTTCAGAGAGACGGCGGTTCCATTCAGTCGCCATCGCAGCACAGGATCGCAGATTTATGCCAGACCTCTCGTCCTTTCCGATCACGCAGCGTTGGCCGGCATCTCATCCCGATCGCGTGCAACTCTACGCAGCTCCCACGCCCAACGGCGTCAAGGTCTCGATCATGCTGGAGGAGACCGGGCTGGCATATGAGCCCCATTTCATCGACATCTCGAACAACGAGTCGAAGGACCCGGCGTTCGTGTCGTTGAACCCCAACGGCCGCATCCCGGCGATCATCGATCCGGCGGGTCCGGACGGCATGCCAATCGCCTTATGGGAATCCGGTGCGATCCTCGTCTACCTTGCCGAAAAGACGGGTCAGCTTATCCCGACCGCGCCCGCCCAACGCTACGAGACCCTAGCGTGGGTGATGTTCCAGATGTCGGCCGTCGGTCCTATGTTCGGTCAGCTTGGCTTCTTCCTGCGATTTGGCGGCAAGGACTATGAGGACAAGCGGCCGCGACAGCGCTTTGCCGACGAATCCAAGCGTCTCCTCGGGATCCTTGATCGCCGGCTGGAAGGCCGAGACTGGATCGTCGACGACTATTCGATCGCTGACATCGCGACGCTAGGCTGGGTGAACGCGCTGGTCGAATTCTACGCTGCTGGCGACATCCTTGGCCTCAGCGACTATTCGAACGTCCAGGCATGGCTCGGACGCGGGCTAGATCGACCAGCAGTGCAGCGTGGCCTGAAGATCCCCGCGAGGCCGGCATGAGCGTCATCGCTGCCTACTACTACAACGAAGGCAAGCGGATCCGGGAGATCGCGATCGACGAGCGCATCCATCTGGAAGGCCGCTCGGGCTTCTGCTGGATCGCGCTCCGCGAGCCAACCGCCGACGAGCTCAGCGCGATCCAGGCGACGTATAACCTCCATCCCCTGGCGATCGACAACGCGATGCACCCGCTGTGCCCGCCCAAACTCGAAGTCTACAACGATGAGTTGTACATCGTTGCGCAGACCGCAGAACTGGTTGGCGACCGGATCATCTACGGTAAGATGGCGATCTTCACCGGTCACAATCATCTCATCACCGTGCGGCACGGCAACGGCGGAGCGCTTGGCAAACTTCGGGAGCAACTCGAGGCATCGCCGGCGCTGTTTGGTAAGGGCGTCGACTATGTGCTGCACGCGATCCTGCACCGCGTGGTCGACCAGTATCTCCCCATCTTCGAAATGATCGAGGACGACGTTCTGGCGATGGAGCGACGGTCGCTGGACGACTTCCTGGGGCGAGAAGAAGTCGCCCGCATCTTCGAACTCAGGTCCGAACTCACGCGCTTCCAGCGCACGCTCGGGGCTATGGCCGAGCTCGTGCGAAAGCTCGTTCGCGGCCACTTTCCCTGCATCAGCGCCGAAATGAGACCATACTTCCAAGACGTCGCGGACCATGTCCACCGCGTGCAGTCCATGGTCGACGGCCTCCTGCTTGTCCTGTCCACGGTCTTTGAGGCCAGCAGCCTTCTGGAGGCGCAGAGGATCGGTGTGATCACCCGCCAACTCGCGGCCTGGGCGGCAATACTGGCAGTCCCCGCGGGGATCGCTGGAATATACGGCATGAATTTCAGGAACATGCCGGGACTAAATACGGCCTATGGACACCTCGTCGTGCTCGGGCTGATGGCGATGCTCTGCCTTATCCTGTTCGTCCGCTTCAAGAAGTCCAAGTGGCTATGAACTGCGCACTCTGCGCTCTTCCCCGTTATGATGGGACAGAGCGCGTCTTGTGCCGAAGAGCGTCCAATCCAACTCGATATGAAGGTGCGTGCATGACATCCCAAGTGACCGACGTTCTACAGGTAGTCCAGTCGTTCATCGCCAAGGGCTATGACCGCGAATACCGCGTCAAGGACGGCAATCTAGTCGATCTCGAACTAGGATCGACCCTTGATGCGTGCACCATTCGCGTCGACGCGGCGTTGCGCCTCGAGAGTGGGGATGACGGCGAAGACGCCTCCAACATCTACGCGATCACCGATCCGGCGACCGAGCATAAGGGCCTGTTGATCGACGCCTTCGACGTGTTCCACGAAATCTGCCCCCGCGACCTGTCTGAGCGCCTTGCAGCACATCGAGAAACAGCGCCGACAGCTGACCAGGATGTGCCGAGCAAGCACGGACTGCGAAAAGTCTACAAGACCGAGTTCCACAGCGATCCCGAGCGTTACGTTCTGCGGGAGGGGTTCCCAGACTTCCCACCATGCCCTTTCGGCCAAGCCTTCAGCATCCTCGGTTTCGATACCGCCGAGCAGGAATATGTCTGGCTCGTCACGAGTATCATTCGAGATCCTCGGCTGATTAGAGTTCCATACCAGGGCGAAGACGTTATCAGCGACGAATAGGGACTGGGAGGTGTGCCCTTCGGCCGGTCACGGACTGGCCCGCTGAACTTTAAGAAATACTGCAACACAACGAGGTGATCATGGACTGGAACAAGGACCACATCCGAGAAACTATGCTTTCTCTGGAGACCGCAGCGTTGCACAGCGCTCGCGAAAACTACTTGGATTATGTTTCTACTGCTCGGCTCGATCGAAGCGAGCCGATCGAGAACGACGAACTGGCTCAGGCCGAGGTCGCGAGCGACTTCGCCGAGGCGCTCGATGACACGCTCCATGACTATGCCGATAAACTCGAAAAGCTGAGGACGATCGATTTCGGCCCCAAGTTGGCCGTCAACGAAGGCGCTGTCGTCAAGCTGTCCGGCCGCCACTTTGTGATCGCGGTGTCAACGAGCAAGTTTATCTGTCAGGGGCGTGAGCTCATGGGCATTTCCACGATGGCGCCGATCTTCGAAGCGATCGAGGGTGCCCGAGCCGGGGAGACCGTGCAGTTCAACGGCCGGGACCTCATCGTAGAAGACGTGGAGTAAAGCCCTCCAGCGCAGCCGGCGCGCTAGTGCCGAACGCCCTGCATCTCTTTCTGCATGCATACGGTCACTTGCAGCCGCATTGACCTGGCTCATCAAAGGCAAACTCATGACAACTCCTTCATTCTTCATCACCCCCGGATACGGGACGCGCCTGCATGACGCGCTTCATTATTCTCAGGCAATGCGCATTGGTGACCGCGTGGAGATCTCCGGACAGGGTGGATGGGACGACGATCTCATCATTCCGGAGTCGATTGAGGAAGAGATCGAGCAGGCGTTCAAGAACGTGGAACGGACGCTCGCGACCGCCGGAGCACGCTGGCCGCATGTCGTCCACGTCAATTCCTATCACGTCGGTGGATTCCCTCCCGTGATCAACGAAACAATGGCCAAGCTGTATCGCCACTACATGCCCGACCGCGCTCCAATCTGGACACAGTTGGGAATCGAAGCGTTGGGGCTTCCAACCATGCGTATCGAAATTCGCGTAACAGCTATCATCGCCTGACCCCGCGGTTCATGCAGGCGCCGTGCCCCGCTAATCCCGCACGACCTGCGCCCGCTTCTCCATGCATATCATCGTATCGAGAGATCCGGTTATCATCGGCGTGCTCGGAGAACGGGGGGCCGCCTTGTCCTGGTTGGCGCTCCTCGACTGCCCGCGGGCGATGGCCAGCACTGCCAGGAGCGTGAGCACCGCCGCCGCATAAAGGAATAAGCCGCCTGGACCGACGATAGCCATCGCCGATCCCCCAATGAAGGGGCCCGCGGCTGTCCCGATCCCGTTGAGCAACAGAAGCCCGCGCGCGGTGCCGAGTAGCCGACCGGCAGGAAGATCGTCGTTTGCGACGGCGAGACACAGTGAATAGATCGGGATGCCAAAGCCACCGAACAGCGCGCCCGCCGCTAGGAGCAGGGGCAGAGGCGATTCTACCGCCAACGCTACGCCGATGGCAGCCGCCGCGGACGCCAGCGCCGCACCGGCGATGACATGATTCCGGGACACTCGATCGGAAAGCCAACCGAGTGGCCACTGCAATGCGAGCGTTCCACCTAGAACCGCAGCCATGAACGCGGATATACCGCCAACATCGAGGCCGATCCTCTGGGCGAAGTTCGGGCCAAGACCCCAGAAACCGCCGATAGCCAGGCCGGCCAGGAACGCGCCAGCAGCAGCGAGGGGTGATGCGAGGACGAGGTCCCTGAATACGACCCGTTCCTGTTCGACCTGGGCCGGCGGATGACTGGGCAGCAAGGTGATCGGAACCACCGCCGCCGATATCAACAGCGACACGATGAGGAACAATGTCACGTCAGCAGGCGGTGCGATGTTGAGTAGCGCCTGCCCGATTGCCCATGAGCCCATCGAGACAACACCGAATATCGACAGGAGCTGCCCGCGCGTGGATTGCACTGCGTGCGCGTTGAGCCAGCTCTCTGTTGCGAGGATCATGCCCGCATAGGCGAAGCCGGTAATCAGGCGAAGGGGCATCCAGGCGATCGGCTCCACGAGCGCCACATGAAGAAGGGCGGTCATCGAAGCGATAGCCGCAAAGCCGGCGAAGGTCCTGACATGCCCTACGGAGACGATGATGCGCGGCAGCACGAGCGTGCCGATCGTAAAGCCCGCGAAATAGAACGACATCAGCGCGCTGATCGCGCCGGTCGAGAAGCCCTCCTGGCCAGCCCTCACGATCAAGAGCGTGCCCAGCAAACCGTTGCCCAGCAGCAAAGCGGCGACGCTCAACAGCAAGGCCGCCACCGGAGCGAGAACGAGGCCGCGCTTGCCCGCTGACCTCATGGTATCCATCGCCGGGCTCATTTTCGAGCCTGACCTGAGGTTTGATACTCTGCCGCACTGATGAACTGGTTGAATGCTTCGCACCAGATGACGACCGTGTGGTAGTTGCGAACATCGATACCGACAGGCACGTCGACGATGAAGCCGTTGAACGTTTTCACGTCGCTCACGCGGATCGATTTGTCCTTGATCAGGAGAAAGGCTTCCTTCGTGTCGACGAAACGTGGAGCAAGGTAGAGCTTGTAGTCCGGTCCAGGGGCGAGACGCCCAATGTGTGCGATCCGATTGAGCGAGACCCGAACTTCGCCTTCCCCCCAATGAAGCAGGTCGCTGCCTTTGAGATCGCGAGCTAGGCGCCCTGCGTAGAGCGTTTCAGTCGCGATAGTCTGAAGGGCTGCTGTGTCCGGCGCTCGAGGCGCTGTGAGGATCGGCAGCGTATAGATGCCTCCCGCAAAGCCGATAGCGAGCATCACGAGATGGGTGGAAATCAGGATGAGCCAACGCCGCATTGGTTACGCCAGCTCCAGTTCCTTCACGAGCCGGTCCGCGTCGAGATGGAAGTCCGAGAAAACGATGCGGCTGCCAGCATCGATAACCGTGAACCAAGGCGTTCCTCGGGTGCGGTAGTCTTCCATGAAGGTGGGAAGCGTCGCGCCGGCCGGTGGCTCGTCATGACCGAAGGCGACCGGAAGCCCATACTCGAGTTGGTTCACGCGCAGCTTCTCGAAGGTGTTCTCATGCGCGCCTTCGAAGACGGTCTGGATCACCGCAAACCCCACGCCCTTGGGGCTCAATGCACCATGCAACCTTTGTAGCGTCGGGAAGCCATGTAGATGGCAGCCGCGGCACCAGTGCTGGAAGGCGAACAGGATTTTCGGGCCCGTGCCGACATCCGACAGTTTGAGCGGCGCGATGCTTCCTCCACCCTCGCCAATCCATTTCTGCACCCGCAGCTCGGGGGCTTGTCGTTCGTCGATGCTCATCTGATCCTCCAATTCCGATGCAGAAGCCCGATGAATGGTCGCGCAATGGCACGCGAACTTCACTGGCTTGCCCCCCCTACAGGTTCCCAGGATGCGAGGTCGCAGACCGATACCTCATGTCAGTGCCGCCGTCCTTCTGTCGGTGATTTACCGCCGCCCCTCGACAATAAACGCGCGGTAGCGGGAACCGGCAAAACGGTGCGCAGCGATGGTTTGGTAGGCGGGGCTATGATACCAATCACGGGCGGCCTGCATCGTCGGGAACCGCAAAACTACGACCCCTTCGACGGGCGCCCCCTCCAAATGCTCCATCGCGCCATAAGCGGTGAGAAAGGTTACGTCGTGGCCATCGAACGATGGGCCGACGCCTGCAGAATAGGTTGCGAGTTCTACCGGATCGGTGGTTTCTTCGCGCGTGAAGACGACGAACGCTTCCATCTTAAGTTCTTTCATGAGGTCGGATATGCAGGCCGCCGGCGATGGCCTGACAGTCGTTAGGCTGGTAGCTGGAACCCGATTTTCTGGAGTGCCTCGACGCACGCATCCTGATCCTGCTGATAGGTGCCTCCGGAGATGCCGATCCCGCCGATCAACTTTCCTTCCTCCAAGATCGGATAGCCGCCGCCGACAGCGACCATCCGCGGGCGATAGGCCAAAGGCGCCACTTTGGGATCGTTGGTCACATATTCGTTCCAGACATGGGTCGGGAACCCAAACGAGGCGGAACTCCAAGCCTTGTCGATGGCAACATCGACGGTGAGGAACGGCGCGTCGTCGGTGCGCTCGAACGCGCGCAGGTTACCGGTGGCGTCGACGACCGCGACCGCAGCCGGAATGCCGATTGTACCTGCCGCGGCGATCGCCGCGTCGATGAGGGCAACTGCGGTTTCGCGGTTGATCGAGGCGGTGGCTATGGATTTGGTCATGGGATTTCCTTCGCCAAGGTTGATCTGTCCGGCGTTCTTGAGGTTGGAAAAGAAGCGGCGGCGGTCATCAGAAGCCTTCGAGGACGATCTTGCCTCTTGCCGTGCCACTCTCGATCAGTGCGTGCACCGTCTTCAGATTGGCGGCATTAATCGGTGAAAACTTTTCGGTCAGCGTCGTGCGAATTTTGCCGTCGTCCACCAGAACCGCCAGCGCATTGAGGATCTTGCCCTGCTCGTCCATGTCGGGCGTGCCGTAAAGCGACCGTGTGAACATGAGCTCGTGGTGGATCGACACCGCCTTGCGCTTGAACAGCATGACCTCGAGTGCCTTGGGATCGTCGATGAACCCGAACCGCCCTTGCGGTGCGATCAGTTCGGCGATGTCGGCGGCATGCTGCTCGGTATGCGTGGTCGAGAACACGAAAGCGGGAGCGCCGATGCCGAGCTCGGCGATCTGTGCCGCGAGCGGCCGAGAGTGGTCGATGACGTGGTGCGCGCCGAGCCCTTTCACCCACTCCTGGGTTTCCGGCCGAGACGCGGTGGAGATGACGGTGAGATTCGTGCGCTGTCGCGCGATCTGGATCGCGATCGACCCGACCCCGCCCGCGCCACCGATGATGAGGATCGCCGTCGCCGCACCGGGGACGGGCTTCGTCACGTCCAGCCGGTCGAACATTGCTTCCCAGGCCGTCAACGTCGTGAGCGGCAGCGCCGCCGCTTCCGCCCAGTCGAGCGACGCGGGTTTACGACCGACGATCCGGGCGTCGACGAGATGGAACTGTGCATTGGTGCCGGACCTTATGAGCGATCCGGCATAATAGACCTCGTCGCCTGCCGCGAACTGCGTCACGTCGGGGCCGACCTCGCGCACGATCCCGGCCGCATCCCATCCCAGCACCTTCCAGTCGCCATCGGTGGGCGGCGTGCTGCTGCGGATCTTGTAGTCGACCGGGTTGACCGAGACAGCCTTCACCTCAACCAGGATATCGTATCCTGCAGCGACAGGCCGAGGCAGATCGATGTCGACAAGCGCGGCGTCCTCGGCGATGGATCCCGGAACCTTGTATCCAACGGCTTTCATCAGCGTCTCCAGCTTGCTGTATCCTGAAGCCTTGATCGATCAGATTGAAATTTTTCCGAACTATACTCAGGATCTAAAGATTTCGCGTGTCAGACTATGAAGGTATCCGCGCAGCATTTCCAATAGCGGTGCGACATAGTTTCCATACCTCTGAGCCGGATTCGAAAGTTTATTGAGAATAGCAATTTTTTCGGTCTGTGGGTGAGCATCCGGATGGAGGCGATGAGCGCCCAAACGGTTGAGGGTTCGACCTCTCAGCAGTCGCGTTGGCAGGGGCGATCTCGCCCGCCGGTCTCACACCACCGTTGGCAAGCGACGGCGTTCGCTAGAAATTCGCCGACGGGGATACGCCTGCAATGCCGATTCTAAGCTATCGAAACTATAGCTACAGGGCATTGGGAAATCATACTGGATTGACGTTATAGTCTACACGCATAACCCCGACTCAAAATGTTCCAGCACGTTGCTCTACTAATAGAGCATCCGGTATTCTGATTTTCAGTGAATTGGCTCTGTCGGCGGTTGAGGGTGCAAAGGTCTTTTACCGAATTCTGAACTGAATCCGGTTCTGATCTGTCGTGACAAGCAAGGGGGTTTCGCTATGGTCACCAGAGGTTTCACCGGCCGCGGTTCAGGCGGCGACCAGTCCGATCGGATTCCACCAGGTCAGCATCTCGTTGAGAATTTCCCTGTTCTGACGGCCGGGCCAACGCCGAGCGTGGAGCCCTCCGATTGGAAATTCACCGTCAAGATCGGTCCGAAGCCCGTCAAAGTGTGGAACTGGAGCGAGTTCAACGCCCTACCGAAGACAAAGATGACCCGCGACATTCACTGCGTCACGTCCTGGTCCAAGCTCGATACCGCGTGGGAGGGCGTACTCGTCGAAGACATCCTTGCAGATGCAGGGCTTGATCGGCCCACCGATTTCGTCTTGGCGCACTGCTACGATAATTACTCGACAAACGTCCCGCTGGCGGATCTGCTCTCCGGGAAAGCGATGGTCGCCCTCAACTATGCGGGCAAGCCGCTTCCCCGCGATCATGGAGGGCCGGCGCGTCTTCTGGTTCCGCACCTTTACTTCTGGAAGTCCGCCAAATGGGTGAACGCGCTGCAATTCACAACGCGTGACGAGGCGGGCTTCTGGGAGCTGCGGGGCTATCACATCTACGGCGATCCGTGGCGCGAGCAACGCTACACCAATGACTGAGAACGGCGCGCAAATCGCGTGGCAGCCATGCGTCATCGACGAAATCGTCCAACAAACCCCGAATATCAAGAGCTTCTTCCTTCGGTTGAGCAAACCGTTCGCGCACATCGCAGGGCAGCACGTCGATGTCCGGCTGACCGCGCCCGATGGCTACAGTGCGATGCGCAGTTACTCGATTGCGTCTTCGGCAATCTCGTCTCCGACCGTCGAGCTCGCTATCGAGCGCCTGCCGGATGGCGAAGTTTCGCCGTTCTTCCACGATGTCGCAGCGATCGCCGACGAAATCGAGCTTCGTGGCCCGCTCGGCGGCCATTTCTTATGGCCTGAACCTGCCATAGACCCAGTGCTGCTGATCGGGGCAGGCTCGGGCCTCGTGCCGCTGATGGCAATGATCCGGCAGCGCCGCGCGCTGTCCCAGGTCGTGCCGACAGCGTTGCTCCTGTCCGCACGAACCGCTGAGGACGTGCTCTTCTCAAAAGAGCTTCATGCCATCGAAGTCAGCGATCCGGCATTCGTCCTGGCACTGGCAATTACGCGCGAGAAACCGCTCCGCGCATCGGACTTTGCGCGACGGATCGACGGCGCCATGGTCCAGGAAATCCTGGCCCGGCTTCCCCGAAAGCCCACACACGTCTTCGTTTGCGGGTCCAACGGTTTCGTCAACATCGCAACCGAGGGCGCGCTGCTGGCCGGCCTGGACCCCTCCATTGTCAAGACCGAGCGCTACGGTGGCTAGCCGCGCGCGCTATTTCGCGCCCCGCCGATCGTGGACATCCAGCCCACAGATTAATGTTGGAGATCATCATGAGCCGCTTTGCCGAACCCGTCTTCGTTGCCGCCGGCCTTCGGACGCCTTTCGGCCGCGGTGGAGGCGCGTTGGCTGCTTACAATGCCATCTCTCTGTCCGTGCCTGTCGTTCAGGCGATGGCGGCGCAGGCGGAGCCCGATCTCCTCGTCTGGGGAACGGTGATCCCGAATTTGGGCTGGAGCAACATTGCTCGCGAAACCTGGCTTGACGCCAAGCTCAATCCGACTGTTCCGGCGTTCTCCGTCGTGCTGGCATGCTCGACCAGCATGACAGCGACCTTCGCTGCGGCAGGGATGCTGGGCGAAGGAACGGACCTCACGATGGTCGGCGGGTCCGAAGTCATGAGCCGCCCTTCAATCGCCCTAACGGCCGAGGCATCGAAGCGGCTCACGGACCTCTTTGCGCAGGATGCGATGGCCGCGCTTGCCGCCTTGCAGTCCCTTGCCCCTAGCGACTATGTGCTCCCCACCAAGGGCTGGGCCAACCGGATCACCGGCAGGACGATGGGTGATCACATGGAGGAGACCGCCAAGGCCTGGCGGGTCTCGCGCGAAGCTCAGGACAATTGGGCGCTCAAGAGCCACCAACGCGCCGTCGCGGGTTGGGAACGGGGCTTCTTCGACGATCTCGTGATTCCCCTGCCTGAACTGGCGCGCGATGCGAACCCGCGCGCCGACACATCGCCCGAGCGGCTTGCCGCTCTGAAGCCGGCCTTCGATCGCGACAGCGGGTGGGGAACTTTGACCGCCGGAAACAGCTCGCCAATCACGGATGGTGCCGCCGGCTGCTGGGTCGCTACCGAAGCCGGTGTGGCCAGACTCCCGGCGGGCACCCCCTACGCGCGGCTCGTCGACTACGAGGTCTCGGCCGTCGATTTCCACACCGAGGGTCTGCTGATGGCGCCCTCCTATGGTATTCCGCGCCTGCTCGCCCGCCATCAACTCGGCTTCTCCGACATCGCGCTCTGGGAAATCCACGAAGCCTTCGCAGCCCAGGTGCTGGCGAACGTCGCGGCCATCACCGACCCGGAGTGGGTTCGCGCGACAGCCGGCGTCCAGGCGGCGATGGGAGATTTCGATTGGGACCGCGTCAATCCCAATGGAGGCTCGGTCGCCCTGGGTCATCCGTTCGGGGCTACAGGCGCGCGCGACCTCAGCCAGGCGGTGAAGGAGCTCTGGGCCATGCCGCCCGGATCGCGGGCGATCGTCAGTATCTGCGCCGACGGCGGCCAGGGCACAGTCGCCCTTCTCGAACGCGGCTGACCGGAGATCGCCGCCACGAAAGCGATCCGCTTCAACTGTCGGAGACGCGATATGACAACTGATGTGCTGCTGTACACCACGAACTGGTGCCCCTTCTGCCGCCGGGCGAAGATGCTCCTCAAGGAGAAGGGCGTGCAATGGAAGGAACTCGATATCGAAGCTGATCCGGTCCACCGACAGGCCATGACGGAAGCTTCGGGTCGAAGGTCCGTGCCGCAGATATTCATCAACGGCACGCATGTCGGTGGCTCCGATGAGCTTTTCGAGCTCGATGTCAGAGGCGAACTCGACAAACTCCTCGGGCGCACGCCGCGCGCCTACCGAGGAGGTGCGGCCCGGGCAGTCACCCCATGACCCCGTGCCGGTCGAAAAATACGAAAGGAGAGTCCGTTGGTCTCAGCTATCTGGAATGACGCCACCATCGCCACAAGCAACGAGACGGTCGTCGTCGAGGGAAACCACTACTTCCCACCGTCGGCGGTCGATTTTGGCTTGCTTGAGATGAGCCCGCACACGTCCGTCTGTCCGATCAAGGGCACCGCGCGCTACTTCCATGTTCGTGTGGGCGATGCGCTCAACGCGAACGCGGCCTGGACCTATCCCGATCCGACGCCGGAAGCCGAAGGCATTCGAGATCACGTCGCTTTCTGGAAGGGCGTGGACGTTGCATAGCAAACCGGTCAGGCGGCGGTATCGCTGATGGCCCTGTGCAAGCGCCGGCATCTCAGATCTTCCGCCCACCCCGAAGCGGCTCGGCTGAAGGACACTGACCCGGGCCGTTCGGCGCCAACAGCGTCCAATCCTTGCGTCTTTGCCGGATCAAGACGGGTGGATTGAGATGGAGCATGCCGGGTTCGATGCCGCTTTCGCCAAGCTTGCGGAGGGATACAGCGAAGGCGCCTACGAAGGCCGGCGTTTCGGCCTGACTGTCCGGCGATCCGGGGATGGGCGCCGCAACAGCCTCTTCGCCAGGGAGTTGGCCGGGACCGACATTGTCAGCTTCAACCTCTACCGCGTTACGTCAGATAGAACATTGTTGAAGCCGTGCGAGATGTCCGCCGAAAAGGTCGTCGCGTTCGTGCTGGATTTCCAACCGGACTCCTGACGGACAGGTAGAGGTCCCGGCCGACCGGTCCGCCGTCGCCGCCCCGCCCCCTACGACTGCGCATGTCGCTCAAAGGTATCGAAACTATAGCCTCTCGTCATTGGACTTCGTCTGGCGATGAATTCATCTTCTATACATCGCCATCCGTGGGGAATCGGTGCTGGCTCCCGTGTAAGCCAGATTGAGAAAGTCTAAGCGATGACGAACAACAACGCCGACACCCTTCCGATACCTTCTGATCTTGACGAATGCGCGGCGATGACTGTCGCCGACGCTCTGAAGATTATTCTGGCCGACAGCTACGCGATATACCTGAAGACAAAAAATTTCCACTGGCACGTCTCCGGACCCTACTTCAGGGACTATCACCTGCTTCTTGATGAACAGGCCGCAGAGATCCTCGCCGCCACCGATGCGATCGCCGAGCGCGCCCGAAAGACGGGCAACACCACCATACGATCGATCGGCGATATCGCGCGCCACCAGACCATCAAGGACAACGATGTGGAGTTCGTAACGCCGCAGGACATGCTGGGTGAACTCCGCGCCGACAATCTCCACATGGTCGAGTCGTTTCGCCGCGCAAAGGACGTCGCGGACAAGGCGAAGGATAATGCGACCTCCGGCCTGATCGATGCTTGGACGGACGAGGCTGAGCGCCGTGCGTGGTTCCTCTTCGAAATCAGCCGCTAGGGCTTCGCCGGGCAACCCTACGTCAGGAATGACGCCTGGGCGTGGGAGGTGATGATGGCGAAGGCCGGCTTTGGAGGGGGATGCCATTGGTGCACAGAAGGAGTGTTCCAGGCGTTGCGCGGCGTCGGCCAGGTCGACCAGGGCTTTGTCCAGTCGGACGCGCCGGCAGATACCTGGTCAGAAGGGGTGATCGTTACCTTCGATCCATCGGTTATTCCGTTGGCGACGCTGTCCGAGGTGCATCTCAGAACGCATTCGGCTGCCAGGGCCCGCTCACCTCGCAGCAAGTACCGCAGCGCGATCTACATCTTTGAAGAGAGCCAGCGGCCTGAGGCCGAACAGGCGATCGTCGGCTTCGCCAACGCGTCTGGCAAGGCGGTGCACACCCTCGTCCTCCCGTTTAAAGGTTTCAGGGCGTCGGACGAGCGTTACCAGAACTACTATCGAACTGACCCGAGCAGGCCCTTCTGCCGCCGCTACATCGATCCCAAGCTGGATCATATCCGACGACACTTTTCGGAACTGGCGCTCCCTGAAGCGAACCCGACTGTTCGGCAAGCCATTGATAGCGGTGATGGCCCGTAGTTCTAACGCGGCTCTTCGATGATGCCCGACAGTTCTTTTAGCTTCGAAACTCAATCAAGAAAATCACCATGACCGCCGCGCGGTGTGCAGATTCGGCCCATCTTCGGACTAACGGCCGGCGGCGTTCCGGTTAAGCTGCTCGCCGTGAAACGGCACGGTAACGCCCGTAGCCAACCTTGATCAACAGTCCTTCCTCGCACATCCGTTTTAAGTAGCACCGAGGAATGCCGACCTCCGACAGATCACGGGTGCGAACTTCGCCTAGCTTCTCCGCCAACATCACTGCGCGCTCTCAGAGACTCGGCCCGGCCCGCCGGCGGCGACAACCCTCTCTGCTCTCAGTCGATCACGCTTGCGCATCGTGACGGCGGGCATTTGGATATGACTGAGGGCAATCGGCAGATCGGAGTTCGCATCTTCACCGACTCCGGGGTGCGAGAGATTCGAACTCTCCTACCGTGTATTCATCGAAGAAGAAGGTGGTGCGGGTGGTCGGAATCGAACCGACACTCCTCTCGGAACCGGATTTTGAAGGGTGTCGTGTCTTTCCTCTTCCGCACAATCCCCCACAAACTCGCAACCGACATCGCCCACACACCCGTGGCGCAGCACCTGCCCGGCACCTAGCGCCATCAATGAAAGGCAGCGCGGCCAACCCCGCCTATGTGGCCTCTATGGTATCCGTTTCTCCGACCCCTGCCGGGAACGTCTTTCGCGGCGGTGAATGGCGCAGCATGTATGTCCGTGCGGAAGCGTGAGGCACCGGTCCCGGGCGCTTGAACATAAGCCCGAAGCGATCCTCGACAGACTACCGCGATGATCAACTCAAGACGTGGCGGCGCGGCCTTTGTCGCGCGGCCGAAGGAGGCGGTAGTGCCAGATAGCAAATTCCTTACGCCTGACGAGGTGGCTCAGCGCTACCGGGGCGGTATTTCCGTTGGGACCCTTCGAAATTGGCGCGCGATGCGTCTCGGCCCGTCCTTCGTGAAAATTGGCAAGGCCGTGCTCTACCCCCTCGACGAGCTTGATGCCTGGGATGAAAAGAATAAGGTGCAGTGCCGTGCATCCAAGGGACTCGGCGAGCACAGAGGTGATCAGGCGTGATGGTCACGTTCGCGCACGATCAACCGCTCCCAGTCTCCGGCACCAGTCCTCGTCAGATTTCAATTTATCACATAACAATCAACGCCTTAGAATGCTGCAAGGCATGGTTCACAACCATCCCAGCGGCAACCCCGAACCCAGCAGCGCCGATATCCAGATCACTCGCAGGATCGCCGAAGCCGGGAGGCTGCTTGGCGTAACCGTGCACGATCATGTGATCGTTGGCCGCGAGGGCCATGTCTCGCTGCGCGCCAAGGGGCTTATTTAGGGTCAGGACCCGTCAGGGCTTGATATTGTAGCGGGCGTAACGCCGGTCAAAGTTACGGTACAGCCGCAACGCGTCGGCGATGTCCCTATCACCCGCCTTATCGCCCTTTTTCGACAGGATCACCCCGCGCAGGTACAGGCTCGCACCCTGCCCTGGCTCGCTGGCGAGCGCAGCGTTGAGATCGCGCAGCGCTTGTTCGTCGTCGCCGGCACGGTAATGCATCAACGCCCGACTATCGAGCACAGCGGCAGAGTATTCCAGCGCCTTCACGGCCTCATCGCAGACGGGTCCCGCCTGTTCGATGCGATAGCTCCACAGACCCATGAACCAGCACTGCGCATTCAGAACGTGTCCATCACCGGGTCGTTCGAGTGCGATATCCTCCAGCATGGTCCAACCTTCGTCAGCCCGGCCGGCCTCGCCGAGGATTTCCGATTCCGCGATCACCAGATCGATACGTTCGTCGCCCGAGAGCTCGAGCGGATCGAGCAGCGCGATGGCATCGTCAAGTTGGCCATTCTCGGCCAGCAGCGACGCGAGGTAGATCGCGTGCGAACCCTGCGCATCCAGATCGTAGGCGGTGCGTGCATCTTCAATCGCTTTACTGGTGCGACCGAGTTCCTGCAGCACACCGGCCCGATCGAGGTAACGCTGAACCGTCGGCTCGAGCTCGATCGCCTTTGCGTAATCGCCCAACGCGCCTTCCAGGTCACTATGATTTTCGCGCAGCCTGGCACGCAGCGACCAGCGCCATGCTTCTTTTGGATCGTTGGCTATGATCGCGCCGTAGGCTTCCTCAAGATGAGCTACGCGCTTTGCGTTGGATTGTTCGCTATGCTGCCAGAGGCGGGTGGTCCCAAGCGGCGCTCGAAGCACCGGATCGCCGCCCTTGAAGCGTGATGCCCTGGCGCGCTCGACAGCGAGTTCGGTGACCGCGATTTCACTGGGAATCTTTCGCGCGTCGTCGCGCAGGATCACACGGTTGCCCGTCCGCTCGACAGTCCGATGCATGCGAACGCCTGCGATAACCTCATCGATGGCGCCAATACCTACAAGTTCGTAGGCGGACGCATCGTCAGGCAGGATAAGCTCGACCTGTTCTGCAAAGCCGATCGGCCCCGTGACCTGAACCGGAATCTCGCGCCATGCCTGACGCGCCCGGTCGGGCGAGAATTCGAACCCGGTACTGGGCAGCTCGAACGCAAAGGAACCGCGTCCCCGGTCCCATCGCCAATTCGAATCCATCAAACCGCGAGCCGTGAGCTTCGCCACCCCGGCATCGTCATCGTAGGTAACTTTGGCTTCGTACACGACGCTTTCGCCAATAAGGTTCTCGAGATATTGCTGCGCATAGTCGCGCAGGTCCTGCTCGTCGGTCTCGGCCGTTTGCGGGCGCATTTGTGCGCCCAGCGCGCCGCGCGCAAGAACGGTGGCCGCGTAGGTGACGGGCATGTCGAGGCCGGCCGAATAATCAAGCGTCACGTTGGTCTCGCTGGTCAGTGCTTCGGGCCAACGCTGTGTCACCGGGATCAGGTCCGCCCCAGCCTCGCGCACCGGCAGCGCGTAATGAAACGCGGGCACTTCGCCGACCGTATCGAGCCGCGTCCCGGCGTTGGTCCCATCGAGCCAGTATTCCTGGCCACCGATCGTCGCACGCACAATCATGTGGTCGAACGCGGAGAGCGACGGGAGCAGCGCGCTGACCATGTCGCCGCCGCGGATGCGCACAAGCACGGCCTCGGATTCGATCCCCATTTCTCGGAGCATGGCAAGCAGGAGCAGTGACTTGGCCTTGCAGTCACCGTATTTGTTGGTCCAGGTTTCCGCCGGCGACTGCGGCAGGTAGTTGCCGCCATTCATGCCGTTAAGCAGGTAACTCACCTCGTCCTGAACGACCCGCAGCGCGAGCGTCGCGCGCTCGAGTTCGTCATCCGTCTCGGCGGTGATCTGGGCGACCTGCACCGCGATCGGGCTGTCAGCCGCGATGGTGTTGGTGGTCGTAAAATGCGGCGCCAACACCCGCGACACGTCTTTCCAGTCGTCAAAGCTCGAGACCTGGATCAGTGGGTTGACGGTGAAACGCGCCGGGGCATCCTGCGGCACCTTGTCGGGTTCAGCGATGGGAACCAACGCGGTTATCGCCTTGTAACCGCCCTCGCTTACCGGCTCGCCGACACCTTTGGCACGGTGCACGCGCCAGTCCATATCTTCATCGTCGGGCCACGAAACACGCACCCTCCCGAAACCGAGCTTCATCGGTTCGGTGCGCACGCCGGCATTGGCCTGCACTTCGCCATTAAGAGCCTGGTCACGCGCCGTAATGGTTTGGGAGATACGCAAGACATCGCCGACCTGGAGGCCCGGAGCGGACAACGTCGCGGTCAGCACGCCGTCGATGCTGCGCTTCTCAAGCTCGCGTTCGCGGCGCAGCACTTCGTAACGGGCGCCCTGCCCAATGAGGTCGATGGTCACTCCATCGCGAACGATTTCGAGCCGGTGGACGATGAGATCGCCCTTGTCGGGAAGCCAGGAAAGCTTGAGCGTACCAAGCTGGGTCAACGCCTCGGGATTGTCGATCCGGTAGGCGATGTCGGAAAAGGAATGGACTACTCCGTCCTCCAGTCGAACCTGCTCGTCGAGCAGCACGATCGTTTCGCCTTTCGTCATCGCCGCCTGGAGGTCGGCTGGGAGCACCCAGTGGGGCACCTCAGCCTGATAGATGACTTCTTCCCCCGCGATGGCAGGCGCAGCGAGACAGATTGCGGCAGCGATTCCGAATAAAGAAACCTTTAACAAGGCACGACCCCCGAGTACGCGAATTCAAGACGAATTCCTGCTTGTTTTACATCGCGTTTTGTCAGTCGCAACCCACTTGTCGCAACCCACTTGTCATCCGACCGGTAAGCCGAAGCCGGACGGCTGCTTTGTGTAACCGTGCCCGGCCATGTCATCATTGGCCGCGAGGGCCATGTCTCGCAGCACGCCAAGGGGCCGATTCAGGCAGTGGCCGTCACCTGAAGGCGTGCGGACGCACCAGGAAAAACGCAAACCATTCAAACTTTCGCTCGATCGCATTGTCGAGCGCGGCAAGGCCAGGCCCGCGCGCCTCGTAAAGCGCCAGCAGCAGGATCGGATGGTAGGTAACGTCCGGATGCAGACCCGCTACCATGATCAGTCCGACTGCAAGCGTCACGGCGAAAGCGACAGCCGTAGTGCCTAGCCCCAGTATCAGGGCCGCGGCCAGGGCGTACGCGCCAACCGCAGGGATTTCGCTGAAAGTCGTTGTTGCCAGCCAGGTCGCAAGCCCGACGCCGGGTTCAAACGCTCCCGCCGCCGCCAGCAGCCCGAGCGCAAGCCACAGCCTGACCAGGAGCATCCAGAACGGTGCCCCGTGGCGACCGATCCAGGTGCTCAGCATCGCCGCCCTGCCCGCACCCGCGCGTCCCACCGTCAGATCCAGCGAAAACGGCCCCGGGCCGGAAAGCGCGTACCAGCCGAGCAGCGCGATCAGGTACAGATTGCTCGTGGTTGGAACGTAGACGAATTGTGACACCACCAGCAGCGCCGCCATCGCGAATGAAGCCAGCCGGGTTCGAAAGCCGATCACCAGCAGGATCGGACCGATGATCTCGATCGCCATGCCGCCAAGTGCGGCAATCGTGGGGGATATCCACGCGATCGGGTATTCCTGTGAGGCAAGGAACACTGCCTTGTCCCAATCGGAAACCTTGACCAGTCCCGACCTCAGGAAAGACTGCGCTATCGCCAGCCGCGTGATCAGATCGGTATAGAGCCAGGATACCGCCGAAAATCCGTGATAAACCCGCTTCAATCGCTCGACAGCCTCGTGCAGCTGCGGCCACGGGCGTTCCCCCGCCCGCGGTTCGATGCGCGGCTTCGATTGCTGTTCCCTCATACCCTGCAATTCGGGATACCGGGTGGGTGGTTACAATCGCGGTTGCCATCGGGTGCGACAAGCACTAGCCGACGCGCAGTTCCCGCTCGCAGATCAAGTCCGGAGTAACCGATGGTCCCCCGCTATTCCCGCCCCGCGATGTCCGCCTTGTGGGAGCCCGAGGCGAAATACCGCATCTGGTTCGAGATCGAGGCGCATGCGACCGAGAAACTGGGCGAACTGGGGGTGGTGCCTGAAAGCGCGGCCAGGGCGCTGTGGGATTGGTGGGCAACCAATCCGAAGATCGATGTAGCAGCGATCGATGCGATCGAGGCGGTGACGAAGCACGATGTGATCGCCTTCCTGACATGGGTGGCCGAGCAGGTCGGTGACGAGGCGCGCTTCATGCATCAGGGCATGACCAGCAGCGACGTGCTCGACACCACGCTGGCGGTGCAGCTGGCCCGCTCAGCCGACATTTTGCTCGACGATCTCGACGATCTGCTCACCGCAATCAAGCGCCGGGCGGAGGAGCACAAATATACTCCCTGCATCGGCCGCAGCCACGGCATCCATGCCGAACCGGTGACCTTCGGGCTCAAGCTGGCGCAGGCCTATGCAGAATTCGCGCGCTGTAAGGCGCGGCTACTGGCCGCGCGCGCCGAAGTGGCGACCTGCGCCATCAGCGGCGCAGTGGGCACCTTCGCCAATATCGACCCGGCGGTCGAGGCGCACGTCGCCGCGAAACTCGGCCTGGCGGTGGAGCCGGTCAGCACGCAGGTCATCCCGCGTGACCGGCATGCGATGTTCTTCGCCACGTTGGCGGTGATTGCAGGATCGATTGAGCGGCTGGCGATCGAAATCCGCCATTTGCAGCGCACCGAGGTGCTCGAGGCGGAGGAATATTTCGCGCCCGGGCAAAAGGGTTCGAGCGCGATGCCGCACAAGCGCAACCCGATCCTCACCGAGAACCTGACCGGGCAGGCGCGCATGATTCGCGCCTATGCCCTGCCCGCGCTGGAAAATGTGGCGCTGTGGCACGAGCGCGACATTTCGCATTCCTCGGTCGAACGCTTCATCGGCCCCGACGCCACGATCACGCTCGATTTCGCGCTGGCGCGGCTGACCGGGGTGATCGACAAGCTGCTGGTCTATCCCCAGCGGATGCAGGCCAATCTCGACAGGATGGGCGGGCTCGTACATTCGCAGCGGGTGATGCTGGCGCTGACGCAGGCGGGGGTCAGCCGCGAGGACGCCTACCGGCTGGTTCAGCGCAATGCGATGAAGGTCTGGGAATCGGACGGCAGGCTGTCGCTGCTCGAACTGCTAAAGGCCGATCCAGAGGTTACCGCGGTCCTTTCTCCCGGCGATCTCGAGGAGCTGTTCGACCTCGAATTTCATTTCAAGCATGTCGATACGATCTTCGCGCGGGTCTTTGGCTAGGGTCAGGACGCTAGACTCGTCCGCCAAAAGCCTTAGGTTCGCACGCGGGCAAGGCCAAATAGGGAGTCTGTATCGATGCAAATCATGCGCACGCTCGTGTGGATTCTGATTCTCGCATTGGTGCTGGTGTTTTCCTGGGCCAATTGGGACGAGCGCGTCACGGTCAATATCTGGAACAATCTGGTGTGGGACACACGCCTTCCGGCCCTGGTGATTGTCAGCTTCCTTCTCGGCCATTTACCGATGTGGCTATACAGCCGTGGTCAGCGCTGGAGCTTGAAGCGCCGCATCCGCTCGCTTGAGCAGGCGGTGAAATCGAGCGTGATAGCGCGGCACGATCCCGGCCAGGCCGAAGCCGTCGCTGCACCCGCAGGGGACGATCCTGCATGAGCAATCCGATCTACCTTGCGCTCGACGTTCCCCAGCTCGAGGCGGCAAAAACGCTGGCGAGCAAGGTCAAGCCGCACATCGGCGGGATCAAGCTGGGACTCGAGTTCTTCTGTGCCCATGGCCACCACGGGGTGCACGAAATCGCGCACCTGGGGTTGCCGATCTTTCTCGATCTCAAGCTGCATGACATTCCCAATACCGTCGCCGCCGCGATGCAGGCGATCCATGTGCTCGAACCGGCAATCGTCACAGTCCATGCCGCCGGAGGCCGCGCGATGATGGAAGATGCCAAGGCCGCGGCAGCAAACGGTACGAAGGTTGTGGCTGTCACCATGCTCACCAGCCTCGATGAACGCGACCTTTTGCGCATCGGCATCAACGGCAATACGCACGATCAGGTGATGCGGCTGGCGCAATTGGCAGAAGCCGCAGGGCTCGACGGAATCGTGTGCTCTGGCCACGAAGTGGGCAAGGTCCGCAAACAGTGGAAGGACGGCTTCTTCGTGGTTCCCGGCCTGCGCCCGTCGGGCAAAGTCAATGGCGACCAGAAGCGCGTGTCCACCCCGCGCCGGGCGCGCGATGACGGGGCCAGCGTGCTGGTGATCGGGCGCCCGATCAGCCGCGCGGACGATCCTGCCGCCGCAGCCCGCGCGATCGAGGCGACGCTTTAGGACAAGCCATGAGCGTGCGAATCAAGATTTGCGGGCTTTCAACCCCCGAACAGGTTGAGGCCGCCATCGATGCGGGTGCCACGCATATCGGGCTCAACCTCTATGAGCCGAGCCCGCGATATGTCCCGCTGGAACGTGCCTCCGAATTACGCGAACTCGCCCGGGGGCGCGTCGTTACCGTCCTGCTACTCGTGAATGCCGATGTTACCGCCACCGCCAGAGCGATCGAACGGGTCAAACCCGATGTCGTCCAGTTTCACGGTTCGGAGACGCCCGAATGGACCGGTCTGGTGCGCGACAAGATCGGCATCGAGGTGTGGAAGGCGCTGGGACTGACGGATGCGGGCACGCTGGAACGCAGCGCCGCCTATCTCGGCAAGGTTGACCGGCTGCTGTTCGACGCGCCTGCGCCGATGAAGGAAGGGGCGATGCCCGGCGGCAGCGGCCAGACATTCGACTGGCAGCTCCTGGCCGATTTTGCGCACACGATACCCTGGGGCCTTGCGGGCGGGCTGACACCCGGCAACGTGGCTGAGGCAATCCGCCAGACCGGCGCGCCGCTGGTCGATGTGTCGTCGGGCGTCGAAAGCGCGCCGGGCATCAAGGGTGTGGACTTGATCCGCGCGTTCTGCGAAGCGGCCCGATCAGTATGACCGAAATCAAGAACACCTCCCACAACCAGTCCCCCCCGAAGGCAAACAGCTTCCGGCAAATGCCGGACTCGCGCGGCCATTTCGGCGAGTTCGGCGGGCGGTTCGTGGCCGAAACGCTGATGCCGCTGGTGCTCGATCTTGAGCGCGAATATCGCGCGGCGCAGACCGATCCGGCGTTCCAGGCCGAGTTCGACGATCTGCTCGAACATTATGTCGGGCGGCCGAGCCCGCTCTATTTCGCACCGCGCCTCACAGAGGAACTGAACGGTGCACAGGTGTGGTTCAAGCGCGATGAGCTCAACCATACCGGCGCGCACAAGATCAACAATTGCATCGGCCAGATCCTGCTTGCGATCCGCATGGGCAAGACCCGCATCATCGCGGAAACCGGCGCAGGTCAGCACGGCGTCGCCACCGCCACGGTTTGCGCGCGTTTCGGCCTGCCTTGCGTGATCTACATGGGTGCGACCGACGTGGCGCGCCAGCAGCCCAACGTGTTCCGCATGAAACTGCTCGGCGCAGAAGTGATCCCCGTCACCAGCGGCGCGGCGACGCTGAAAGACGCGATGAACGAAGGGCTGCGCGACTGGGTCGCCAATGTGCATGACACGTTCTACATCATCGGCACCGCCGCCGGCCCGCATCCCTATCCTGAACTTGTCCGCAATTTCCAGAGCGTGATCGGCAAGGAAGCGCGCGCGCAGATGCTCAGCCGCGTGGGCCGCCTGCCCGATCTTCTGGTGGCGGCGATTGGCGGCGGATCGAACGCGATCGGCCTGTTTCATCCGTTCCTCGACGATCCCGAAGTCAGGATGCTGGGGGTCGAGGCGGCGGGCTATGGGCTGGACGGTGACCAGCATGCGGCGAGCCTGCTCGGCGGATCGCCCGGGATCCTCCACGGCAACCGCACCTATCTGCTCCAGGACGAGGACGGCCAGATCACCGAAGGCCACTCGATCAGCGCCGGGCTCGACTATCCGGGCATCGGGCCGGAACACGCCTGGCTCAAGGAAACGGGCCGGGTCGAATATACCGCCGTTACCGATCAGGAGGCATTGGACGCCTTCCAGCTCCTCTGCCGGACTGAGGGGATCATCCCCGCGCTCGAACCCAGCCACGCCATCGCGGCGGTGGCGAAAGTCGCGTCGACCATGCCCAAGGACGCGATCATCCTCGCCAACCTGTGCGGCCGCGGGGACAAGGACATCTTCACCGTTGCCGACAAACTTGGAGTAGAAATTTGAGCAGGCCCCCGCTTCCCCCCTTCACCGCTGATACCGCCGCGCAAAAGGCGCGCATGGCTGAAGATGCCTGGAACAGCCGCGATCCCGCGCGCGTCGCGATGGCCTATACGCCCGGCAGCCAATGGCGCAATCGCGCCGAATTCGTCTCGGGCCGCGCCGACATCGAGGCATTCCTGACGCGCAAATGGGCGCGCGAGCTCGACTACCGGCTGATCAAGGAAGTCTGGACCTATGGCGGCAATCGCATCGCGGTGCGCTTCGCCTATGAATACCGCGATGACAGCGGCAACTGGTTCCGCGCCTATGGCAACGAGAACTGGGAGTTCGACGGCGAAGGCTACATGGCGCGGCGCATCGCCAGCATCAATGAGCACCCGATTGCCGAGGCTGACCGCAAGTTCCACTGGCCGCTGGGCCGCCGCCCTGACGACCACCCCGGGCTGAGCGACCTGGGGCTGTGAGCGCACGCCTCGCCCCACGCCTTCCCTCCGCCTTCGCCAAGGGTCGCCCCGCGCTCGTGTGCTTCATCACCGCGGGCGACGGCGACACCGCGGCCAATCTCGATGCG
>LOEX01000080.1 GCA_001516125.1 Sphingomonadales bacterium BRH_c42
TGCGGGAGGGGCTGGGGGTGGGCCCGAATCCGAGCAATCCCACTCCCCGACCCCCTCTCGCAGGCGGGAGGAGGAGGTGCCTGCCATCTTCGAAGTGCGCGGCGAAGTCTATATGGAAAAACAGGCCTTTGCCGCGCTCAATGCTGCGCAGGATGCGGCGGGTGAGAAGCTGTTCGCCAATCCGCGCAATGCCGCCGCCGGATCGCTGCGGCAGAAGGACGCCAGCGTAACGGCGCGCCGTCCCTTACGCTTCTGGGCCTATGGCTGGGGCGCGGCGAGTGCGCTGCCAGGCGCGGCGCAGCATGAGATTATGCGCCAGCTTGCCGCATGGGGGTTTCGTGTTTCACCACATTTTCGCCGCTGCGATACTGTGGACGAGATGCTTGCAGCCTATGCCGCGATCGGCGCGGCGCGGGCCGATTTGCCCTATGAAATCGACGGCGTGGTGTACAAGGTTGACCGGCTCGACTGGCAGGAGCGGCTGGGCTTTGTGGCCAAGGCACCGCGCTGGGCCATCGCGCGCAAGTTCCCTGCCGAGCGAGCCGAAACCACGCTGGAGAGCATCGACATCCAGGTCGGGCGCACCGGCAAGCTCACGCCCGTGGGAAGGCTCGCCCCGGTGATGGTCGGCGGGGTCACGGTCACCAATGTCACGCTGCACAACCGTGACGAAATCGCGCGGCTGGCCGTGCGCCCCGGGGACCGGGTGCTGGTCCAGCGCGCGGGCGATGTCATCCCGCAAGTGGTCGAGAACCTCACGCGCGATGCGGAGCGCGAAGCTTATGTGTTTCCCGATCACTGTCCCGAATGCGGCAGCGAGGCGGTGGCCGAGGAGGGCGAGGTCGATGTGCGGTGCACCGGCGGGCTCATCTGCCCGGCGCAGCGCACCGAGCGATTGAAGCATTTCGTCAGCCGCAAGGCGCTCGACATCGAGGGGCTGGGCGAAAAGACCATCGATCAATTCTTCGCGGTCGGCTGGCTCGAAAGCCCGGCGGATATCTTCCGGCTGAAGGATCGCCGGGAAGAGATACTCGCGCTCGAAGGCTGGCAGGACAAGTCTGTGGACAACCTGTTGACATCGATCGAGGCGCGGCGCGCGCCCGATGCCGCGCGGCTGCTGTTCGGATTGGGTATCCGCCATGTCGGCGAGGTCACCGCGCGCGATCTGATGAAGAATTTTCACGAGCTTTCCGCGCTGCGCGAAGTGGCGGAGCGGGCATCCTCCCCGGAACGGGGAGGGGGACCAGCGAAGCTGGTGGAGGGGATTCACCTCGAACGCGACTACTCGCCCTCGGTTGAAGCGAATAGTCCCCTCCACCATCCTGCGGCCAAGGCCTTGGATGGTCCCCCTCCCCGTTCCGGGGCGGATGCGCGGATGCTGATCACCAGTATTGACGGCATCGGCCCGGCAGTGGTCGAGGCGCTGGGCGATTTCTTCCACGAGCCGCACAATGTCACGGTGTGGGAGGATCTGCTCCACGAAGTCTCGCCGCCGCGCTACGAGGTGGAGGTGCTGGACAGTCCGGTCGCGGGCAAGACCGTGGTGTTCACCGGCAAGCTTGAAACCATGAGCCGTGACGAGGCCAAGGCGCAGGCCGAACGGCTGGGCGCCAAGGCGGCAGGCTCGGTCAGCGCCAGGACCGATCTGGTGGTGGCAGGCCCCGGCGCGGGTTCGAAACTGAAGCAGGCGGCGGCGCTCGGCATCGAAGTGATCGACGAGACGGCCTGGGCGGCGATTGTGAGCGCGGCGGGCTAAGCTCAGCGCCGCTTGCGCAGCCACAGGATCGACCAGTCGCCGCTAACCAGCCTTGCTGCAATGCGGAAGCCCGCGCGGCGATATGCGCGGCGCACGCTGCGCTCCTGCGTTTCGAGCAGCCCGGCAAGCAGCAGATTGCCGCCGGGCGCGACCGCAGGCGCAAAATCGGGTGCCAAATCGATCAGCGGCCCAGCGAGAATGTTCGCGATCAGCAGGTCATATGGCCCGCGTGCTGCCAGCAGCGGATCGTCCATCCCCGGCGCGATCACCATGGTCACCTCGCCCGCATGGGCACCCATGGCAACTCCGTTTGCCCGTGCATTGTCCTCGACAACCCCGGTGCAAACCGCGTCGATGTCCGACGCGGTGGCCAGCGCGCGCGGCCACAGTCGCAGCGCGGCAAAGGCGAGCAGGCCGGTGCCGGTGCCGATATCGGCCAGATTGCGCACCACCGTGCCGCTGCGCTTCATCGCATCGAGCATGGCGAGGCAGCCGGCGGTGGTGGCGTGATGGCCGGTGCCGAAGGCCTGGCTGGCGGGAATCTCGAGATTGATCGCGCCCGGTGCCGGATCGTGCCCCGGCGTGCGGACATGGAAGCGTCCGGCGCGGATCGGCTCTGTGCCCTGCTGGCTCAGCGTGACCCAGTCTTCTTCCGGCAGTTTCTCGGACACGAATTGGGGCGCTGCTTTGGCGAACAGCCCGGCCAGGGCACGCTTCTGTTTCGGCCCCGGCTTATCGGGATACCAGGCCTCGAACACCCATTCGACCGGTTTGTCCTCGGCCACCTCGCGGCCCGATACGACTAGCGCGGGGTCCCATTCCTCGATCTCGTCATGCGCCAGCAGCGCCGCCTGCACGACTGTCTTTGGAGCAAAGGCAGATAGCTTCCAGCTGCTCACTTGGTCTGGGCTTCCTGCGCAAGTCGGGCATCGAGCCGGGCGGTGATGGCGGAGGCGTATTCGCGGCAGTTCATTCCGCTGGCCAGGCCATCCGCCAGCAATTTGTCACGCATCCCGCTTGCCGAAGGGTGCGGGGTAAGCAGGATGTCACAGTCGAGCGCGGCAACGCGGGCAATGCCTTCACGGTAGGCAGCGACATATTGGGGGTGGTCGGAGAAGCGATAGCCGTCGCTGCTGACCGGCGAGAGGCTGTCGGCATAGACGATCGTGATGCACTCGCCCTTGTCGCAGGACCGCCACTGCCACGATAGCGCGCCCGCCGTGTGGCCGGGGGTTTCGTGGGCCGTGAGGCGAATGTCGCCGAGCACCACCGTACCAGTATCGGATATGGTCTGATAGACCTCGATCGGTTCCATCTTTGGCAATTGCGCGGCCTGCGGGTCGCTGCCGTCAGCGATTCCTGACCTGAGGACCGGCTCCGCATGGGTCGACGAAAGCAGCCAGGCATGCGTTGCAGCCTTGAGCTTCGCCATACCCCCAACGTGGTCGAAATGTTCGTGGCTGTGGAGCAGGTACCTGACATCGCGAACGTCGAAGCCCAGTTTTGCAATATTCTGCAGCACGATCTCGGCGCCGGCTTCGGTCCCGCTGTCGATCAGGATATGGCCCGCATCGCCTGTAATCAGGATCGCACCGATCCCGCAGGTGCCGACATACCAGGTGTTGCCATGAATCCTGAAGGGTGGGCCGGGCTTGTCCCATTCGTCCCAATCCTCGCAGGCCGAGGCCCATTCCGTGGCGACCGGAACCACTTCTGCGGGCGCAGGCACTTGTGCGCTCGATGCAGTGCAGCTTGCCAGGACCAGGGCTGCGGTAAATACGATTCTAGCGGACATAGCTTGCCCCGTTGGCGTCGATCATCGCGCCGGTCATGCTTTCCGGCGCATCGAGCGCGCAAAAGGCGATGATCCGCGCGATTTCTTCTGGTGTGGCGACGCGGCCCAGCGGGATGTCGGCCAGCAGGCCCGGTCCGCCGCGGCTGGCGAGGTAATCCTCGGCCATCGCGGTATCGACAAAGCCTGGCGCGATGGCAAAGCTGAGGATGCCGTTGCCTGCATAGCCGCGCGCGATGGTCTTGTGCATGGCGATCATCCCGCCCTTGGCCGCGGCATAGTGCCAGTGATCGGGCGAATCGCCGCGGTGCCCCGCGCGGCTGGCGACATGAACGATCCGCCCAGCGATGCCCCGGTCCAGCCAATGCCGCACCGCAAACCGGCTAAGCTGCGCGGCGGCAGTGAGGTTGACCCGCATATTGGCTTCCCAGCCATCGAGCCATTCGATGTCCGATACGCCGATGGGGTTCTTTTCGAACACCCCGGCATTGTTGACCAGCACATCGATCTGCCCGCCCGCCCGTTCGAGCGCAGCCTCCCACAGTGCGGCAGGGGCGGAGGAGTCGGTAAAGTCCGCGCCAATCGTGTCAGGTTCATGGGCCTGCCGCGCCTGCCCGATAACACGCGCGCCGCGTGCCTTCAGCACTTGTGCAGCGGCAGCGCCGATGCCCCGGCTCAATCCCGTGATGAGTATTGAAGTCATGCGCGATTCTATCGGTCGTTTTCGTGCGATTGTCGAGCAGGTCGGCACAATGGAACCTTGCCAGATGCGGCTGGCGCGCTAAGTGGGATGCCGATTGGGATGAACCGGAATTGATCGCATGACCAACAGACCGCTATCGCCGCACCTGCTTGACGGAGCCAGGCTGCATTGGAAGTGGGGCCCGCACATGCTGGTTTCGATTCTGCACCGGGCCACCGGTGACGGATTGGCGCTGGTGGGGCTGGCCGTGCTGCTGTGGTGGCTGGGTGCACTCGCCAGCGGGCCTGAAGCCTATGCGCAGTTTGCGGAACTGGCGGTGACGATTCCGGGCCGTGTGGTGCTGATCGGCCTCAGTTGGGCGCTGTTCACCCATCTTATGAGCGGGCTGAGGCATTTTGTGCTCGATATCGGCGCGGGCTATGAACTCGCCACAAACCGGTTCTGGTCGATTGCCGCGCCGCTCATCGCCATTCTTCTCACTGCGGGCTTCTGGGCCCTCATCCTCAACAAATAGGGCGAGCAAATGAGCAAGGGTACTTCGATCGGTAGGGTGCGCGGGCTCGGCCCGGCGCACGATGGGGCGCATCACTGGCTGGTCCAGCGCTTTACTGCCGTGGGCAATCTGGTGCTGATGATCTGGCTGGGCGCCAGTCTGGTCGCGCTGCCCGATTTGGGCTTTGAAACGGTGAGCAAGTGGCTGGCCGCGCCGATCCCGGCGACCGCGATGATCCTGCTGGTGGTCAGCACCTTCTGGCATGCGCGGCTGGGCTTGCAAGTGCTGGTCGAGGATTACGTCCATGAAGCGGGTAGCAAGTTCGGCGCGCTGGTGCTGCTCAACCTTGCCGCGATCGGCGGCGCAGCATTCGGGATTTTCGCGGTTGCCCGCCTTGCACTTTCTGGAGCCGCCTGATGGCTGACACCTCTGCATACAAGATCATCGACCATTCGTACGACGTGGTGGTGGTGGGCGCGGGCGGATCGGGCCTGCGCGCGACCATGGGCGCCGCGGAAGCAGGGCTCAAGACCGCCAACATCACCAAGGTCTTTCCCACCCGCAGCCACACCGTCGCGGCGCAGGGCGGGATCGCCGCCAGCCTTGGCAACATGGGGCCGGACCACTGGACCTGGCACATGTTTGACACGGTCAAGGGTTCTGACTGGCTGGGCGATCAGGATGCGATCGAATACATGGTGCGCGAAGCGCCCAACGCGGTTTACGAACTCGAACATGCCGGGATGCCGTTCTCGCGTTCGGCCGAAGGAACGATCTATCAACGCCCCTTTGGCGGGATGATGCAGAACATGGGCGAAGGCCCGCCCGCGCAGCGCACTTGCGCGGCGGCTGACCGCACCGGCCATGCCATGCTGCACACGCTCTATCAGCAGAGCCTGAAGTATGATGCCGACTTCTTCATCGAGTATTTCGCGCTCGATCTGATCATGCAGGATGGCAAGTGCCGTGGTGTGATCGCGATGTGCCTTGATGATGGCACAATCCACCGCTTCCGCAGCCATGCGGTGGTGCTGGCGACCGGCGGCTATGGCCGCGCCTATTACACCTGCACCGGTGCGCATACCTGCACCGGCGATGGCGGCGGCATGGCGCTGCGCGCGGGATTGCCGCTGCAAGACATGGAGTTCGTGCAGTTTCACCCCACGGGCGTCTATGGCGCGGGAATGCTCATCACCGAGGGCGCGCGGGGCGAGGGCGGCTATCTTACCAACAGCCAGGGCGAGCGGTTTATGGAACGCTATGCCCCCTCGGCCAAGGATCTGGCCAGCCGCGACGTGGTATCACGCGCGATGACGGTGGAGATGCTCGAAGGGCGCGGCGTTGGCCCCAACGGCGACCATATCTACCTGCACCTCGACCATATCGATCCCGCCGTGCTGGCTGAAAGGCTGCCCGGGATTACCGAGACGGGCAAGATATTCGCCGGGGTCGATCTGACGCGCCAGCCGCTGCCCGTGTGCCCGACGGTGCATTACAACATGGGCGGTGTCCCCACCAATTTCCATGGCGAGGTGATCAACCCCACAGCAGCCAATCCCGATGCCACCGTGCCCGGGTTGTTCGCGGTTGGCGAGGCGGCGTGTGTGTCGGTGCACGGGGCCAACCGGCTCGGCTCGAACTCGCTGATCGATCTTGTGGTATTCGGCCGTGCGGCGGGGCTCCGTCTCAAGGACTTGATCCGGCCCGGAACCGCGCACGATGAATTGCCCAAGGACAGCGCCGAACCGGCACTGACCCGGCTGGACCATTACCGCAATGCCAGGGGCGGATCGCCCACCGCCAAGGTGCGCGTCGAGATGCAGCAGGCGATGCAGGCGCATTGCGCGGTGTTCCGTAAGGAGGAAGTGCTGGAGCAGGGCACGGCAAAGCTGGCGGCTGCCTATGAACGTATGCAGGACATCCACGTTTCCGATCGCTCGCTGATCTGGAACAGCGATCTGGTCGAGACGCTCGAACTCGACAACCTGATGGCGCAGGCAGCGGTCACCATCCACGGCGCGCTGGCACGCAAGGAAAGCCGCGGCGCGCACGCGCGCGACGATTATCCCGATCGCGATGACAAGGGCTGGATGAAGCACACAGCCGCGTGGTTTGACGGCTGGGGCGGCAAGGGCGGCGGCGTGAAGCTCGATTACCGCCCGGTCCACGAATATACGCTGACTGCGGATATCGATTATATCAAGCCGAAGAAGCGGGTGTATTGAGCCGATCCAGCACTACTCACTCAGCACACCTTGGCGAAGGCTTGCCCCATGATGCTGCCGTCATCGAAAGTCGTAGGCGTGCGGCTGACACTGTCGTCGAACCATTGACCGATGTAGGTTCTATCCGGGCGAAAGAGGTACATGCTATGAATCTGGACGGTCCGGCGCGAACAGTCGAATGTCACTTCGACTTCTTCCGACTGCATCGGCCCATCTCCAGGCAATTCGGGCGGTGAAACCGGCTCGGCATATTCGTAGCGCAGATAAACGCCGGTCAGCTCTTCATTGCGCCATGCGACTACCCAGTAGGCATCTTTGACCAAGCCGATGTCCCACGAATAGTCGCCGCCCAGATAGGACCAGTCAGGTTCCTCACCAAATTCCAGGTCAATCTGGAAATCTTCCCATTCAAATGCGATATCGTCATAGGTCGGGGTGGCGGACGCCGGGAACGGAAGTCCCAGGAGGATGGCAGCGCAGCACGCGAACAAGGCTCTCATGGGATCCTCCGGTGGATTGCTTGTGATTACCGCAATAGGATGAAGGTCACAAGATTGCGCTAAATATCGCAGTGAAGGACGTAATAATACTGCGTTAGAACGGGTGGAACCCACGCAACCATCACTCCAGCAATTCGTCGAAATCCATGCGATTGTGCAGAACTCGAACCACGTCGATCAAGTCGCTCTGGATCCAGTAGAAGATGACATGTTCACCGGTAGCGGCTTTCCGGAATCCTTCGTGCCGCCCCTGATGGACGGGATAGCTTCTCGGAAAGTCGCAGATCGCAGCGAGTCTCTCGCCGATCAGCCGAACATAGGCTTCTGCCTGGTCAACGCCCCAGCGATTTGCACTCACCAGCCAAATCCCGGCGAGATCGGCCCTCGCACTGCCGCGCAACTCGAAGTGCATCAGTCGGCCTTGTAGTTGGCGCGCATCTCTTTCAGGAACTCGTCGAAATCGAAGGGCTGGGGTGGGCCGCTATCCAGCCCTTCCTGGATGGCGCGATCCAGCGCTTCGCGCTTTCTGTCCCGTTCCTCCGCACGCCTCAATGCCTCCCGAACGACCTCGCTGGCCGAGGCGAATTCGCCCGATTCAACTTTCGCCCGGAGGTATTCCTGATGGCGTTCGGTAAGCGAAATGGAGGTGTTCTTGCCCATGGGCACGGTGTTACCAAAAATTGGTAATCGCGACAAGCAGCACATTCATCCAGGCTTCATGTTTACAAACGTAGTCGCTATGAGTACAGGCGTAGTCAGCAACCTTGGGAGGGTTCCTTGACCGAAGGCGAAAATAGCAAACCGGAGCGCATCAGCGAAGCAGAACACGCTGTGATGGAAGCGCTGTGGGAACACAGCCCGCTCACCGCTACCGAGGTCTGCGATCGGGTTTGCGAGACGCGCGGGTGGAGCCTCGCGACGGTCAAGACGCTGCTCAGCCGCCTTGTGACCAAGCAGGCCGTTGCCGCCCAGGCCGACGGGCGCCGCTTCCTCTACAGCCCGGCGATGGCGCGGGTCGATTATGTCGATGGCGAATCGCGCCGCCTGGTTGACAGGCTGTTCGGCGGACGCCCAGCTACGCTGTTCGCGCATCTGGCCGAGCAGGAAGCGCTGAGCGAGCGTGACATCGCCGAGATCGAGGCGTTGCTGAAGGAGATCAGGTCATGATCGGCTGGCTTATCGATACGTTGGTGTGGACCGCCGCGCTGATCGCGGCTGTGCTGGCGGCGCGCCGCCCGGTCGCGCGCGTCTTTGGCCCGCAGATCGCCTATGCGCTGT
>LOEX01000081.1 GCA_001516125.1 Sphingomonadales bacterium BRH_c42
AGATTTCCTTGCCAATGGCGAGGCTGATGGCGCCGGCGCGGCGGATCAGCCGATCCTGCTCTCGGCCACGCCCGATCCCGTCAACGGCGCGCGGATCGTCATTCTGGCGGACGGCACCTGGCGGGCCGAGGCGCTGGGCTTCGAGCGGGCGCTGCTGATGTTCGGTGCCGGTGATACTGCGGCGGCGCGCGAAGTGTGGCGTGCGCTGGATGGCGAGGAAGGCATCCAGCGCGAGATCCACAAGCAGGACGAAGCGGGCAAATGGCGCGCGGGCGGCTAGCATTCGCTTGCAGTGCGCGCCCTTGGGCGCTAGGGGCGCGCCGCAATCCCCCAATCGCAATTTTCGAACTTTGAGGAACATCAACATGGCGGTTACCCGCACCTTTTCGATCATCAAGCCCGATGCCACGCGCCGCAACCTTACCGGCGCGGTCACCAAGATGCTGGAAGACGCGGGCCTGCGCGTCGTCGCATCGAAGCGCATCCATATGAGCCGTGAGCAGGCCGAAGGCTTTTATGCGGTCCACCGTGAACGTCCCTTCTTCGGCGAACTTGTCGATTTCATGATCTCCGGACCGGTTGTGGTGCAGGTGCTAGAGGGCGAAGATGCGGTCAAGCGCAACCGCGACGTGATGGGCGCGACCAACCCCGCCGATGCTGCCGAAGGCACCATCCGCAAGGAACTGGCCGAATCGATCGAAGCCAATTCGGTCCACGGATCGGACAGCGACGAGAACGCCGGAATCGAGATCGCGTTCTTCTTCAAGCCGGAAGAAATTGTCGGCTGAACCACAGTTCGCTACCAATTCAGGAAAGGGCCGCCTGCGATGGCGGCCTTTTTTGTTTCAGAAAACTTGGCCCCAGATTCTGGCCAATTGCCCGCGCGATTAGCGTAAATGAACATTTTGTGGTATTCGCTGCGCCGGGGTCGCCTCTTGCTTTGGGGAGGGAGCAATGGGCCGGGCAATCGTCATGCTGGTTTCGCTCGCGTGTTACGCAGCGTTTTTCGTCACATTCCTGTATCTGATCGGCTTTGTTGGCGGATTTGCGTTCATGCCGTCGCATGTCGACAAAGGCATGCAGGCGCTGCAATTCAATGCGGTATTGGTCGATATCGGCCTGATCGCGCTGTTCGGTATCCAGCACTCGGTCATGGCGCGCAAAGGGTTCAAGCAGAGCTGGACCAGGATCGTTCCCGTGCCGCTCGAACGCAGCATTTACTGCCTCGCCACGGTGCTGGTGCTGGTCACCATGTACCGTTTCTGGCAGCCGATCGAGGGTTCGCTGTGGTCGATGGAGGGCGAGGGCGCACGGACGGTGATGTGGGCGCTGTTCTGGCTTGGCTGGGGTACGGTGCTCCTCTCGACCTTCCTGCTCAACCATTTCGAACTGTTCGGACTCCAGCAGGCATGGATGCATCTGCGCGAGAAAGAAGCATCACCGCCGCAAATGCGCAGCCCGCTGTTCTACAATTGGGTGCGTCACCCGATTTACGCCGGGTTCCTGCTCGCATTCTGGGCAACGCCGGATATGACTTATGGCCATCTGCTGTTCGCGGCGGGCTTCACGATTTATATCCTGATCGGCATTGCGTATGAGGAGCGCGATCTGACGGGCATATTCGGCGAGGAATATCTGGTCTATCGCAGCAAGGTTGGCATGCTGTTGCCGGGTGTGGGGAAGAACAGCAGCCCCTAGAATTCGTCTATCGCCGCAATCAGCATTGCCAGTTTCTTTGGCGCCACCGCAAGCCAGCTCTTGCGCAGCCAGCCGGCTATCGCGACCCAATCGGGCTCACCGAGGTCGAGCCTTATGCCGATCCAGCCGTCACCGAAATAGGCGGGTCGATAATAGCGCGCCGGGTCAATCTCGATCAGCTGCTGCTGCTCGTCGAGCCCGCTGATCTTGACCAGCAGCGCCGTCTTGCCGTCGCCATGATGGTTTCGGCTGATGTAAGCGAATTTCTTGCCCTTGATGATGCCGAAGCACGGCATACCATGGCTCAGCACCTCGTCTGTCTCGGGCAGCGACATGGCGATTTCGCGCACGCGATCGTCCAGTCGCTCAGGCGACCGATGCCCGGCGATCAAGCAGGCAAGGCAGCGTGAATAGAGCTGGTGTTCGGCGATCAGCACGCGCGCGGCGAGTGTTTCGGGCGTGTCGCCGGGCAGAATGGCGACCTTGGCTTGCCCCAGGATCGGACCATCATCGAGCGCGGCGGTGACAAGGTGAACACTGCACCCGGCATGGCTGTCGCCCGCTTGCAGTGCGCGTTCATGTGTGTGCAGCCCGGTATATTTGGGCAGCAGCGAGGGATGGATGTTGAGCATCCGCCCCTCCCAGCGGCGAACGAAATCCTCGCCCAGGATGCGCATATAGCCGGCCAGCGCGATATATTGCGCGCCCGCATCCAGCGCCGCACGCTCCATCGCCGCATCGTGGTCTGCGCGTTCCATACCCTTCTGGCTCAGGCCAAAGGTCGCAATGCCCTCGGCCTCGGCCAGCACCAGCCCGCCCGCCTCCGGATTGTTGCTGGCGACCAGTGCGATGTCATAGGCCGAGCCCGGCAGGCGGCTGGCATAGAGCAATGCGGCCATATTGGTGCCGCTGCCCGATATGAATACGGCGACGCGGGCCTTGCCAGCGGCATTGCCAACCGCGGCGGCCGCTTCAACCAAAATGGCTGGCCTCCCAATCGGTCTTCGCGCTCCATGTGCCCTGCGATCCGCGCACGGTGCAGCCTTTGGTGCCAGCTTCAATCCGGCCAATCGTAAACGCGGTCTCGCCCGCATCGCAGAGCCGGGCGAGCAATGGTTCGACATTGCCGGGTGCCGCTGCCAGCACCATGCCCACCCCGCAGTTGAAGGTGCGCGCCATTTCGGCAGGCTCGATATTGCCCTGCGCCTGGAGGAAAGCCATCAGGCGTGGCTGCTCCCACGCGCCGGCGTCGATCACGGCATGCGCGCCTTCGGGCAGGATGCGCGGAATGTTTTCGAGCAGCCCTCCGCCGGTGATGTGCGCCAGAGCGTCGATCAGCCCCGCTCGGATCAGCGGCAACAGGCTGGCGACATAGATGCGGGTCGGCGCAATCAGCGCGTCGATCAGCAGGCGTTCGGGGTCGAACAGCGCGGGCCGGTCAAGCTTCCAGCCTTTGTCCGCCGCCAGCCGCCGGACCAGCGAATAACCGTTGGAATGGACGCCCGATGAGGCCAATCCGATGAGGATGTGGCCAGGCGCGACCTTGTCGCCGGTCAACTGCTCGCCGCGCTCGACCGCGCCCACGCAAAAGCCCGCCAGATCGTAATCGCCCGGCGCATACATGCCCGGCATTTCCGCCGTCTCGCCGCCGATCAGTGCGCAGCCCGCCTGCTTGCAGCCCTGCGCAATCCCCGCGATCACGCGCTCAGCGACCCCGTTCTCGAGCTTGCCGGTGGCGAAATAGTCGAGGAAGAACAGCGGTTCTGCACCTTGGACGATCAGATCGTTGACGCACATTGCGACAAGGTCGATCCCCACGCTATCATGCCGATCATGCTCGATCGCCAGCTTGAGCTTGGTGCCCACGCCGTCGTTGGCCGCGACTAACAGCGGGTCACGATACCCCGCAGCCTTTGGATCGAAAAATCCGCCGAAGCCGCCCAGCTCGCTGGTCGCACCGGGGCGCGCGGTGGACTTCGCCAGCGGGCCGATCGCCTTGACCAGCGCATTGCCCGCGGCGATCGACA
The DNA here is from genome assembly GCA_001516125.1 of Sphingomonadales bacterium BRH_c42. Taxonomy (GTDB): domain Bacteria; phylum Pseudomonadota; class Alphaproteobacteria; order Sphingomonadales; family Sphingomonadaceae; genus Erythrobacter. Next base: position 3,726 of record LOEX01000081.1, read on the forward strand.
CACCGGCGGTTTCATAGGTGTAATGTGTGGTGGGATCGTTCTCGGGAGGCATAATCTGATCGCTTTACCCTTTCGTGCTTGGAATTCCACTCGCCTTTGGGCAAAAGGCACGCGGTTTTCCCCGATGGCACTCGCGCAATCTTTCATGGGCCGGTCTCAGCCTTTTGCCTCGCAGCGTTGGCTGCGCCTGGCTGCCGTTCTGGCCGCGCTCGCCCTGCTTGGTGCGGCGCTGGCGTTCGCCGTGGCGCAAGTCGCGGGCGATCGCGGGATAGCGCCGGTCGCCAGTAGCGCGGATATCGCCGTCAGCGGGATCAAGGTTGACACTCGCGGTGCCAGCGCAAGCGAGGCCCGCGAAAAGGCCTGGCGCGAGGCGCAGCGTATCGCCTGGCAAAAGGCGGGCGGACCATCGTTGCCCGATAGCGAGATCGAATCGCTGCTTTCGGCAGTGATAATCGAGAAGGAGCAAGCGAGCAGGAGCCGCTATACGGCAACGCTGGGCATTATTTTCGATCGCGCACGCGCAAGCCGTTACCTTGGCGGCGGCGAAGTGCGCGGGGCTATTTCCGCGCCTATGTTGCTGCTGCCGGTGACGGCCACTGCTGGCAGCCACCTGATCTATGAGGTGCGAAACCCCTGGCAGCGCGCCTGGGCCGAATTCCAGCCGGGGACCAGTCAGGTCAACTACGTCCGTCCATCGGGTTCGGGCGGGGATTCACTGCTCCTGACCTATGGCCAGGCCGGGCGGCGCAGCCGGTTGTGGTGGCGGGCAATTCTCGACCAGTTTGGTGCGGCCGACGTGCTGATTGCGGTGGCAGCGCTGCACCATCAATGGCCGGGCGGGCCGATCAAGGGCGAATTCACCGCGCGTTATGGGCCGGACAACCGGTTTCTCGGTAGGTTCGCGCTCGAGGCTGCAAATCCCGCCGCGCTGCCTGAGATGCTTGCGCAGGCGACCGGTCGCTTCGACACACTGTTCCAGCAGGCGCTGGCCGATGGCAAATTGCGCCCCGATCCCACGCTCGAGCTTGCCAATACCACGGCGATCGACCCGGCGCTGCAACGCCTGATCGAGATCGGCCGTGCTATCGAGGCACGCGAGACGGCAATAGCTGCCGGAGAGATCCTGCCCGGTGCTGCAGGGCCGATCGCGCTCGTCCCGCAGCCAACGGTCGCCGCCGGATTCGTCGTGCAGTTCGCCAGTCCGGATGCGCGCTCGGTCGATGCGACACTGGCCGATGTGCGGTCGGCCTCCGGGGTGAGGGCCGCGGCGACCACCAGCATTGCGATTGGCGGCACTTCGGTGATGACCGTAACCTTCACGGGATCGCTCGATGAACTTGCAGCCGCCTTGCGCGCGCGCGGCTATACAGTGCAGCAGGGACCAAACGCGCTTGCCATCAGCCGGTGACAATGGCCGAGCCGATGTCGCAGATCGCCCTTCCGCTGACGCTGCGTACCAGTGGCGACCCTGGCAGCATCGTAATTGGCAATGCCAACCGCACCGCGCATGAGGCGCTTGCCATGCCGCAGGATTGGCCGTTTCGCACGGCCATACTGACCGGGCCGCCGCGTTCGGGCAAATCGCTGCTCGGACGGTGGGCCGAAACGCGCGGCATATGGGTGATCGATGGCGCGGACCGGGTGGATGAGGCCGCGTTGTTTCATCGCTGGAACGCCGCGCAGGAAAGCGCCCATCCGCTGCTGCTGATCAGCGATGCGCAACCCTGGGAGATTGCGCTACCTGATCTGAGGTCGCGGTTAGGCGCGGCGCTGCACCTGGAAATCGGGGTGCCGGACGACGAAATGGTCGCTCAACTGATTGAGACGATCGCTCGCCAGCGGGGGCTGAACCTTGCCGAGGGTGCGGCGGAATATCTGGTTGCGCGCGTCGAACGCAGCTTCGCGGCTGTCGAGAGGCTGGTGCTCGAAATCGACAGGCTCAGCCTTGAACGAAAAGTGCCTGCCACCATGTCGGTCTGGCGCGCAGCTTTGGACGCGATCCAGGGACCGGAGCAGCCGCGCTTGATTTGACAGTCGATTGGTGGGAGTAATCAGCCATGTTTGCAAGGCTCAATGCCTATCTGGATTCCGTGCATGCGCGCGACCCCGCACCGCATTCGCGGATGGAGATACTCCTCTATCCGGGGGTATGGGCGCTGGCGTTCCACCGGGTTGCTCACTGGCTGTACGAGGCCAGGCTCTATTTCCTTGCCCGTTCGGTCAATCACCTCAGCCGGTTTTTCACCGCGATCGATATCCATCCAGGTGCCAGGATCGGGCGACATTTCTTCATCGACCACGGCTTTACGGTGATCGGTGAGACCGCCGAGATCGGTAACAATGTTACGATCTACCAATGCGTCACGCTGGGTGGGACCAATCCCGCCAACGGCAAGGGCGGCAAGCGGCATCCGACGATCTGCGACAATGTCATCATCGGATCGGGCGCGCAGGTGATCGGCCCGATCACGGTGGGCGAGCGTGCGCGGATAGGCGCCAATGCGGTTGTGACCGACGATGTGCCCGAAGGTGCAACGATGATCGGGCTCAAGGCGCGTTCTACCCTGGTTCCGGCTGAGGAGTGGATCAAGGAGTTCATTCCCTATGGCACGCCCTGCGACGACCCGTGCGAGCCGAGCCGCGACTGTGTCGAGAAGCTGGAGAGCGAGCTTGCGGCATTGCGGGCCGAACTGGAAGAGCTCAAGCGTGCGCAGGCGCCCCGGCATGCCCAAGGGGCCGCTTCCCGGCGTAGCGGGACGCGCTCCTGATGGTGGGCAGCATCAGTGCCGGGGCATCCGGCCTGGTAGTGCCTTTTCCGCGAAACATCGACAGACAGGTCGGCTTCGCCCGCGAGGAATTGCAGCGCATTCTCGATCTATATGGCCGTATGGTCGCCGCCGGGCAGTGGCGCGACTATGCGATGGATTTCACGCGCGAGGTGGCCGTTTTCGCGGCCTTCCGCCGCACCGCCGAGCAGCCGCAGGCACGGATCGAGAAGCGGCCCGCACTGCGCGGACGGCAGGGCATGTGGGCGCTGGTGGGTGAGCACGGCCAGGTCTTGAGGCGCGGGCATGAACTGGCCGGCGTGCTTGCTCCTGTAGAACGCCGGCTGCTCAAGGCGGTCGAGGGTTAGTATATCCAGGCCTAGATGCGTCGTTGGCCGCGATAGAGGAATGCCGCGGTGATGATGGTCGGGATGATGAACCCCTTCAGATAGGATGCCGGGTGCCGGTGCAATGTAAAGTCGACCGGCACGTTCCCGAAATGCGCCCAATAATGTGTCGCCACCAGTCCCGCGATGCTCATCCACATCGCCCAGAGGGCCTGGCGAACGCCGAGAATGACGGCCAGCAGGCTCGCGACGATGGCCAGCCTCAAGCCGCCCTGGACGATGTTGTAAGCCGTATCGCTGCTGAGTCCCTGCCCGAGGTAAAGGTCGCGCAGCATCGTGATGTGATAGAAGATCAGTAGCCCGGCAAGCGCGAGGATAATCAAGCTCTGGGCAAGGCGAAGTTTGCCTTCGCGTGCGGCGTCAATGACATTCATGCGCACTCTCCTTCGTGCCCGCGGCAAGAAAAAGGGCCTTCACTTGCGTGGAGGCCCCTTTCCATCCCCAGTCGACTCAGGCTGCCGCCAGCCCCAGTGTCGCTGGCAGGCGCTGTTGCAGATTGCCGGGCAATTTCGCCACCACCGAACGGCGGATCGGCGTCCAGAATGCCGAAAGCGTAAGCAGGGCAGAGCCGATGACCAGCGCGGTAAGTGCGACATTGAGTTCCACCGCGCCGAAACGGTCGAACAGGAAGGTCAGCGCCGCCAGCACATAGGCGAGCGCCGAAACCAGCAGCGCGCGTCGGTCAATCGCCAACGCTACGATCCCCAGCGCGACATAGACGAACAGCACGCCGATCGCCGCACCCATGCCGATGTTCTCGCCGCCGGTGACGCCCAGCCAGTGGAACAGCGGGTGCGCGATCATCGGCGCGGCGAGCAGGTGGAGCCAGAAGGCGACATCGCTGCGCCGGGTCTGACGCTCGCGGTCGCTGGTATCCCAGCGCATGGCAAAGCCGAACACGGTGAGGCCCGCGATGAAAACGAATGGAATGATGATTCGCTCACCCATGTTATCGGGGCCGACCGCGGTGACGATCAGCGCCAGCACCGTCGCTGTGAGCGCCGCGCTGCCCGCAGCAACGGTGATCGGGACCATGAACCGGCGCCAGTGCAGCCATGCAGCGCCAGCGGTGGTCAGCGCCGCGCCCGCAATCAGCAGACCTGCCAGGACCTGGTTTTCGCCGTCGAATCCGTCGCCGCCCAGCGCCACGAAGATGGTTCCCAGCAGCATGGCAAACACGCCGCCGACAAACGCCAGCAACAGCACGATCGAAGGCAGCGCCATGCGCCGCACGCGGGTGAAATATTCGGCCATGCCCCACGCCGCGCCCGCGATCAGTAGACCCGATACCGGCGGCGGCCCGTCCGTGCCGGGGGTGAATATCTGCCCGATGCCGCCCATCGCAACCAGCAGCAACACCGCCGCGATGGTGACGAATATATCGTTGAAGCTGTTGATCAGGCGGAAATTTTCTTCGTCGGTCGCTGGCGCATCGCGCGTGCCACGCACCGAATTGCGCAGTGCATTTGCGGCCTCGGCACTGATTGCGCCGCTCGTTACCGCATGACGCAGGTCTTCCTCGCTATACATGGGCAATCCTCTCCCTGTTGAAGGGGAGAGGTTACGCGAGGTGTATTACTGTGTCAATACGGCTCGTTTCAGCTGCGAGCCGAGGATGGACCCGTGCCCGTGACCTTCTGCATGGCCTTGAGGATATTGGCGCTCTGTTCGGCACCGCTCTGTGGGGCGATCAGGTTCGAGAACGCCGAAATCTGATCCCAGTTCGCGGCAAAACCTTCGACCGTGCGCTCACCCTCGGGCAGCCAGACCGCATCGTTCATCACCGTCCACGCGCTGTGATAGCCTCCCGCGCCCGCGCCGATGATGGCGTTGGTCGGTGCATCTTCGCTGACGAGGAACAGCGCGGCGGGAACCACGTTGACCGGATCGAACAGCTTGAACGCCTCTTCAGGGAACAGGTCTTCGGTCATGCGCGTGCCCGCCACGGGTGAAAGCGTGTTCACCTTGATCCCGTATTTCGCGCCTTCAAGTTGCAGCGTCTTGGTCAGACCCGCCAGGCCCAGCTTGGCCGCGCCATAGTTGGCCTGGCCGAAATTGCCGAACAGCCCGGTGCTGCTCGCGGTCATCAGGACGCGGCCATAGGCCTGCTCGCGGAAGGTTTCCCAGCACGCCTTGGTGGCAAAGGCCGAGCCTGAAAGGTGGACCTTGACCACGAAATCGAAATCGGCCGGCTCCATCTTGACGAAGGTCTTGTCACGCAGCACGCCGGCGTTGTTGATCAGGATGTGAACCGCGCCCCACTTTTCCTTTGCGCGGGCGACCATTTCGACCATTTGTTCGTACTCGGTGACCGATGAGCCGTTGGACATCGCCTCGCCGCCTGCGGCCTTGATCTCCTCGACCACCTTCAATGCGGCGTCGGAATGGCCGGTGCCGTCGCGCGAGCCGCCCAGGTCATTGACCACCACCTTGGCGCCGCGCCTGCCTAGTTCGAGCGCATATTCGCGGCCCAGGCCGCCGCCCGCACCGGTCACGATTGCTACCTTGCCCTTGAAATCGATGCTCATGCGTCACTCTCCGCGTCAATGAGGGGCTTTACGCGCCCGTAAACGTAAACCGGTGCGCTGCGTGGCACTTTCGCTGCTGCATTGCAACAGGATTGGGCTGCGGGCGCGATGCCGTAGGGTCAGTTTGCGCGCCTAAAGCGCCTCTAGAACCCCGATCAGGCCCCCGAGCGAATCGATCACCGCATCGGCGCCCAGTTCATGCGGCGGTTTGTCGCAATAGCCATAGCCTGCCGCGATTACCGGAACGCCCGCCGCACGCGCAGCCAGGACGTCATAGCTCGAATCGCCGACAAAGGCGAGGCGGCCCCCACCACAGCAGCGGAGCGCTTCGAAGATCGGATCGGGGGCCGGCTTGGCCCGGAAGCTCCCGTCCTCGTTTTTGCCAAGCGTGTCGCCGCCGATCACCGCCGCAAACGGATCGATCAGATCGAGTTTCCCAAGGATCTGCCGTGCAAATCCTTCAAACTTGTTGGTCACCACCGCCATTCGCACGCCGCGCGCAGCCAGGTCGGCCAGCACCTCGCGCGCATATGGATAGGGGCGGGTGTGCACCGCATTGTTCTCGCCATAAAACATGAGCATCTGCTTGTAGAGCGTATGGAAGGCGTCGGGGTCCATGCCGCCTTGCCGCTCGACTGCGCGCGCCAGCATCACCTTTGCGCCGCCGCCGATAAGCTGATTGGCGCTGCCCAGCGGCACCGGATCGAAGCCGCCCAGTGCCAGTGCATGGTTGACCGCCGTGCCAAGATCGCGCGAGGTATCGAGCAGCGTTCCGTCAAGATCGAAGCCCACGGCGGCAAAAGGAAAATCGGCCATGCGCGGCGCGTGGCGGATCACGCTTCAAACCGCAAGCATTTGGTGCCATGAGGGCCGCCATGAACGAATTTGCCGCCATCGTGCTTGCCGCGGGCCAGGGAACGCGGATGAACAGCGATCTGCACAAGGTGCTGCACCCGATCGCCGGGCGTGCCATGATCGATCATCTGCTGGCTTCGCTCGAGGAGCTTGGGCCGAGCAAGACCGTCGTGGTTGCGGGCCATGGCCGCCAGCAGCTCGAAGCGGCGCTGGGCGCGCGCGCCGCGATTGCGGTGCAGGAGCCGCAATTGGGCACGG
>LOEX01000082.1 GCA_001516125.1 Sphingomonadales bacterium BRH_c42
GGCGCTTCGGGCCTGGGCGAGGCGACCGCGCGCGCGCTGGCCGCCAAGGGCGCCAAGGTCGCCATCTTCGATCTGCAGGAAGAAAAGGGCAAGAAAGTCGCCGAGGAGATCGGCGGCATTTTCTGCGAGGTCAATGTGACCGACGATGCCAGCGTCGATGCCGGCTTTGCCAAGGCGCGCGCGGCGCACGGGCAGGAACGCATCCTGGTCAATTGCGCGGGCACGGGCAATGCGATCAAGACCGCCAGCCGTGACCGGCAGACGGGCGAGATCCGCCATTTCCCGCTCGAGGCGTTCAATTTCATCATCCAGATCAACCTTGTCGGCACCTTCCGCTGCATCGCCAAATCGGCGGCGGGGATGATGACGCTCGATCCGCTGAACGAGGACGGCGAGCGTGGCGCAATCGTCAATACCGCCAGCGTCGCGGGCGAGGATGGACAGATCGGGCAGGCCGCCTATTCGGCATCGAAGGGCGGGGTGATCGGCATGACGCTGCCCATCGCGCGCGACCTGATGGGCGAGGGCATCCGCGTCAACACCATCCTGCCGGGCATCTTCAACACCCCGCTGATGAACGCCGCCCCGCCGCAGGTGAAGGAAGCGCTGGCCGCATCGGTGCCGTTCCCCAAGCGGCTGGGCAATGCGCCCGAATACGCGCACCTGGCGATGACCATGATCGAGAACGGCTATTTCAACGGCGAGGACGTGCGGCTCGACGGCGCTATCAGGATGGCACCGCGGTAAGCGGCGCGAGCTGGAGGGGGACTTCTGACTCAGGGTGAGCAAGGCCATCTCCCCTCGCGGGAGAGTGCTTTGTGCGAAGCGGCGGGCGACCCCTCCACCATCCTTTGGATGGTCCCTCCTTCGGCAGGCTCAGGACAGGCACTCCCCATCGCGGGGCGATGGGGAGGATCGTTCGACTGCCCCGCAGCATCTCCGCATCCCCCGCGTCCGCCCCCGATCGCCCCGGTTCCACAAGCGGGGTTTTCTTCTTCTGGACTGTGTTCCATGTGTTCCATCCAGTAGGATTTCATGCGGAGGACGGGGATGAGCGAATACGCGCAGATCATGGTCGAAAAGGCGGATGGCATCGCCACCATCACGCTCAACCGGCCCGAAAAGCTCAACGCCTATACGCGGGTGATGCAGAGCGAGATCTGCGAAGCGATGGACGATATCGACGGTGACGACGCGGTGGGCGCGGTGATCTTCACCGGCGCGGGCGAGCGCGCCTTTTGCGCGGGCGCCGATCTGACGCCCGAGGGGGGAGGGCATGTGTTCTCCGACCCGAACGAGGTAGCCGATCTTTCCGACGAGCGGGTGCGTGATGGTGGGGGCAAGCTGACGCTGCGGCTGTTCCGCTCGAAAAAGCCGCTGATCTCGGCTTGCAACGGGGTGGCGGTGGGGATCGGCGCGACGATGCAGTTGGCGATGGATATGCGACTTGCCTCGGACACAGCGCGCTATGGCTTTGTCTTCGCGCGGCGCGGGATCACGCCCGAAGCGTGTTCGAGCTGGTTCCTGCCGCGGATCGTGGGGATCAGCCAAGCGCTCGAATGGTGCATGACGGGGCGCATTTTCGATGCGCACGAGGCGCTTGGCGCAGGGCTGGTGCGTTCGGTCCATGCACCGGGCGATCTGATGGGCGCGGCGCGCGATCTGGCAACCGAGATTGCACAGAACACTTCGGCCATATCGGTGGCGATGACGCGGGCGATGCTGTGGCGGCTTTCGGCCACCGAGCACCCGATGATGGCGCACCGGATCGACAGCCGCGCGATCTATCGCCTCAGCCGCAGCGCCGATGCGCGCGAGGGGATCGCCAGCTTCCTTGAGAAGCGCACGCCCGAATATCCCGGGCGCGTGTCGCAGGACATGCCCGATTTCTATCCATGGTGGAAGGAACCCGGCTTTGAGTGAGGGAAACGACGCGATGGGCGAGGGCGCAAATGCGCTGGGGCGGCTGGCGGATTTCCTGCCTTACCAGCTATCGATCACCTCCAACGCGGTCAGCAGCCTGATCGCGGGGCGTTATCGGGCGCGGTTTGGCCTGAGGATCACCGAATGGCGGGTGATGGCGGTGCTGGGCGATGTCGGCGCGGCGACGCAGCGCGAACTGGCCGAAGCGACGGTGATGGACAAGGTGGCGGTCAACCGCGCCTGCCGGGTGCTGGAAGATCGCGGTCTTGTGGAGCGGCGGCCCAACTCGCTCGACGGGCGCTCGCACATGCTCGTGCTGACCGATGAGGGCAGGGCAGTCCACGGCGAGGTGATGCCGCTCGCGCGCGAGAGCGAGGCGGAGATCTTCGCCGTTCTGAGCGAGGAGGAGCAGGCGCAGCTTCGCGGCCTCCTGCGCCAACTGTTCGACCAGGCATCGCCCAGGGCAGCGAAAAGGCCCGCCACGCGGAAGTAACGCGCGGCGGGCCATGGCCCCCATCTGCGGTCGGCTCAATACTGCTTGTTCACGAAGGTGTCCGAGATCGAACAGGCTGCCGGACCCAGGATCACGATGAACAGCACCGGCAGGATGAAGCAGATCAGCGGCACGGTCATGATCGCGGGCAGGCGAGCGGCCTTTTCCTCGGCGCGCATCATGCGCTCGTTGCGGAATTCGGCCGAAAGCACGCGCAGGGCAGAGGCTAGCGGCGTGCCGTAGCGCTCGGTCTGGATCATGGTGGTGACGACGCCGCGGACCGAATCGAGATCGACGCGGAAGGCCAGGTTGTCGAAGGCCTTCTTGCGTTCGTTGAGGAAGCTCAACTCGATCGCGGTCAGGGCGAATTCGTCGCCCAGCTCGGGATAGGCGCGGCCCAGTTCCTTGGCGACGCGGTTGAACGCGGCATCGACGGTCAGGCCCGCCTCGGCGCAGATCACCAGCAGGTCGAGCGCGTCGGGAAGTCCCTTGCGGATTTCATGCGTGCGCTTGGTCGCCAGGTTCTTGAGGTAGATTTCCGGTCCCTTGTAGCCGAGCAGAACGGTAACGCCCAACGCCATGACCTTCTTCATCTGCCAGTCGGGATAGATTTCGACGACGTAGAGCAGAATGAACGCAGCGATACCCAGCACGATCGGCAGCACCATGCGTGCGCCGATGACATAGACCGCCAGTTCCTTGTTGCGGAAGCCCGCGTGCGCGAGCTTGCGCTGAATATCGAGAATCTGGCTCTGCTGGAGAACCTTCATGCCCTCCAGCCGCTGTTTCATGCGGTCGGTCTTGTCGGTCTTGCGGACCAGGCTGACGCGCTTCTTGGCGGACGAAGTGATGATGCCCGCCTTGAGTTCCTCGCGCCGATCGTTGAGGGCCCTGACGCGCTTGGCCATCGGGTCCTTCACCGTCACCGCCGCGTAAATCGCCATCAGCACGGCAAAGGCGGCGATCGCGGCAAGGATCGTGCCGACGAGGATGACGTCGAAGCCAAGAAGCGTTGGTCCGGCCGGAGATTCGAACATGCCTTGTTACCCCTCGCTCAGATCTCGAAGCTGACCATCTTGGCCATGATGAAGCCGCCAATCGACATCCACACCAGACCGCCCAGCCCGGCTACGATCAGCCGGTCATCGGTAAAGAAGCCGTCCATGTAGGACGGGTTGATCCATATGATCATGAAGAAGACGATGAAGGGCAGCGAGCCGACAATATACGCCGAAGCCTTGGATTCGGAGCTCATCGCCTTGATCTTGAGCTTCATCTGCGCGCGCTTGCGCAGCACATCGGCCAGGTTCGACAGTGTTTCCGCCAGGTTGCCGCCCGTCTCGCGCTGGATCGCCAGCGTAATGGTGAAGAAGTTGAATTCGGGAATACCCAGGCGATCGCCTGTCTCCTGAAGTGCTTCCTCCATCGTCCGGCCGATCTTGATCCGCTCGACGATGCTCTTGAATTCCTCGCCCACCGGCCCTGGAACTTCCTGCGCGACCACGCCCAGCGTTTCGGTCACGGGCAGGCCCGAACGCAGGCCGCGAACCAGCAGCTCGATCCCGTCGGGAAACTTGCTGGTGAAGGAATTGGTGCGCTTGTTGATGAAGTAATTCAGCACCATGTGCGGCAGGCCGGCCCCGACCAGAACGCCGACGCCCAGCGACAGCAGAAGCGCGCCGGTACGCAGGAAGAGAACAACCGTCACGAACGCCCCAACGCCCAGCGAAGCATAGAGGTACTGCGACAGTGTCCACTTCTTGCCGGAGCGGTTGAGCCGGGTGGCGAGCGCTTCGATGCGCGAGCCCGACCCGGCAACCTTGTGCATCTTGGGCTTGCGTGCGGCAATCGCCTTCTTGAGCTGCGATTCGACCTTCGCATCGGTGCTTTCGGAATGCCGGTAACGCACCGCCTGAAGGCGGCGGTGACTTTCCCTTCCTGCCGAAGGGCCGGACAGGATCAGATATCCGGCAACCATCACAACGAAGAGGAAACCGATCAGAAGCAGGAGCTGTAGGGTGCCCATGCGCTTGTCCCGCCTTTCATCTCATACCACAAACTGGCGCCTTGCTTCCCGCACTTGCGGGACAGGTGAAGGCCCCTGCGATCATCATTCGGCCGACATGCTCACGGCCTGCGACTTACCTTTCTTGGCGAGCAGCGACTTCAGGTCGAAATTGCCCAGAAGCGATTTCTTCTCCGTGCCCGCAGCCACCAGGTCTTCCTCGCTCGCACCGATGATCCGTTCGGCGATCTGCTTGATCACCGCGGTCGCCCGGCTCGTCCGGTTGGCCTCGACGAAGGTCTGGCCAAGCTTGGCCGCGCTGCACGCGCCCTTGACGTCATAGGGAATGACGAAATCGATCTTGCGTTCGATCGAAGCCTCGAAATCGGCCTTGCTGATCTCGCTGGTTCCCGATTGCACCTTGTTGGCAACTATGATCGGGAAGGCGTGCGCGGCATTGGATTTGAGCCACGAGAGGATGCGGATCGTGTCGCGCGCCGATGCGAGGGTCATCTCGGTCGTCAGCAGGACGATGTTGATGTCCGCCAGGACATGCGGGAAGTTGATCAGCATGTTGCGCGGCAGATCGACCACCGTCATTTCGAACGCCTGGCGGAATTCCTCCTCGAGCTGCACGAAGGCGGCCCCATCGGTCATCAGGGGCGAATTGATCGGCGCTTCCGCGGAAAGCAGCGAGAGGTTGTCGTTCGCACGGGTCATGGCCCGTTCGATGAACAGTCCGTCGATCCGGCTCGGGTTGTCGATGGCATCGGTCAGCCCGCGGCCGGGTTCGAGGTCCATGGTCAGCGCGCCGGTGCCAAAATGCACATCGAGATCGAGCAGTGCAGTCGGCGATTTGTACTGCGTACTGAACAGCCAAGCCAGCGACGTTGCCAGCATCGAAGCGCCGACGCCGCCGCGCGTACCGATGACAGCGGTCGAAACATGCTTGCGCACCGTTTCACCATCGCTGCTGCGCGGGGTCATGAACGCGGTCTGGGCGTTGTTGAGTGCGTCACGCACCTGCCCGGCCGAAAGCGGTTTGAGCAGGTAGTCCTGAATGCCGCTGGCCAAGAGGTCGCGATAAAGACGCACATCGTTGACCTGTCCGATCGCCACAACAACGGTGCCCGGCTCGACAACTTCGGCCAGCCCGTTGATGTCGTTGATCGGATCGCCGCTTTCGGACAGATCGACCATGAGGATGTTGGGGCTGGCTGTAACCGAGAGCGATTGCACTGCATTGCGCAGACCGCCCTTGTTACATTTCTCGGGCTGCCAGCCGAGTTCGATCACGACCGGGCGCAGAACGTCGAGCGCTGCGTCGTCGCAAAGATAGGCCGAGAACGGATCGCGGGTGCCCGACATGCCGGATTTCCAGGGAGCATTCATGATTTACTTACCTCCGGTCTCAGATTCAGCCAGACCGTCTTTTCCGGACGGGGCCCGTTCGCGATAGGTGCTGATGGCCTTGTTCGAACTCATGATCACGGTTTCGCCCGTGCCGCGTTGTCCTTCGAGCAGGTCCTGCGGATTGGCGACCATCGCGGCCAGATTGCTGTTCACTGCACAGCCGTAACCCGGATAGGTTGCGTTTGTGTAATTCATGTCGGATTTGGCCGACCAGTCGGGGCAGCCGGGGACAGAGGCGGTCGAACGGGTCAGAACAACCCGCGCCTGGCCGGGCAGGACATGTCCGGAAGTAACTGGCGCGCCTTCTTCGACAAGAATGCCGTGCCGACCGGCCAGCTGGGCCACGGCATCGCGCGTTACCTTGCTTGCCATTGGATCGTCGATCGAAACGCGGTCGCCATAACCAAGCTCCATCGCCTCGAACCAGTTGGCAAGGCGCTGCTGTTCGGAAATCTCCAGCCCGCCTTGACCCGTCTGCACGTCGAATACGAAATTGCTGCGTTCAACCACCGGCTGCTTGGTGCTGTAAAGGCTCTGGTTGGTCGGCATGCCGCCGCATCCACCCAGCGCCAGGCCGAGCGAGAGGGCAAGAGCGCCCGCCAGTTTGCCATGAGTTGCAATAGGCATCATTCTCACCTTTCTCATCAGAAGCTGAAGCCGGGCGTCGCGGCTTCCGCGCGGCGCTCCTTCTTGCGGGGTTTATCCTCTGCCGTGCGCTGCGTGGGCTGATCGCCGGGCACAATGGCCGCAGGATCGTATGCACCCACCACTGGCGGCGGAGCGTCCTTGTCGCTGGCCGTGGGGCCGGGGCGTACCTCGCCCGAGACGCCGGCGTTCTCGCGATATCCGAGGAACGACTGAAGCTCGTTGGCGGCGTGGAAGCCGTCGGTCGGAAGCTTGATGTCGCTATCGTTGACCGGTTTCACCAGATACGGAGTGACCACGATCACCAGCTCGGTCTCGCCCCGGCGGAACGATCGCGACCGGAACAGGTTGCCCAGGATCGGGACATCGCCCGCGCCCGGGGCCTTGTCGATCGTGTTCTGCGCGTTGTTGCTCATCAGGCCGGCAATCATGAAGCTCTGGCCCGAACCCAGCTCTACGCTGGTTTCGGCACGCCGGATCGTCAGTGCCGGGATCTGGAAGCCGTTGATGCTGACCGCCCCCTGGCTCGAAAGCTCGGATACTTCGGGGCGGACGCGCAGCGAGATACGGCCATTGGCCAGAACCGTGGGCGTATAGGCGAGACTGACACCGAACTTGCGGTATTCGATCGCCGTTGAACCAAGCCCCTGGCTGGTCGGAATCGGGAACTCGCCGCCCGCAAGGAAGTCGGCCGTTTCGCCCGAAAGCGCAGTGAGGTTGGGTTCGGACAGTGTCGTGACGAGGCCGTCACGTTCGGCCAGGTCGAGCGCGCCCAGCAGGTCGAGGCCGAGGAATCGGCCAATGCCGCCCAAGGTCGCGCCGCGGCCCGATGTATTGATGCCGGGGCCGGTGATGGTGGTGCCGTCAGGCAGCGTCAGCGTCGGGTTTTGCACTCCCGTGCCAACGCCCAGCGGCCCGTCGAAATTGAACGCGCCGGTGCCCAGCTGGCGGCCGGTGCCAACGCCGAAACGGAAGCCATTGGTGAAGTCGCCCGTGCTCAGGCTGCCGCCGATATCGCGGACGAACGAGCGGCTGACCTCGGCAAAGCGCACGCGCAGATTGACCTGGAGCGGCGTTGCCATCTTGAAGCGGCTGATCACGTTGCTCTCTTCGCCCACGAAGGCCTGCACCAGGCGCTCGGCCTCGGCTGCATCCTCGGGTGCGGCGATTGTGCCGGTCAGCAGCACGGTGTTGGTGCCCATGGTGGCAACGCCGATCTGCGCTTCGGGCATCGCCAGCGCCAACATCTGATCGATGCTGTCGATGTTCGATCCGACGCGGACGTCAGCCGACCAGATCACATCGCCGGCCGAATTGCTGGCATAGATCGTGGTCTGACCGCCAGCCTTGCCGAATACATAAAGCTGGCGCTGCGATTTGACCTGGACGTCGGCGATCGCATCGTTGGCGATGAAAACGTCCGCCATCGCACCAGGTACGGTTACCAACTCGCCGCGGCCGATCGAAATCACGATCTCCCTCTGCGGAGCGGAAACCGACTGGGCGGTTACGGTGGTCATCGGGACACCGGCGAGCGGTGCGATGGCCAGGCTGGCAAGCAGCACTTTTGCGGTAAGGCGGCGGTTCATGTGATTGCCCCTGTTCGTGATCGCGTCTGTCATCATGTCCTCCCCGTCAGCGGACCAAGGCCGCGCTGGCCGCCGGAACGGTCCGGCCTCCGTCACGAACCCCGGCAGCTTGCTGGCCGACGAGACGGCCGACGCTGGAGCTCACCGGCACTTCGCTGGTGTTCTTGCCGCGCGTTACGCGCACCGTGGGACCGGTATGGCCCATCGCCGGACTGGCACCGCCGGTGCCGACGCCAGCGGCAGGAGCCGTGGCGGTGCCCATCGGCGGCATCGTGCTGCGCTGGAACCGCGAGACGTCCCCACCGGTGCTGAAGGTCGCGCCCTTGTCGATCGGACGGTTCATCACCGTGCGCAGCAGCCGTTCCTCTTCCTCGCGCGTGGCGTTTTCAGGCACCACCAGGTCGCCTGAAGCGACTGCCCGATCGAGTTCGACCTGGTTGTCGGCGAGCGAGCGCAGCACCAGGCTGAGTGTGCCGATGGTCTGCGCCACGGCAACTTTCTCGGCGATCTTGGGGGTCACTTCCAGCGTAACCGTGCGGAAGGCCCGGACCACGGTCTTGCCATCGACGATCGTCTGTTCGGTCGACTGGTCGGTTGCGAGCACGCGCAGGTTGCGCAGCACGGTTTCGGCGGCGCGCAGTGCCTGGCCGTCATCCCCGCTGACGGTCTGCGTCAGTACCAGATCAACCCGGTCTCCCGGGAAAACGAAGCCGGCAACACCGGTCTTGGCGGAAACGGGGACCGTCACCGCGCGCATGCCCGGACCAAGCGCCGCAGCCAGGAAGCCGCGATCGCCGGGCTTGACCAGCGAACCCTGGGTCACCGGTTCGCCCGCCGTGACCGGATGACGCACCACAGTGCCCAGCAACTGGTTGATGTCCGATTCGCCGTCGATGAAATAGGCATCCTTGACCAGCTCTTCGGGCCATTTCTGGAAGCTCAGCGCATCGGCTGTGATGATCGTCCCGGCGGGCAGGGCGCGTTGTGCGACCAGTACCTTGGGGCCTTTGGCTTCGGCCTCGACAGCCTGCGCTTCAGGCGATGACGCCCCGGTAAACATGCTCCGTGCGGCAAATGCAGTGCCGACCGCAACGACCAGCGCAACAAGCAGCAAAACCAGCTTTTTCCTATCCATGGCTATTCTAGCCCCCTAATTCGGCCCACATGATCTCGGGCAGGTATGGTTTTCGTCTCTATTTCCAGACTGGTTAAAATCAGGTTCACTTGATCCCCATGGCCAGCGCGGCGCCGGGAAGGTAGTGCGTTCCCAGCACCCAGAGCCCGGCACTTGCGATTGCAACGCCATAGGGTACGGCCAGCCTTTGACGCCGGCGGCGGATCAGATGGATCGCGCCCATGATCACGGTCAGCACGCCGCCGACCAGTGCCATTACGATCAGCAACCGCAGGAACCAGGTCGGTTCAATCCACAGTGCCAGTGCGGTCAGCAGCTTGACGTCGCCGCCGCCCATCATCTTCAGTGCGAACAGTCCGGCAAGGACCACGAAGGCGGCCACTGCCACACCAAGCTGCAGGGCAACGTCCGGCCACAGCGCCAGGCTGCCGCTCCACCAGAACAACGGGGCCGCCAGCGCGATCCCGGCATTGAGCCAGTTGGCGATCTTGCGTTCGCGGATATCGGTGACGGCGGCAAACAGCAGAGCAATTGCCAAGCCGACAAGCAATCCGTAGTGGAGGTATTCTGCAAGCATGACTGGCCCCAAGGGTTCCCCTTCAAGGCCTTGCTACAGAATATCACTTACCAAATAGTAACCACGCGTGGAGGCTGGCAATTAGGCACGAGATGGAAACCGCAGTCGGCGTCAGCCTCGACAGGCGGTCGATTCCGGCAGGCGCGACAGAATCGTTGTGGATGGCCGCAGATGGACACGCGATCCGCAGGATCGATTGGGGAACCGATCGGGATGCCGGTGCCGGGGCGGCGCCTGCGGCACAAGCGCAGGGCTCGATCCTGTTCTTCCCCGGCCGCGGCGATAATTACGAGAAATATCTCGAGACGCTTGCACAATGGCATGATGCCGGCTGGCGGGTGACCGCTGCAGATTGGCGCGGACAGGCCGGTTCGGGCCGCCTGGGCGATGATCCGGTCACCGGTCACGTCGCCGATTTCTCGGTCTGGATCGCCGATCTTGCGCGGTTCTGGCGGGACTGGAAGGCGCAGACGCCCGGGCCGCATGTGCTGGCAGGGCATTCGATGGGCGGGCATCTGGCTCTGCGCGGTCTGGTGGAGGGCGTAGTCGATCCCGATGGGTTGATCCTGTCTGCCCCCATGCTTGGCTTTGTCGGAAATATCCCGCCAGCCATAGCGCAGACGGCGGCGAAGCTGATGTGCGCGATTGGCGATCCGGCCCGCCCGGCGTGGAAATGGAGCGAGAAGCCGGGTGAGATTCCCGCATCGCGCCAAGGGCTGCTGACGCATGATGACAACCGCTATCAGGATGAACTGTGGTGGCGCGAACGCCGCCCCGAACTGGTCATGGGACCGGG
The DNA here is from genome assembly GCA_001516125.1 of Sphingomonadales bacterium BRH_c42. GTDB lineage: Bacteria > Pseudomonadota > Alphaproteobacteria > Sphingomonadales > Sphingomonadaceae > Erythrobacter. The sequence continues at coordinate 10,577 of LOEX01000082.1, forward strand.
CAGTTGGGGCTGGGTCGAGCGCGCCTATGCCTCGATCCGCGCGTTGTTTCAGCCTGGAAAGCTCGAGGCAGTTGCAATCCCCGTGCTGATCCTGGCGACCTCGAACGACAAATTGGTTTCGGTCAGCGCAATCGAGCAAGCGGCGCAGCGCCTCAAGGACGTGCGGCTGGTGCACTTCGGCAAGGAAGCCCGCCATGAAATCCTGCGCGAAGTTGATCCGGTGCGGGGCCGCGCCATGGCAGCCACCTTCGAGTTCCTCGATCGGATCGCGGCTGCGCGGTGAGCGAGATATTCGACATTGCGATAGTGGGCGCCGGGATGGCCGGGGCCAGCCTTGCCGCCGAAATCGGCAATGCCGCCCGTGTGATCGTGCTCGAAGCGGAGGATACGCCGGGCTATCATTCGACCGGTCGGTCCGCTGCATTTTATGAGGAATGCTATGGCGGGCCGGGGATACTCCCGCTGACCAAGGCATCGGGTCATTATCTGCGCGAACACGGCTTCCTGAGCCCGCGCGGTGCGCTCTATCTGGCGCGTGCTGCCGACGAGGCGGCGGTCGAAGCTTTTGTGAGGCGCTTTTCAGGCACCGATGCACAGTTCGAGCGGATCGGGCGCGACGAGCTCGAACGTATCGTGCCGGGGATCAGGCCCGAATGGGACCGCGCGATCCGCCAACCGCACTGCGCCGATATCGATGTTGCGGGCCTGCACGCACATTATCTGGCGCGAGCGAGGGTAGCGGGGGCCACCGTCACCTGCCGTGCACGGATCGAGCGGATCACCCGCGACGAGCGGTGGCTGATCGAGACTGGCGATGGCCGCGCATTTCGTGCAGCCACGCTGGTGAACGCAGCCGGGGCATGGGCTGACGAGATCGCCGCATTGGCCGGTGCCAGGCCATTGGGCATCCAGCCCTATCGCCGCACCGTGGCGCAGCTGCGGATCGATCCACCCGCGCCGGCGGACTTGCCGCTGTGCCTCGATATTTCGGGCGGCTTCTATTTCAAGCCCGAGGCGGGAAAGCTGTGGCTCAGTCCGCATGACGAAACGCCCACTCCGCCGGTCGATGCGGCGCCTGAGGAACTTGACGTGGCCATCGCGATCGACCGGTTGCAGGCGGCGGTCGGCTGGAAGATCGAGGCGGTCGAGCGCAAATGGGCAGGGCTACGCAGCTTCGCGCCCGATCGGCTTCCGGTCTATGGGCCTGATCCCCAAGTACCAGGGTTCTTCTGGTTTGCCGGGCAGGGCGGCTTCGGGATCCAGACTGCGCCCGCCGCCGCCCGGCTCGGTGCGCAATTATTGCTCGGACGCGGGCCTGACGCGATGACTACGGCAATCGATCCGGAACGCTATTCGCCTGCACGTTTTGGCTAAGTTGCAATGGCCGCTCCCTCTCCCCTTGAGGGGAGAGGGAAAAGCGGTGCCGCTTATCGGCGCGAAGCTCGGGGGGCTCGCCCCGTTCGCCTCAGCTTGCCTTCATTTTCCGGCCAACCCGTTCGGCCTGATCGCTCGCCAGGCGGTCGGCCCGCTCGTTCTCGACATGGCCATCGTGGCCCTTGACCCAGTGCCAGGTGATCCGGTGCGGCGCGCTGGCTTCAAGCAGTAACCGCCACAAGTCGGCATTCTTGACCGGCTTCTTGTCAGCCGTGAGCCAGCCGCGTTTTTGCCAGCCGTGGATCCACTGCGTGATCCCGTCGATGACATATTTGCTGTCCGAATAGAGATCGACCCGGCAGGGCTCCTTCAGGGCGCGCAGGCCCTCGATCACCGCGGTCATTTCCATGCGATTGTTGGTCGTATCGGGCGCGCTGCCGGAAAGCTCCTTCTCGTAGGCGCCGTTGCGCAGCACCGCGCCCCAACCGCCCGGCCCGGGGTTGCCCTTGCAGGCACCATCGGTAAAGATTTCGACCGATTTCATGCCCCGCTGCGACCTGTAAATGCGCGCGCGCCGGCCTCGCGATAGAACTGGAGCCGCCGCACGAAGTCCATCGGGTCTTTTCGTGTGACCAGCGCATCGGGCGGGGTGTTGAGCCAGTCGTCCGCGCGCGAGGAAATGAACCGCATGCAGGCCCCGCGCGCCAACACGGGAAGTGCGCTGCGTTCATATTCCATGAGCGGGCGGATTGATTCGTATCCTTCCAGCAAGGCCGCCGACACACCATCGCGGAACTGACGCCCGTCCATACTGAACGACCAGGCGGCATGAGTCACGGCCAGATCGTAGGCGAAAAAGTCGGTCGCGGCGAAGTAGAAGTCGATCAGCCCGCTCACCTTGTCGCCCAGCATCAGCACGTTGTCGGGGAACAGGTCACAATGGCACACGCCGTGCGGCAGTCCACCGGGCCACGAGCCTGCCAGGAAAGAAAGCTCGTCAAAGGCCAGCGCGGGAAGCGCAGAATCGATTCCGGCCAGCGCCTCTGCGCCGCAGTCATGGATGATCGCGTCCCACGCTGCCAGCCCCAGCGTCTGCATTCGCGATTGGCCAAAGCTGCCAGCGGCAAGGTGCGTCCTTGCCAGCGCCTCGCCAACACCAAATGCCTGCCCCGTTGTCGGCCGATCAACCGACACGCCCGGCAGGAATTCGATCAGTGCCACTGCCTTGCCGCCAATCATGCGGAAGGCTGCACCGCTGCGATCATGGATGGTGCGCGGAACCGGGCAGCCATGCGCCGCCAGGTGATCGAGCAGGCCGAGGAAGAATGGCAGATCGTCCGGTTCGATCCGCCGTTCATACATGGTGAGGATGAAGCGCGCGCCCGGTTTGTCGCCTTTGCCGGTGCTGCCGCTCGTTTCGATTAGCCAGTTGCTGTTCGATACGCCCTCGGCAATGCCCTTGGCTGAGATCAGCTCGCCAACGTCATAATGCGCGATCAGTCCAGCCAGATCCTGTGCGCCGAGGTGCGTATAGACCGCCATGTCGTCCCCGGGCCTATTCGGTCAGTTGCCGCGGCAGTTTGAAGATCATGTGCTCTTCCGTCGTGGTCACGACCTGCTCGTCGATCATGCGCCATTCGCCCAAACGGTTGACGACTTCGCGCACCAGTTGTTCGGGGGCCGAAGCGCCGGCGGTAAGGCCCAGCGTCTCCACTGAGGCCAGCCATGCCGGGTCGATATCGCTTGCACGCTGGATCAGCCGGGCGGGAGTGCCCAGCCGCTCGGCCACTTCGACCAGACGCAGCGAGTTGGAGGAATTGGGCGCGCCGATGACCAGCACCAGCTCGCATTGCAGTGCGATTTCCTTGACCGCCGCTTGCCTGTTCGAGGTAGCGTAACAGATATCTTCGGCCTTGGGACCGGCAATGGCGGGATACCGCGCGGTCAGTGCCGCAACGATCTCGGCAGTATCGTCAACCGACAGCGTGGTCTGGGTCAGAAAGGCCAGCGCATCGTCCCGCTCGAACGGCAGGGCCGCGACATCCGCGACGGTTTCCACCAGCGTGATGCCGCCTTCGTCGACCTGCCCCATGGTGCCGATCACCTCGGGATGTCCGGCATGGCCGATGAAAATTATGTGACGGCCCTTTTCGATCTGGCGTTCGGCCTGGCGGTGGACCTTGCTCACCAGCGGGCAGGTGGCATCGAGATAAAAGAGTTCGCGCCGCTCGGCTTCCGCGGGGATCGATTTGGGAACACCGTGCGCGCTGAACACCACAGGTACATTTGCAGGAACTTCGTCAAGCTCCTCCACAAAAACCGCACCTTTGGCCTTGAGTGCGTCAACCACATATTTGTTGTGAACGATTTCGTGCCGGACATAGACCGGCGGGCCGAACCGATCGATCGCGCGTTCGACAATCTCGATCGCCCGGTCCACCCCTGCGCAGAAACCGCGCGGCGCCGCGATCAGGAGCCTGAGCGCGGGACGGGCTTCTCCGGACGATTTCGTGTCGAGCGCCTGCAGGGTTTGAAAGCCTTCGTTCATGCGCCGCCCTCTAGCGCTTTGCTTCGCACACCGCTAGGGCGTGGGCCAGCTTTTGGCACACAGGCACGGAATTGAGGAAAGCGCATCCATGAATCGCCCGACCAGACTTGTATCAGCGATCATTCTGGCAGCCGCATTGGCGGGCTGCTCGAAAAAGGGTGAACTGGTGATCGAGGAAGGGGTGGGCATTTCCGCCGTACTCTCGTCCTGCCCGACGGTGGGCATTCCCGATTACACGGGTGATATCACGACCTTTCACAGTGCGGGCGATGTGACTGCGGCCAACCTCGATGTGGTCGCCAGCATCACCAACGTGCGCAGCACCTGTGATGAGAGCGGGGCAAGAGTTTACAGCACCGCGACTTTCGATGTGGTCGCCCGCCGGGCCGATGTGCGCGGCGCGCGGCAGGTCACGCTGCCCTGGTTCGTCACCGTCCTGCGCGGCGGCAGCGCGGTTGTGACCAAGCGCGTGGGCCAGGTCACGCTGAACTTCGCCGACGGGCAGGAACGGGCGCAGGCGAGCGCACAGGCGGCGTCCTATGTCGACAAGGCCGAAGCGACACTTCCAGCCGAAATCCGCGAGAAGATCACCCGCAAGCGCAAGCCCGGCGATATCGATGCGGCGCTCGACCCGCTGGCAGATACCGAAGTGCGCGCGGCGCTTCAGCGGCGCAGCTTCGAAATGCTGATCGGGTTTCAGCTATCGCAGGAGCAGCTGGCCTATAACGTCACCCGCTGACCGCCTTCAGTCGCGGTGCAGCGCGCGCAGCCTTGCGATTCTGGCGATTTGCGTTAGGCGCGCGCATCATGTCCGACACACAAACGATCTACACTGCATTCGCCGCCCACATAGCCGAGGCCAACAATGCCCTTGTCGCCTGCGGCACGCTTCCGGCTGGTCTGAACTATGCCAATGTGACGGTCGAACCCCCGCGCGATCCTGCGCACGGCGATCTTGCCACCAACGATGCGATGGTGCTTGCCAAGCCGGCGGGCATGAATCCGCGCGCGCTGGCAGAGGCGATTGCGGCGGAGTTGCGCAAGCGCCCTGAAGTGATGAGCGTGGAAATCGCGGGCCCGGGCTTCATCAACATCAGGCTCGATCGCACGGCCTGGCTGGAAGAACTCGCCGCGATTGCGGCACAGGGCGCTGATTATGGCCGTTCGCGGATGGGCGAGGGGCAGCGGGTCAATGTCGAATATGTCTCGGCCAATCCGACCGGCCCGATGCACATGGGCCATTGCCGCGGGGCGGTGGTGGGCGATGCGCTGGCATCCCTGCTCGAATTTGCCGGGCACACGGTCACCTGCGAATACTACATCAACGATGCGGGCGGTCAGGTCGATGTGCTCGCGCGCTCCGCACACCTGCGTTATCGTGAGGCGCTTGGCGAGGCGATTGGCGATGTGCCCGAAGGCCTTTACCCCGGCGATTACCTGATCCCGGTGGGGCAGGCGTTGGCGGCGAAGTTCGGCGGGCAATATGTCGATGCCCCCGAAGCGGAGTGGCTCGCCATTTTCCGCAGCCATGCAGTCGCGAAGATGATGGAGCTGATCAAGGACGATCTCGCGCTGCTCGGCATCCATCACGATGTGTTCGCTTCCGAGGCCGCGCTCCAGGCAGCGGGCAAGCCCGAGCAGGCCGAGGCATGGCTGCGTTCGAGGGATCTCGTCTATGACGGCGTGCTCGAAGCGCCCAAGGGCAAGACGCCTGAGGATTGGGAGCCGGTCGAGCTGCCGCTGTTCCGTTCGACCCGTTTCGGCGATGACCAGGATCGCCCCATCAAGAAGAGCGACGGTAGCTGGACCTATTTCGGCGCCGACCTCGCCTATCACTTCCAGAAAGCGGAAAATGCCGATGCCCTGATCGATATCTGGGGCGCAGACCATGCCGGCACGGTCAAGCGCATCAGGGCCGCCGTGGCCGCGCTCACCGAAGGGGCGGGCAGGCCGATCCCTTTCGACGTCAAGCTGGTGCAGATGGTCCAGCTTCTGCGTGGGGGCGAGCCGGTCAAGATGTCGAAGCGCTCGGGTACGTTCGTGACGCTGGCCGACGTCGTGCGCGAAGTGGGCAAGGATGTGGTGCGCTTCACCATGCTGACCCGCAAACCCGAAGCGCAGATGGAATTCGACTTCGCCAAGGTGGTCGAGGCATCGAAGGACAATCCGGTGTTCTACGTCCAGTATGCCCACGCGCGGATCCGTTCGACCATGCGCAAGGGCGCGGCTGAAGGCTTTGCGCCGTCGGCTGCAAGGCTCGACCTGCTGGGCGATGAGGAGCTGGAACTGGTCAAGCTGGCGGCGCAATTTCCCCGGCAGGTAGAGGCAGCTGCAACCGCGCGCGAACCGCACCGCATCGCATTCTATCTTTATGATCTGGCTGCGGCATTCCACGCCTATTGGAATCTTGGCAACGATCGGCCGGACAAGCGCTTCATCCTGGCGGACAAGCCTGATATGACCGCAGCGCGGCTGTTCCTGGGGCAACAGATCGGGCAGGTTATCCGCAACGGCCTTGCGATCCTTGGGGTCGAGGCGGTCGAGGAGATGTGATCATGGGATGGCCGGGCGGAGACGATCAGCATGGCGACGGCCAGGGCGAGGCCGAGCTGGCGCTGGGCGGCGATGGCAGCCTGCCATGGCTCGATTCGGGCATGGAAGGGGAAGAAGCGGGCGGGGTGGACACCGGCCGCATCATTGCCTTTACCGCGATAGTGGTGGCAGTGCTGGCATTGGGTATCGGCGCATTGTGGTGGTATTCCCATCGCGGCGCGGGCGAAGCGATCGTGGCCGATGGCAGCACGATCGAAGCGCCCAAGGGCCCTTACAAGGTCAGGCCCGCCGATGCCGGCGGCAAGACCTTTGCCGGAACAGGCAATATCGCGCCGGCGGTGGGCGAAGGGCAGCAGCGCGATGCGCGCCTGGCGCGGCGCGACCTTCCGGCTCCGACGATCGATACTCGCAGCACAGCCGACAAGCCGGTCGAGGCCGACGGCGTCGGTGTGCAGATCGGTGCCTACGGCTCGCGCGCTGCGGCTGAAGCTGGCTGGGTGACGCTGCGCAACCAGACAGAGGTTCTGGCCGATGTGCGGCACCGGGTGGTCAAGGGCCAGGCCGATATCGGCACGGTCTATCGCCTGCAGGCGGTTGCGGGCGATCTTGCTGCTGCAATGGCGCTGTGCGATGCGCTCAAGGCGAACGGGCTGGCCTGCCAGGTCAAACGCTGAGCACTTGCGCTGTCATTCGCGACAGCGGCTTTTCCCCCGCGCCGAAACCGCTCGAACTTGCCGATACCGGCCATTGCTGCGAATTTCTGCCTCATGACGCCTGCAGTATTCGGCATTTCCGGGCTTGAACTGACCGCGGACGAGCGCGCCTTTTTCAAGGAGGCCGATCCGGCGGGTTACATCCTGTTTGCGCGCAACATCGGCGATCGGGCGCAATTGCGGCGGCTGACCGATGACCTGCGCAGCCTCCACGGGCGCGATCGCCTGTTCGTTTCGGTCGATCAGGAGGGCGGGCGCGTGGCGCGGCTGCGCCCCCCGCAGTGGAGTGAGTTTCCCGCTGGCGAGGTGTTCGACAGGCTTTACCAGCTTGCTCCCGCCAGCGCGATCGAGGCTGCCCGCGCCAATGCCCATGCCATGGCGCTTGAGCTTGCGGAAATGGGCATCACGGTCGATTTCCATCCGCCGCTCGATGTGCGGCAGTCCGGAGCGCATGACGTGATCGGTGACCGCGCGCTGGGCAGCGAGCCGATGCAGGTTGCGGCACTGGGCCGCGCGATTCTCGGCGGACTGGCGCGTGGCGGCGTTGCCGGTTGCATCAAGCACATGCCAGGCCATGGCCGGGCCACGGCAGACAGCCACAAGCACTTGCCCCGCGTCACAGCCAGCGATGATGATCTGGAGCGCGATCTCGCCCCTTTCCGCGCGCTGCGCGATACACCGATCGGCATGACCGGGCATTTGCTGTTCACCGCCTGGGATAGCGAGAACCCGGCCACGCTGTCGCCATATGTCATCCGTGAAATCATCCGCGGGCGGATTGGCTTTGACGGGCTGCTGCTGACCGATGATATCGACATGGAGGCGCTTGATGGCAGCGTGCCCGAACGGGCGCGGCGGGCGATCGCGGCGGGCTGCGACCTGGTGCTCAATTGCTGGGCGAAGATGGCGGACATGCAGGCCATGGCAAACGATCTTCCGGCCATCACGGAGCGCACGCGCGCACGCCTTGATCGCGCGCTCGAACTCACACAAATCCGCGATGATAGTGCATTGGCGCGGCAGCTTCTGGCCCAGCGCGATGCGCTGCTGGCGCTTGCGGGACAAGCGGCATGAGCGAGGAGGCGACAATGGCGGGTGCTCAGCCGCTGGCACTGCCGTTACCCTTGCCGGAAGGCGAGGAGGATTGGACCGGTCCGGCTGCCGACAAGGCAGGCGAACGGGGCGATGACGATGCGCTCTATCTCGAGCTTGACGGGTGGGAGGGCCCGCTCGACCTGCTGCTCGATCTGTCGCGGCGGCAGAAGGTCGATCTCAGGCAAATCTCGATTCTGGCGCTGGTTGACCAATACCTGAGCTATATCGATCGGGCGGAGGCGCTGCGGCTCGAACTGGCGGCGGACTACCTCGTCATGGCGGCATGGCTGGCCTATCTCAAATCGGCGCTGCTGCTGCCCAAGGAAGAGCAGGAGGAGCCGAGCGCCGAGGAGCTTGCCATGCGTTTGCAATGGCGGCTGCAAAGGCTTGGCGCCATGCGCGAGGCGGCAGCGCGGCTGATGGCGCGCGACCGGATCGGGCGCGATATTTTTGAACGCGGTGCCCCGGAAGGCTTGCGGATCGACCGCAAGAACCGCTGGCATTCCGACACATTCGCGCTGATCCAGGCCTATGGCCAGGTCAAGGCACGCACCGCGCCCCGGATATATCAGGTCAGGGACCGGATGGTGATGACGCTGGACAGCGCGATCGACCGGGTTTCGGCCATGCTGGGTGTTACGCTTGAGTGGATGGACCTGCGCGATTTCCTCCCCCCGCATGCCGATCCCTCGCTGCGCAAATCGGCGCTGGCCTCAAGCTTTGTCGCAGCGCTCGAACTGGCCCGGCTGGGCCGGGCGGAGATCGCGCAAGACGAGATTTTCGGGGCAATGCGCCTGCGCAGGATTGCCCGGTGAGCGAGCGGCCCGTCCTTCGACAAGCTCAGGATAATCGGAATGGATGATCTTGTTCGCGCGGTCGAGGCGACGCTGTTCGCCAGCGAGGCGTCGATGAGCGTCGAGGCGCTGGCCGCGCATCTGGGCGGAGCCGAGGCGGCGGATGTGCGCTCTGCGCTCATCGAGCTGGCCGATCATTATCGCGAACGCGGCATCCGCCTGGTCGAACGCGGCAAGCTCTGGCATTTCGAAACCGCGCCCGACATGGCGCACCTGTTGCGGCGTGAGCGCGAGCAGGTCCGCCGTTTGAGCCGTGCTGCGACCGAGGTGCTGGCGATCATCGCCTATCATGAACCGGTCAGCCGGGCGGAGATCGAATCGATCCGCGGCGTCCAGACGGCCAAGGGCACGCTCGACGTGCTGATGGAAGCGGGCTGGATCAGGATGGCGGGCCGCCGCGAGGTGCCCGGCAGGCCGGTGATCTATGCCACCACGACCGAATTCCTCGAACATTTCGGGCTGGCCTCGCGCCGTGACCTTCCTGGCTTGGACGAGCTGCGCGCCGCCGGACTGCTCGATCCGATCGATGAGGCGCTGGAAGACGCCATGCATTTCGAAAGCCCGGATGAGGGCGATAGCGATTGCGACGCAGGTGCCGAGGCGGACGATGACTTTATTTCGGACGATTCTCCCGCCTGACTGGCGCTCGGCTTCGCCAGGGCCTATATTGGTAGCATTAATTCAATCGAGGGTTTTTCCATGAGTCTCGGCCCCTGGCAGTTGATCATTATCGCGTTAGTCATCCTTGTGCTGTTCGGGCGCGGGCGGATTTCCGAAATGATGGGCGATTTCGGCAAGGGAATCAAAAGCTTCAAGCAGGGTATGAATGAAGATGCCGACAGTGCGAAGAAGCCTGCCCGGCAGATCGAGGGCCCTGCCGACGCGCCCGATACGACACGGCCCGATGCGCAGCCTGCCGATCGGAGCGACAGCGCAAACTGAGTTTTCAGGCGAACCGCTGGGATAAAGATGTTTGATATCGGCGCCAGCGAACTGCTCGTCATCGTGATCGTGGCGATCCTGGTGATCGGCCCCAAGGACATGCCGCGCGCGCTGCGCACCGCGGGTCGCTGGATCGGCAAGATTCGGCGTGCCTCCAACCATTTGCGCACTGGTTTCGACGCGATGATTCGCGAGGCCGAGCTGGAGGAAATGGAACGGAAGTGGAAGGAACAGAACGAGGCGATCATGGCGCGTCCCAGCGCTGACGCAGAGGCAAATCTTGGCGAGGCGGCCAGCTTGCCTACCGCCGCACCGCCGACTGCGGACGAAGCGGAATCGCAGTCCGGCGATCCTGCGGCGAAGGCTTGAGGCAGGACGATGGCGCTGAAGATCCGCGATATCGATGAGAGTCAGGCGCCGCTGCTCGATCATCTGATCGAACTGCGCACGCGCCTGGTGCGCTGCGTCATGGCATTGACGCTGGGATTTGCGATCTGCTTCTATTTTGTCGATGAAATCCTGGGGTTTCTGGTGCAGCCGCTGTTCGCCGCATTTCCCGCGGGCGAAGGCAAGCTGATCTATACCAAGCTTTACGAGGTTTTCTTCGTCGAGCTGAAAGTGGCGCTGTTCGCCGGTTTCTTCGTGAGTTTTCCCTTCATCGCAAACCAGCTTTGGGCCTTTGTCGCGCCGGGGTTGTACGCGCGCGAGAAGAAAGCGTTTCTGCCCTTTCTGCTGGCCACGCCGATACTGTTCGTGGCGGGCGCTTCGCTTGCCTACTTTGTCGTCATGCCCACAGCTTTCCGCTGGTTTCTGGGGTTCGAGGGACAGGCTGGCGGGCTGGAGATCGAAGCGCTGCCTGCTGCGGGGGATTATCTGTCGCTGGTGATGCAGTTCATCCTGGCATTCGGGATCAGCTTCCTGTTGCCGGTGCTGCTGCTGCTGCTCAACCGAGCGGGTATCGTTTCGCGCGAGCAATTGGCGAGTTCGCGTCGCTATGTGATCGTGGGTGTGGTGACGCTGGCCGCCGTGGTTACCCCGCCCGATCCCGGATCGCAGATCATCCTGGCGATACCGCTGCTCATCTTGTTCGAGGGATCATTGCTGGTGATGCGGCTCCAGGAGCGGCGCGGTTCCGACAGTGCTGAACCTGCTGATGCCGAAGTGGCCGACACACCCTGACAACCATTCATTCGGCATTATCGGCGGAATACGCGCTCGCCGCCCACCCAGGTTTCCTTGACCTCGACACTGCGGATTTCATCGGGCGATGACAGCAGTGGATCGATCGCGATCAGCACGAAATCCGCCCTTTCGCCCTTGACCAGGCGGCCAAACCGCCCCTCGGCGAAACCGGCATATGCCGCGTCGCTGGTGAAGGCGCGCAGTGCCGCCTCGCGCGTGATTGTTTCGCCGGGTAGCCAGCCGCCGAACGGCTCGCCATTGGCGTCGGTCCGGCTGATCGCCGCAGCCCACCCGGCAAAGGGGGCGGGCGGCTCGACCGGGGCATCGGAAC
>LOEX01000083.1 GCA_001516125.1 Sphingomonadales bacterium BRH_c42
AGGCGGCACAGGTGCTGCTGCGCGGCGATGCGCACGGAGCGCGCGCGGTGATTGCCGCGATCACCGGGCGGCGGCTGCACTCTTGGGCCCCCGCCTGACCTGCAAAAAAGCACAGCTTATCCCCGCCCGATCTGCTATGCTCGCCTTCGTTTTTCGGTCCCGATTTCCTATGCTGATCGTTCGGCCAGAATCGCAGGCAGTATCATCGCGAGAATTACCGGAGGCACAACATGTCGTTGCTCGAAGCCCGCAAGACCTACAAACCCTTTGAATACCCCTGGGCCTACGAGTTCTGGAAACGGCAGCAGCAGATCCACTGGATGCCCGAGGAAGTGCCGCTGGGCGAGGATTGCCGCGACTGGGCGCAGAACATCTCCGATCATGAGCGCAACCTGCTCACGCAGATCTTCCGCTTCTTCACGCAGGCCGATATCGAGGTGCAGGATTGCTACCACGAGAAATACGGCCGCGTGTTCAAGCCCACAGAAGTGAAGATGATGCTCGCCGCATTCTCCAACATGGAGACGGTGCACATCGCCGCCTATTCGCACCTGCTCGACACCATCGGCATGCCCGAAAGCGAATACGGCATGTTCCTTGAATATCAGGAAATGCGCGACAAGCACGATTACCTCGCGCAGTTCGGCGTTGACAGCGATGAGGATATCGCGCGCACGCTCGCCATGTTCGGCGGCTTTACCGAAGGGCTGCAACTGTTCGCCAGCTTCGCCATGCTGATGAACTTCCCGCGCTTCAACAAGATGAAGGGCATGGGCCAGATCGTCACCTGGTCGGTGCGCGATGAAAGCCTGCACTGCGAAGGCATCACCCGCCTGTTCCACGCCTTCGCGGCGGAACGCCAATGCCTGACCAAGGCGGTGAAGGAAGACATCATCGATTGCTGCCAGAAGACCGTGCGGCTCGAAGATGCGTTCATCGATCTCGCGTTCGAGCAGGGCCCGGTGCCCGGCATGAGCCCCAAGGAAATCAAGCGCTACATCCGTTACATCGCCGATTGGCGGCTGGGCCAGTTGGGCTTCCAGCCGATCTATATGGTGGAGGACCACCCGCTGCCGTGGCTCGCGCCGCTGCTCAACGGGGTCGAGCATGCCAACTTCTTTGAAACCCGCGCGACCGAATATTCGAAGGGCGCCACAAGGGGCGACTGGAACACGGTGTGGTCGAGCTTCGACAAGCGCCAGAAGGCCAAGGCCGCGAACGAGGGCGCCGCTGCCGAGGATGACGGGCCGGGGCTGTTCGGGGACGGTTCGGGCGACGGGGTGCAGGCGGCGGAGTAGGTAGTTAGGACCATATATGTCTGATCAAGGAAAAGTCAAAGGACACGGCGAGGGAGGCGAGACAGGTGATTCGCTTCGGCGGGTGCAATCCTACGATCTAAAGGACCTGGTTCGTGAGAAAGAACTGGGCAACAAGTACGCATTGCGGGAACTGGTCCAGCCCCTTGAACGAGTTCAAGGGCTATTTCGTCTCATTCCCCCTTCCCACATAGCCTATTTTCCGGAGCAGCAACAGAATACCATCCGCGATCAGGCAAACGCATTTTATAACTTCTTAGAACAATGCGCCTCCTTCGAAATTGAAGGGGCTCAACCGACACCGACTGACGCCAAACAAGCCCTGATCTTGAAGGCAGAGGGGCTTTATCAAAGCCACTTCAACGTCCTTTTCCCATTTATTTCTTTTGCCACAGCTAGGTCACAGGACTTCGCCAGACTTGAACAGGAGGCTCGCGCTGCCACCCAAGCGATTAAGGACGAATCCACTGCACTTATTGATCAGTTTGAGAAGCAGAAAGAATCTGGGCAGAGGATTTTGGAAGAAGTCCGTGCGGTCGCTGCCGAACAGGGAGTGGGCAATCAAGCAATACACTTCAAAGCTCAGGCAGACGATCACCGAGATCAAGCGAAAAACTGGATGAAATACACTCTTTTGTCGATCGCCTTAGTAACAGTTTACTCAGTAGTTAGCCTTTTTATTCACAACATTCCGGGACTAGATACTGATAATCCCTATCATACAATCCATTTAGCCGTAAGTAAGATTCTAATTTTTGGCATTTTGGCCTATCTCACGCTCTTAAGTGCTAAGAATTATCTTTCGCATAGGCATAACGAGATTGTTAATCGCCATCGCCAGAATGCTCTGTCGACATTTACGGCTCTGGCTGAGGCAACATCTGATGCGGCGAGTTCAGACATTGTGCTAAGTCATGCTGCTGCCTGTATTTTCTCACCGCAAGAGACAGGACTTACAAGGCAAGATTCCACAGGATCAGAAGGCGTGCCTAGTTTACAAATAATTCCTCGAATTGGTTCACTTTCAGGCGGCAGTGCATCCTAATTGCAGGCAGTATATCTTGAAATTTGCCCACCCCCAGCCCCTCCCGCAAGCGGGAGGGGAGAGTACGTTTGACCTGATAATCCCCCTCCCGCTTGCGGGAGGGGTCAGGGGTGGGCTCTTGTCTTACGCAGCCGCTCCACTTCCTCGCGGATGGCCGACACCACCCCTTCGACATTTCCCAAACTTTCCGCATTGGTGAAGCGCAGCACGGTGTAGCCGTTGGCGCGCATCCAGCAGTCGCGGATCGCGTCTGATGCGGGGTCGCGATCATGCGAGACACCGTCACACTCGATCACCAGCTTGAGCTCGCGGCACAGGAAATCGGCGAAGTATTGCCCGACAGGCATCTGGCGGCTGAAGCGGACGCCCAGCTGGCTGCGAGCGAGATGTTCCCACAGCGCACGTTCGGCTGGCGTGGCCTGGCGGCGGAGTGTGCGGGCGCGGAGGGTGTTGCGGGGTTTCCAGGTGGGCATCATTGCGTTCTGCCCACCCCCAACCCCTCCCGCAAGCGGGAGGGGAGGTCACCGCCAATAGTCCCGCTTCTCGGCCCCGTCGAAACCGGCCCGAGCTCATGCAGCACCTCTTGAAATCTTATCCCCGAACCGCACGGGCAAGGATCGTTGCGCCCGAGTTTCTCGAGCAGTTCGATCTCGCCGTTTTTAATCGTACGCAGTCCGCGTTTTACGCGCGTCTCGCTCGGGTATCCCTTACGGCGTTTGCTCGTCCGCTCGAAAGCAGGGGAGGGCGTCATAATCGTGATGCTTTGGCATGGTCGCCTCCTTTGATTGGGAACGGCGCTGTAGTCCGCACTGACACTCAAGACAAGAAGCGTGACAGCCATGCTCGATACCCTTGGCGTCTTTGCGCCCTTGCGTGAACCAATCGCGCGATGTGTTTCCTGTTACTCCGGCACAGGCTGGGTCCAGCGAGGCCCACCCCCAGCCCCTTCCGTAAGCGGGAGGGGCGAATACTCCAAAACCCAACCCATTCCGATCCACCGCCGCATACGCCGCATTAACCGGTCCGGCGCTAAGGCTGCGCGATGTTCGGGAACAGTCAGAACATATTTCGCAGCCGCTGGCGCGCGTTGTTGTGGGCATCGGGCATACTGCTGACCGCCTACTGCGCGGTCCCGTCTCCCGAACAGACCGAGCAGTCCAAGGCGGAGGCTTCGGCGCAGCAGCAGCACCATAATCCCTGGGCGATCGACCCGGCAAAGCGATAGGTGCCGCAAATTGCGCCTGAGCGGTGTTCGCGGCGCGACTGTCCTACAAGTACGCCCTATCACTCCGCACGGCGCGCACCTGCGATGCCCACCCCCTACCCCTCCCGCAAGCGGGAGGGGAGATTTTCGGGCAAGCGCCCTCCCGCAAGCGGAAGGGGAGGATTCGACAAAGCAACCCCGCCCGCAATCGAACAGGGCCCGCGTGAAAATTTGATCCAGCGCAAGGAAGCGCCCGCCGCAAGGCCGCATGTGCGGCATAATGTGGCCCTACTACCCAGACCTGCTGGCAAATCCGGTGCCGCGCTACACCAGCTTTCCCACCGCCGCCGAATTCGGCGCGTTGAAGCCGCGCGCCCTGTCCGACGCAATCGCCAATGCCCAGGGCGATGTCTCGCTCTACCTGCACATCCCCTTCTGCGAGCAGATCTGCTTCTATTGCGGCTGCAACACCGGCGCGGCGGGGAGGCGGCAGCGGCTCGAATCCTATCTCGCGGCGCTGCACCGTGAAATCGCGCTGGTCGGATCGCTGCTGCCCGCCGATGTCCGTGTACGGCGGATCGCGTTCGGCGGGGGCAGCCCCAATGCGATCAGCCCGATCGATTTCGTGCGGCTCGTCCACACGCTCACGCTGTCATTCCGGCTTGCCGACCCGGTGCTTTCGATCGAACTCGATCCGCGCACGATGAGCGAGGACTGGGCGCTGGTGATCCGTTCGACCGGGATCGCCCGCGCCAGCCTGGGGGTGCAGACGTTCGCGCCGCGTTGCCAGCAGGCGATCGGCCGGGTGCAGGACGAGGCGCTGATCGCGCGTACGGTGGGCTGGCTGCGCGATGCCGGAGTTACCTCGCTCAACTTCGACCTGATGTACGGCCTGCCTTACCAGACGCAGGACGATCTGGAGGACAGCCTGCGGCGCGCCCACGCCATGGGGGGGGCGGACCGGGTGGCGCTGTTCGGTTATGCCCATGTCCCGCACATCGTGCCGCGCCAGCGGGCGGTGGATGCGGGCGAAATGCCCGATCAGGCCCTGCGCTTTGCCATGGCGGCACAGGGCCATGACTGGCTGACCGCGCACGGCTATGCCGCGGTGGGCTTCGATCACTTTGCCATTGCCGGGCGCGATCCGTTGGCGCTGGCCGCAGAGAACGGCACGCTGAGGCGCAATTTCCAGGGCTTTACCGATGACGGCGCGCCCAACCTGATCGGACTGGGCGCTTCGGCGATCAGCAGCTTTCCCGCGCTTCTCGCGCAGAACGAGAAGAATTCCGGGCACTACCGGATGCTCGTCTCGCAGGGGTTGCTTGCGACCACGCGCGGGATCAGGCGAACGGATGACGATCAGGCGCGCGGCGCCGTGATCGAGGGGCTACTGTGCCAGGGGCGTGCGCGCATTGGCCGGGCGCTGTTGCAGGCGGCGTCAACCATGCTGGAGCCGTTCATCGCGCGCGGGCTGGCGCGCCTCGAAGCCGATGTGCTGACGCTGGCCGCCGATGGCCTGCCCTATGCCCGCACGATCGCCGCGCTGTTCGATCCCTATCGCCAGGACAGCGCCACCCGCTTCAGCTCGGCAGTCTGAACCGCGCAAGCTCCGTATCGGGCTATCCGGCCGCCTCGCGCAGCTTCTTCGCCCGGCGGCGCTGCACGCTCGATCCGATCCCCATCGCCTCGCGGTATTTGGCGACCGTGCGGCGGGCGAGGTCGAAGCCTTCGGTTCTCAGTATCTCCACCAGCGTATCGTCGGAAAGAATCGCCTTGGGGTCTTCGGCATCGGTCAGCGCCCTGATCCGCGCCTTGACCGCCTGCGACGATGCGCCCTCGCCATCGCCAGAACCCCCAATCTTGCCCACCCCGCTGGTGAAGAAGTACTTGAGCTCGAACGTGCCGCGCTCGCAGGCGAGATACTTGTTGCTGGTGACGCGGCTCACCGTGCTTTCGTGCATGTCGATGGCCTCGGCCACTTCGCGCAGCGTCAGCGGCCTCAATTCGGACACGCCGCGCCGGAAGAACCCATCCTGGCGGCGCACGATCTCGCTCGCGGTCCTGAGGATGGTTCTGGCGCGCTGGTCGAGCGCGCGAATCAGCCAGTTGGCATCGGCCAGCTTCTCGCGCAGCCAGCTCTGCGTCTCGCGGTCGAGCCGCCCGCCGCGCACCTGCGCAAGGTAGGATCGGTTGACCACCAGCGAGGGCAGGCTCGCCTCGTTGAGCGCGATCTGCCAGCTGCCGTCGCTGCCGCGCGAAACCAGAATGTCGGGCACCACCGCCTGCGCGGCCGATCCGCCGAATGCCAGCCCCGGCTTGGGATCGTAACCGCGCAATTCGGCCAGCATCCCGGCAAAATCCTCGTCGTCCACTCCGCACATGCGCTTCAACCGGGCGAACTCGCCGCGCGCGAGCAGATCGAGGTTGTCGATCAGCCGCGCCATGCACGGATCGTAGCGATCGGCCTCGCGCGCCTGAATTGCGAGACATTCGGCAAGGCCGCGCGCGCCCACTCCGCTCGGATCGAGCGACTGCACCAGCACCAGTGCCTGCTCGACTTCGGCGATCGTGACCCCCAGGTCGCCCGCGATTGCGGCAAGGTCGAACGCCAGGTAGCCCGCCTCGTCGAGCAGGCCGATGAGGTGACGGGCAAGAAACTCGCTGGCCGGATCGGGGGCGGCCACACCGATCTGCTGGTGGAGATGCTGCGCCAGCGATGTATCCCCGCCGCCGTGCGCCTCGATCCCGGGCATGTCGCCATGCATCCCTGAACCGCTCTGTGCCGCGCCCCAGTCTCCTTGGCCCCAATCGCCCTGATCTCCCTGGCGCCAGTCGGCATCGCCGGTATCGAAATCGCGGTCGAGCGCGGCGGGATCGAGATCGAGCGGTTGCTCGCCTTCGCCGCGACCTTCGGCGATCAGCCGGTCGGCGGCCAATTCCTCGCGCGGGGCGGCATCGGCCACGGCTTCCGCAGCCTCGTCACGCCCAAAGCTTTCCGCGTCGAGCAGCGGATTGCTTTCGAGCGCTTCGGTGATGAATGTCTCGATTTCGAGGTTGGACGCGGCGAGCAGTCTGATCGCCTGCTGCAATTGCGGCGTCATGACCAGCGATTGGGTCTGCCTGAGATCCAGGCGGGGGCCCAGCGCCATCTAGCTGCTCCTGACGAATTCCCGCGTCATAGCGTGAAGCCTTCGCCCAGATAGAGCCGCCGCACGTTCTCGTCAGCCACGAGGTCCTGCGGCGAGCCGGAAAACAGTACCTGCCCGCCATAGATGATGCAGGCACGGTCAACGATGTCGAGCGTTTCGCGCACGTTGTGGTCGGTAATCAGCACGCCGATCCCGCGCTGCTTCAGATCGCGCACCAGTTCGCGAATATCGTTGATCGAGAGCGGGTCGATGCCGGCGAAAGGCTCGTCGAGAAGCATGATCGACGGCTTGGCCGCCAGCGCGCGGGCGATTTCGCAGCGCCTCCGCTCGCCGCCCGAAAGCGCCATCGCGGGCGCATGGCGCAGCCGTTCGAGCCCGAATTCATCGAGCAGGCGCTCAAGTTCCTGCGCGCGGGTCGCAGGATCGGGTTCGACCATCTCCAGCACGCAGGCGATGTTCTGTTCCACGGTCATCCCGCGAAAAATGCTGGTTTCCTGCGGCAGATAACCCAGCCCCAGGATCGCGCGGCGATACATGGGCAGACTGGTCACGTCCTCGCCGTCCATCAGGATGCGGCCCGCGTCGGGCCGGACCAGCCCCATGATCGAATAGAAACAGGTGGTCTTGCCCGCGCCGTTGGGGCCGAGCAGGCCGAGCACCTCGCCCTTCGCGACATGCAGCGAGATATCGGTCAGCACCGCGCGCTTGTCATAGCTCTTGGCGATCGAGATCACTTCAAGCCCGCCGTTCGGCAGTGAGCCTGCGGCATGGACGGGTGCGCCCGGTGCAGCGCTTGCGGAGATCGTATCGGCTTCGCTCATCCTGTCTGCTTTAGCAGGCTGCGTCCGGCAGAAAACCCCCGTCGTTGGGCAATTGGCAGGATTCATGCATGGCAGGCGGGAAGCGCCGGCCGAAAATCGGCCATCGACGCCCAGCTTGCATCTTTGCACTGGCGATGTGATACTGCGAATCGGAGACGAACCGGGGGGAGACATCTCTATGAAGCAGAGCACACAGCACGGCGATTCGCTTGATGATGCGCCTGACGCCCGCGATTGGCGCAAGGCGATGAGCGACCATGTGGCCTATGCCTTGCTGGTCTATACTGCGCTGCAAATCTTCGTCACCGTCCACGCGCTCGAAGGCGGTTCATCCACCATCCTGCCCTATCTGGCGCTGGTAGTTCTGGTGACCGGGATCATCCCGGCCTGCCGCTGGTTCGAAAAGCGCTGGTACGGCCTGACTGACGAGCAGGCGGTCGACCCTGCCTATCACCACGCCTTTCGTGCTGACATCATCCGCCTGTGGCTCCTCGCCATCGGCCTGCCCTTCGCGCTGACCGCGCTGTTCAAGGGGATCGCGGCGCTCGCCTGAGCGGGTCCGGGGCCAGGATCAGCCAGCCGCCTTGGCGCGGTCAATCGCTTCCATCACGATGCGGCGCGCGTCCGCGGCATCGCCCCAACTGCCCATGCGGACCCATTTTTCGGCTTCCAGATCCTTGTAGTGGGTGAAGAAGTGCTCGATCTGCTGGAGCACGATCGAGGGCAGGTCCTGCCGTTCGCCGACATCGGAATAATAGGGAAAGGTGGTATCCACCGGCACGCAGATCAGCTTCTCGTCGCCGCCGTGCTCGTCCTCGAGGTTGAGCACGCCGATCGGGCGGGCGCGCACCACGCAGCCGGGAATGAAGGGGCTGCGCGCAATCACCAGCGCGTCGAGCGGGTCGCCGTCGGGGCTGAGCGTGTGCGGGATGAAGCCGTAATTGGCCGGATAGCGCATCGGCGTGTGGAGGATGCGGTCGACGAACAATGCGCCCGATGCCTTGTCGAATTCGTACTTCACCGGTTCGCCGCCGGTGGGCACTTCGATGATGACGTTGAGGTCGTCGGGCGGATTGGTGCCGGTGGGGATCATCTCGATACGCATGATCCCGCCCTAGCGCCGCCATTGCTGCGCTGCAACATCAATGAGCGTGGGTGACGCCCTTCGCGTCATCTCGCCCGCGGTTCGAGCAGCCGGTCGAGCCCCGCCGGACCGCTGCCGGCAGCTTCGAGCCAAGGGTAACGCAGCCCGTCATGATAATCGAGCGCGACGGCGGCGAATCTGTCGCCGCGCCGTACCAGCAACTCGATGGGCGAAGTCCCGCCCTTAGCCGCCGTGACGGCCTCCTTGATCAGGTCCGGCGTATAGGCTTCGCCATTGACCGCCACAATGGTCGCCCCATTGACGATCCCTGCGCGAAACGCCGGGCCGTCCCACAGCGCCGAGATCACCTTGCCCTGCGGATCGAGGTTGATGCCGAGCGAATAGAACAGGTCGAGGAACTTGCCGCCCTTCATCCGCCCGGCGTTGTAGCCATTGGGCTCGTCCTTCCACGCCAGGCGATAGCCGGCCATCTCGATGCCCCTGAGCGGCGCGGGTTGGCCGGGCTGGCGCAGGCGCGTGTCGAGAAAGTTCGCCCAATCATACGGATAGACCGAGTTCAGCGTGTCCACGATCTCGCCGAAATCATAGGTCAGCTGGCCCCAATCGCCATCGGTCTTGCCGAAGAACGCACTGGCGAATTGGTCGAGCCCCTTGCGGCCCTTGGTTCCCTCGCGGATGATCTGGTCCGCCTCGAGCCAGGTCAGCGCGCCCTCGACATAGTAATCCTCGCTGCGCGACAGCGAGGAATAGGGCAGCGGGCGGCGCGAATTGATGATCGGATCGTTGACGGTGTCCTGCACGTCGCGCCAGGCGCGGCCCGGCTGGCCCTCGGCATAATTGGCCGCCGCCAGCGCGATGGTGCCCAGAATGGTATCCTTGGACTGGATATCCGACCGCGCCGCCAGTACCCAGCCCCAGAACTGCGTCTGCCCTTCGTAGAGCCACAGCAGGCTGTTCTGCATAGGGGTGCGGTAATCGGGGGTCCACAGGTCTGCCGGTCGGCGATACTTGCCGTTCCAGCTGTGCACCAGTTCGTGGCTGACCACGTTGTGATCCCAGTCCATCGCCTCCCAGTCGATCAGCGCAGTAGGCTCGAACTGGTTTTCCGCCGAACGGTGGTGCTCCAGCCCGATGCCGCCCATCCTGTCGGTCATCGCCAGCAGCATGTCGTAATGGTCGAAATGGCGCGCGCCGAACAGCGCATCGGCCTCGCTCACCAGCCGCTCGAACCGGGCGAGGTTTTCGGGCGCAAGCTCCAGATACTTGGGCGCATCGGCCACCGCATCCAGCCGCACGTTCTCGCCGATGGTCCACTGCCGGGCGTATTTGCCCGCGAAAATCGGCGAATCGACCAGCGTTTCGTAATCGGTCACGGCCCAGCTTACCCGGTTGCCCTGCTGCACCTGCCCGTCCAGCGCGGTAAAGGTGCTCCAGCCTTCGGGCATGGTCACCGATGGCTTCACCGCGATCCGCCGCGTGTAATGCCCTGCCGGATAGAAGCTCATCTTCTCCCACTGGAGGTTGAGCATTTCCTGCGTCATGGTGATCCGCCCCTCGCTTCCCGTGACGGGCGAGGTGTGGACGAAGCGCGCAGTCACCTCGCGCGTCCCCCGGGGCAGCGCCAGGTCGAACTGATAGACGTCGATCGGATTGCGCTGCCATTCCACCGGCTTGCCGTCGGCGAAGAAGCGGATGTCGCTGACGAGGTTGACCGGGCCGCGCGGGGCGTGGTTGCCCGGCAGCCATTCGGGATAGAGCAGCGTCAGTTCGCCGGTGCCGGGTGCAACCGGGATGACCTGCGTCACGCGATAGACGCCGCGCGCGGTATCGCTGGCATCGATGTCGAGCGTTATGGTGCCGCCGGGCCAGGGGGTATCGGCGGGCAATGGCGTCGCATCGCGCAGCCGCTCGGCAACCGGCGCGGACCGCGCGGGTGCCTGCGAAAGCGCCGGTCCGGCAATGGCAACAGTGGCGAGGAGGGCGACCGCAAATCCGAGTTTTCTCATGGGGGCGCCTTTTGCCGTCTCGCCGCCATGGAGGCAAGAAGTAGATCGACGAGCGACTTTCCCCGCTCCACCTAACGCGCTAAGCGCGCGAGGATGAGCAGGAATACACCCACAAGCGTGCCCAAGCCCATACGCGGCACGCAGGACATTTTCGGCGCCGATGCCGAGGCTTTCGTGCATGTGGTCGAGACTTTCGAGCGCGTGCGGCGGCTCTACCGCTTCCGCCGCGTCGAAATGCCGGTGTTCGAAAAGACCGAGGTGTTCAGCCGCGCGATCGGCGAGACGACCGATGTGGTGGCGAAGGAGATGTATTCCTTCACCGATCGCGGCGACGAATCGCTCACGCTGCGGCCCGAATTCACCGCCGGGATCGCGCGCGCCTACATCACCAACGGCTGGCAGCAGCATGCGCCCTTGAAGGTCGCCACCCACGGCCCGCTGTTCCGTTACGAACGCCCGCAGAAGGGCCGCTATCGCCAGTTCCACCAGCTCGATGCCGAGATCATCGGCGCGGGCGAACCGCAGGCCGATGTCGAGCTGCTCGCCATGGCCGACCAGCTGCTGAAGGAGCTGGGGATCGAAGGCGTGACGCTGCACCTCAATACGCTGGGCGATGCGCAAAGCCGCGATGCCTGGCGCGCAGCGCTGATCGAATATTTCCGCGCCGTGAAGGGCGAACTTAGCGAGGATTCGCAGGGGCGTCTCGAGAAGAACCCGCTGCGGATTCTTGATTCCAAGGACCCGCGCGACCGGGCTTTTGTCACAGGCGCACCGAAGATCGACGCCTATCTCTCGGACGAGGCCAACCGGTTTTTCGATGATGTGAAATCCGGGCTGAATGCGGCCGGAGTAAATTGGGTGCGCGCGGAAAGCCTCGTGCGCGGGCTCGACTATTACCGCCACACCGCGTTCGAATTCGTGCCCGACGAGGGGAGCGATGCGGCGGGCAAGCTCGGCAGCCAGAGCACGGTGCTGGGCGGCGGGCGCTATGACGGGTTGATGGAATCGCTGGGCGGCCCGCCCACGCCTGCTGTCGGCTGGGCCGCCGGGATCGAGCGGCTGGCGATGCTGGTGGAACGGAGTTTCGCAACGCCTGCGGTTGCCATCCTGCCGGAATCCGAAGCGCAAGAGCGAAGAGCCATCGAAGTGGCAGCGATGCTCCGTCGACAAGAAATTCCATGTTGGACTGCGTTCAAGGGCAATCCGAAGAAGCGTGGAATCAAAGCGCAAACTGATGGCGCCTTTGCTCTGCTTTACGTGCGTGCCCCCGACGAAAGTGGTCGCGAATTCAATATTACGGCTGCTTCCGTCACCGACGCTGAAATCGTGCTGAGCCGAAGGGTGATGCAAATCCTCGGCGAGGATCGGTTCAGGCAATGATGAAAGATATTCGTCACCCTGAACTTGGTTCAGGGTCCATTTCTCCCCACGCACCGTCGGTGCCGGAGGCGCGATGGATGCTGAAACAAGTTCAGCATGACGTTCTTTGGGGTCATTAGCCATCTTCGTCACCCCGGACTTGCTCCGGAGCCCGTTTTTTTTTGCGCGCAAAGGCGCAAAGGCGCGAAGCTGTCGTGCAACCCCTTTGCGTCTTCGCGTCTTTGCGTGAAATAATAAATGAGCTGGATCCCCGCCTTCGCGGGGATGACGAGAAAGACGGATTCCCGCTTTCGCGGGAATGACGATAAGAAGAAGCCGCACATGCAAATTCCCGCCGCCCGCCTTGCCCAGATCGCCCATCGCTTTGCCGAGCTTGAGGCGCGGATGGCTTCGGGTACGCTCGAGGGCGAGGCCTTCGTCCAGGCCAGCCGCGACTATGCCGAGCTCGAGCCGGTGGCGGCGGCCGCGCG
>LOEX01000084.1 GCA_001516125.1 Sphingomonadales bacterium BRH_c42
CCGGCTACGCTGGGCCAGCGCGCCGATCGAGCAGCGCAGGGCGGAAGCGCGCAGACGCATCGCCGCATGGAAGGCCGGCAACGGCGGCAGCGCCGAAGTGTCGATCGGCATGCCCCAGGGGCCGGGCAGCAATCTGCTGTTCCGCAGAATTGCCCAGGACTTCGCAACGATTGGCGTGACCGCACGGCAGGTGGAGCCGGGCAGAGGGGCCGACCTCGATCTGTATGACAGCGTCGCCCGCTACGCCTCGCCGCGGTGGTTCCTTAACCAGTTCAATTGCACGATCCGCACGGGTCCCTGTTCGCCCAAGGCCGATGCCCTGGTCGAACAGTCGCTGACTGCGGCCAGCCCGGACCAGAAGGCCGCCTTGCTGGCCCAGGCCACGCTCGAATTGCAGGATGCCAATGCGTTCATTTCCTTCGGTGCGCCGATCCGCTGGTCGCTGGTGCGCAGCAGTGTAACCGGGTTCGCCGAAAATCAGTGGGGGCTCCACCCCTTGTTCCCGCTGTCAGAGATGCCAAACTAGAGCCTGAAGGGAGAGTTCGTGCCCAACCCGCAGCGCCCCGGCAGCAATGGCTTCGTCCTCCCAACCGGTTCCGATCCGCACTCTGTCCGGCAACGGGTCGAGGCGATGGAAATGCTGCTTGAACGCAGCTTCCGCATCCCGGGCATCAATTATCCGGTCGGGCTCGATGCGATCGTCGGCCTTATTCCCGTTCTGGGCGATATCGTGACCGCATTGATGGGAACCTATGCCTTGTGGGAGGCGCGCAATCTCGACATGCCCCGGTGGAAGCGGTGGCGAATGGCGGGCAATCTGCTGTTCGACACCGCGATCGGGGCAATTCCGCTGGTCGGCGACGCGGCGGACCTGCTGTTCCGGTCCAACACCCGAAACCTCAGGATCATCAAGCGGCACCTCGATCGGCACCATCCCTCCACCCGCGTGATCGAGGGGTAGTTTCAATTGCGACCGCGCCGCGCTAGGGCGGGCGCATGGGCAAGGACGTCACCTATTCGAGCTATCTCGACCTCGATCGCATTCTCTCGGCGCAGCATCCGGCATCGAATGCGCATGACGAAATGCTGTTCATCATCGTCCATCAGGCGAGCGAGCTGTGGCTCAAGCTGTGTCTGCACGAACTGGCCGAGGCGCGCGCGCATATTGCCGCCGACGATCTGCGCCCCGCCTTCAAGATGCTGTCCCGCGTGGCGCGCGCACAGGGCCAGCTGATCCAGAGCTGGGACGTGCTCAGCACCATGACCCCGCACGATTATTCAACCATCCGCCCACATCTTGGGCGGTCCAGCGGGTTCCAGTCGTGGCAATACCGGATGATGGAATTCATTCTTGGCGGGCGCAATCCGGACATGATCGCGCTGCACGACTGCACGCCTGAAATTGCCCTTATGCTGCGCGAGGAGGCGGCAAGGCCCGGCATTTATGACGAGGCGATCCGGCTGCTCCACAGGCGCGGATTTGCGATCGAACCGGCGGTGACGGAGCGCGACCTGACGGCACCCTATGGCCATTCGATCAGCGTCGAGCAGGCCTGGGCGGAAATATACCGCGCGCCGAACGACCACTGGGATCTTTACGAGCTGGCCGAAAAGCTGGTCGATCTCGAATACCATTTCCAGCGCTGGCGTTTCGGCCACCTCAAGACGGTCGAGCGGATCATTGGATTCAAGACCGGCACAGGCGGCACTCCGGGCGTCCCCTATCTCGCAGGCGTGCTGAAAAGCGCCTTCTTCCCCGAGCTACTCAGCGTGCGGACCGCGATCTGATGCCAGGGGGGCAAGCTGCCCGGCGCATCCGCGACATTTCGCAGGTGCTGCGCCCCGGCCTGCCGGTGTGGCCGGGGGATACTCCTTTCGCGCAGGCGGACACATGGCAGATCGGGCAAGGTTCGCCGGTCAATGTCTCGGCGATCACGCTTTCGACCCACTCGGGCGCGCATGCCGACGCCCCGCTCCATTACGATGCGGCATCGCCCGATATCGCGTCGGTCGATCTCGAGCCTTATCTGGGCGAATGCCTGGTGGTCGATGCGCGCGGCTGCGGCGCGCTGGTCGAGCCTGAGCATATCCCCGATCTGGCGGGCGTGCGGCGCGTGCTCTTTCGCACCTATGACCGATTTCCGCACGAGGAATGGCAGCCCCGGCACTCGGCCATTGCGCCCGCGACCATCCGCGCGCTCGCCGAAGCAGGCGTAATCCTGGTGGGCATGGACGGGCCTTCGCTCGATCCCCAGGATTCGAAAACCATGGACGCGCACAAGGCGGTGCTCGCGGCCGACATGCGCGTGCTCGAAGGGCTGGTGCTCGACGATGTTCTGCCGGGGCGATACGAGCTGATCGCGCTGCCGCTCAGGATCGCAGGCGGCGATGCCTCGCCGGTGCGCGCGGTGCTGCGGGAGCTGGGCGATGGTTGACGCGATGCTGGTGCGCGCGCGCGAACTCGATGCTGCCGATCCGCTGGGCGAATATCGCGCCCGGTTTCAGCTGCCCGAAGGCGTGATCTATCTCGACGGCAACTCGCTGGGCGCACTGCCCAAGGCAACGCCCGCGCGGCTGGAACAGGTGATCCGCGGTGAATGGGGCGAGGGGCTGATCCGCAGCTGGAATGGCGCCGACTGGATCGGCTCGGCGCGGCGCGTGGGCGGCAAGATCGCACCCTTGATCGGGGCACAGCCGCACGAAGTCGTCGCCGCTGACAGCACCAGCGTCAACCTGTTCAAGCTGATCGCCGCCGCGCTCGACATGCGGCCCGGAAGGAAAGTGATCCTCAGCGAACCGGGCAATTTCCCGACCGATCTCTACATGATCGCCGGGCTCGAGAGGCAGGGGCTGGCGACACGGCGGCTGGCCGGGCGCGAGCATTTGCTCGAGGCGCTGGACGGCGATGTCGCGCTGCTGCTGCTCACGCATGTGCATTACAAGACCGGCGAAGTGTTCGACATGGCGGCGCTGACCCGCGCGGCGCATCAGGCGGGCGCGCTGGTGCTGTGGGACCTGTCGCATTCGGGCGGCGCGCTGCCGGTCGACTTGAACGCCTGCGGGGCGGATTTTGCGGTCGGCTGCGGCTACAAATATCTCAACGGCGGCCCGGGCGCGCCGGCCTATGCCTTTGCCGCCGAGCGACACCACGGCGCGCTGCACCAACCGCTGACGGGCTGGTTCGGGCATGCTGCGCCCTTCGCCTTTGCCGATGATTACGCGCCCGCGCCGGGCATCGACCGGCTGCAATGCGGCACCTCGCCGATCCTCGGGCTCGCCGCGCTCGAAGTGGGGGTGGACCTGATCGCCGAGATCGGCGCCCAGCGGCTCTACGCCAAGTCGCAGGCGCTTTCGGAATTCTTCCTCGAATGCCTGGCGGTCAACGGTATCTCACTCACCGCTCACCCTGAGCCTGTCGAAGGGCGAGCGCAGAACGGGCTAACGTCCTTCGACAAGCTCAGGACGAGCGGACGTGTTGAATTGGTCAGCCCCGCCGACCCCGCCCAGCGCGGTAGCCAGCTCTCGTTCCGCCATGCGCAGGCCTATGCGATCTGTCAGGCGCTGATCGCGCGCGGCGTGATCGGCGATTTCCGCGATCCCGACATTCTGCGGCTGGGCTTTGCGCCTGCCTATCTGCGCTTTGAAGATATGGCAGAGGCCGCGCGGCATCTGGCCGAGGTGCTCGAAAGCGGGGAGTGGCAGCGCGAGGAGTTCATGCAGCGCGCGGCGGTCACCTAATTCGTCATTGCGAGCGGAGCGAAGCAATCCATGGCGAGACGCCCGAACTTTCAGCCAGCCGTCTATCTGATGGCTAACCACAAGGGCGGCACGATATATTGCGGCGTGACTTCCGATTTGCCGCGCCGCGTATGGGAGCATCGCGAGGGCTTGATAGCAGGCTTTACGCGACGACACGGGTGCAAGCGCCTTGTCTGGTTCGAACTGCATGCGACCATGGAACATGCGATTGCAAGCGAGAAACAGATCAAGAGTGGGTCGCGGGCAAGGAAGATTGCTCTAATCGGAGCGTCAAATCCCGAGTGGCGCGACCTGTTCTTTGAACTCAGCGGTTAGACCATGGATTGCTTCGTTCCCCGGAGCGAGTCCGGGGCCCTCGCAATGACGAGGATTTTGTTCACGGCATCGCACATCTTCGTCATTGCGAGGAACGGAGTGACGAAGCAATCCATGGTGCCGCCCGTCGATCCGGGTTAGCGCCTCATGGGGAGGCGAGATGGCAGAGCGGCGCGACCTGTTCTTCGAAATGAACGGTTAGGCCATGGATTGCTTCGCCTTCGGCTCGCAATGACGGAGCGAGATGTTCGCTACTCCTCCAGTTCGATGTCCCAATAGAGCCAGTCGCGCCAGGTTTCATGCAGATAGTTGGGTGGGAACAGCCGACCCTGCTGCTGCAATTGCCAGCTGGTCGGGCGGATCGGCCTTTCCGCCAGATGCATATGCGCCTGGCCCGGGGTGCGCCCGCCCTTCTTCATGTTGCACGGCGCGCAGGCGCTGACGATGTTTTCCCATGTCGTGCGCCCGCCCAGCCGCCGGGGGATGACATGATCGAACGTCAGATGGCTGCCGCTGCCGCAGTACTGGCACTGGAACCGGTCGCGCAGGAACAGGTTGAACCGGGTGAAGGCGGGAAATTCGCTGTGCTTCACATATTGCCTCAACGCGATCACGCTGGGAATCTTCATGTCGAGGCTGGGCGAATGCACCTCGCGCTCATAGCTGGCGACGATATCCACCCGGTCGAGGAACACCGCCTTGATCGCGGTCTGCCACGGCCACAGGCTGAGCGGATAATACGACAGCGGGGTGTAATCGGCGTTGAGCACGAGCGAAGGGCAAGCCGACAAGTTGCTTGCCGGATCATCCTGCGCGTACCTGAAACGCGCGACCTTCTCGATCAGTTCGGCCCTGAACACGCATTGGCCTCCTCGCTGATGCAACACAGGCAAGCATTTGCACGAATCGGCGTCAAGTCCGTTACAGGGGCGCAATCCACAAGCAATGTCTGCATTTCGCGCGAACTGTGGCAAGGCTGCAACCCATGACCGTCACCCGCTTCGCCCCCAGCCCCAACGGCTCGCTGCATCTGGGCCATGCCTTTTCGGCGATTACAGCGTATGACCTGGCGCAGTCGCGCGATGGCAAGTTCCTGTTGCGGATCGAGGATATCGACGGCGCCCGCAGCCGCAGCGCGCTAGCGCAGGAATTCCGCGAAGACCTCGCCTGGCTGGGGCTCGAATGGGAGGAAGTGCCGCCGCAATCGGCGCGGCTGGCCTCCTATGCGGAAGCGGCAGAGCGCCTGCGCGCCATGGAGCTGCTCTATCCATGCCAATGTTCGCGCAGCGATATCCTCGCGGCCAAGCCCCGCATGGGGCCGGAAGGGCCGATCTATCCCGGCACCTGCAAGGGCCGGGCGATCGACGACGGCGTTCAGGTATCATGGCGGCTCGATGTGGCGGCGGCGCTCGCGCGCACCGGAACGCTCGAATGGCAGGACGATCTCGCCGGGCGGCAGGTAGCGCAGCCGCAGCTGCTCGGTGATGTGGTGCTGATGCGCAGGGACGAACCGGCCAGCTATCACCTCGCCGCGACCATGGACGATGCGGTGGACGGGGTGACGCTGGTGACGCGCGGGGCAGACCTTTTCGCCGCCAGCCATATCCACCGCCTGCTCCAGGCGCTGCTCGGCCTGCCTGTGCCGCACTGGCACCACCATGCCCTGCTGCTCGATGTCAGCGGGCACAAGCTCGCCAAGCGGCGCGGCAGCGCCTCGCTCGCCGATTTACGG
>LOEX01000085.1 GCA_001516125.1 Sphingomonadales bacterium BRH_c42
CCATCCCATCAGGGGTGGCTTTTTTTGGTTCTGTCCATGGAACATTCGAACCTCGGAATCGAGGCGCAGCCGAGATGAACGAGCCCGCAGGGCGAGGACAATCGTTCCGGGCGCGCCAAATCAGGCCATCCCATCAGGGGTGGCTTTTTTTGGTTGATGTCGATTGCCGGGCGTTCAGTCCCTTGAGCGCTCGAGCGCATGCATTTCGGCATCGGAAAATCCGAAATGATGCCCGGCCTCATGAATCACGACATGGCGCACCAGTTCTTCGAGTCCAACGCCGGTCTGCCGCATTTCTGCCAGCAGCGGCTGGCGAAACAGGCTGATGACCGGGGGTATTCGGCCTGATTCCCAAATGCTTTGGTCTGGCAGGGGCCTGCCTTCATAGAGGCCGGATAGCTGCCACTTGTCGGCCATCCCCACCGCTTCGAGCTGTTGCGCGGTAGCAAATTCCTCAACTCGGATCACCACATCGACCAGTTCGGCGCGGAACTGTGCCGGCATCAGGTATACCGCCTTGAGCGCAAGCTCTTCGAAAAGCTGTATAGGGGGTGGAATTAGTGCCCTCATCCTGGTGGATATGGGGCAGCAAACAGCGGGCGCAAGATTGCTGGGGCAAGTCCGTTCCGATCGGTCGCAATGTCACAAGGTTTGCAATTGAGGGAAATTTCCCCAAATGACGAAGCGATCCTGCGGGCCGAATAGTGAGGAGCGATAAATTCCATGAGCTGCGAACACGATCGCGACGATGACAATCTGCCCGGCAAGATCGCCGTGCCCGGCCATGTCCGGGATGCGATCCGCACATTGATCGAATGGGCGGGCGACGATCCGCAGCGCGAGGGGCTGCTCGACACCCCGCAGCGGGTAGCGCGCGCGTGGAAGGAATATTGCCAGGGCTATCTGGAAGACCCCGCGATCCACCTTTCGCGCCAGTTCGAGGAAGTGGGCGGCTATGACGAACTGGTGCTGCTGAAAGACATTCCCTTCCAGAGCCATTGCGAACACCATCTGGCGCCGATCACGGGCAAGGCGGCAATCGCCTATATGCCGCGCGACCGCGTGGTGGGCATCTCGAAGCTTGCGCGCGTGCTGCACGGGTTTGCGCGGCGGCTTCAGATCCAGGAGCGGCTGACGGCCGAAGTCGCACAGTGCATCTGGGACAATCTGGAGCCGCAGGGCGTGGCAGTGGTGATCGAGGCCGAGCATGGCTGCATGACCGGGCGCGGCGTGCGCACCCCCGGCGTGACTATGGTGACCAGCCGATTGCTAGGCTGCTTTCTCGACGATCCGCGCAGCCGCAAGGAGGCTCTTAGCCTGATGGGCTATGGCTGACAGACAAAGGGCACCGCAACGGGTGCCCTTCGCTGTGACAGGGATAGCGCAGGTCGTTACAACTTGCCGAGCATATGTTCCGCACTCGAGACCGAGAAATCGCCCGGCGCCTCGACGTTGAGCTGCGTCACCACGCCATCGTCCACCACCATCGAATAGCGCTGTCCGCGCTTGCCCAGGCCAAAGCCCGAGCCGTCCATCGTCAGGCCCACCGCCTCGGCGAAATCGCCGTTGCCATCGGCCAGCATGGTCACGTCGGCGCTGCCCGACGCCTTGCTCCACGCGCCCATCACGAAGGGATCGTTGACCGCGGTGCAGGCGATTTCGTCCACGCCCCTGGCCTTCAGCTCTGCCGCCTTGTCCACATACCCTGGCAGGTGCTTGGCCGAGCAGGTCGGAGTGAAGGCGCCCGGCACCGAGAACAGCGCCACCTTCTTGCCTGCGAAATAGTCTGCCGAGGAAACCTTCTCCGGTCCGTCCGCAGTCACCTTGACCAGGGTAACCTCGGGCAGTTTGTCGCCAACTGAAATCGTCATCGCGCAATATCCTTTCCTGAAAAGCCGCTCTTGCCGCCCGATATAGGGCGGCAATGTGCCTAGGCAATGACAGATCATATAAAGATCGCTTTATATTTGCCTCCCGCCCTGCCTCTCGCTAGAGGCGCTGCCTGCCCGCAAGGATTCAGGAGATTATCGGTGGCCGACGCCAAACAGGATTACATCATCAGGGATATCGCACTGGCCGATTTCGGGCGCGACGAGATCGCCATCGCCGAAACCGAGATGCCGGGCCTCATGGCTCTGCGCGCCGAATATGGCGCCAGCCAGCCGCTCAAGGGCGCGCGCATCACCGGCAGCCTGCACATGACCATCCAGACCGCGGTGCTGATCGAAACGCTGGTGGCGCTGGGCGCCGATGTGCGCTGGGCGACCTGCAACATCTTCTCGACGCAGGACCATGCCGCGGCTGCCATCGCTGCGCAGGGCATCCCGGTGTTCGCGATCAAGGGCGAGAGCCTCGCCGAATACTGGGATTACGTCGGGCAGATTTTCGACTGGGCAACACCCGACGATCCCGATCAGACCGCCAACATGATCCTCGACGATGGCGGCGACGCCACCATGTTCGCCATGTGGGGTGCACGGATCGAGGCGGGCGATACGATGCCCGATCCGGCCAATGCAGAAGAAATCGAGTTCCAGCGCGCGCTCAAGGCTTTTGTCGCAGCCCGGCCCGGCTATCTCACCCGTTCGGTGAAGAATATCAGGGGCGTTTCGGAGGAAACCACCACGGGCGTGCACCGGCTCTACCAGATTTCCAAGAACGGCAAGTTGCCGTTCCCCGCCATCAACGTGAACGACAGCGTCACCAAGTCGAAGTTCGACAATCTCTACGGCTGCAAGGAATCGCTGGTCGATGCGATACGCCGCGCAACCGATGTCATGCTGGCGGGCAAGATCGCCTGCGTGGCGGGCTATGGCGATGTCGGCAAGGGCTCTGCCGCATCGCTGCGCAACGGCGGTGCGCGCGTGCTGGTGACCGAGATCGACCCGATCTGCGCGCTACAGGCGGCGATGGACGGGTTTGAGGTCGTGACCATGGACCAGGCGGTGACCCGCGCCGACATCTTCGTGACCGCCACCGGCAACGAGGACGTCATCACCGGTGAACACATGATGGCGATGAAGAACATGGCGATCGTCTGCAACATCGGCCACTTCGATTCCGAGATCCAGATTTCCGCGCTCAGCAATTACGACTGGAAGGAAATCAAGCCGGGCACTGACCGTGTCACCTTCCCCGATGGCAGATCGATCCTGATCCTGGCCAAGGGGCGGCTGGTCAATCTGGGCTGCGCCACCGGCCATCCCAGCTTCGTGATGAGCGCAAGCTTCACCAACCAGACGCTGGCGCAGATCGAACTGTTCACCAAAGCCGGTGAGTACCGCAACGAGGTCTATGTCCTGCCCAAGCATCTCGACGAGAAGGTGGCGGCGCTGCATCTGGAAAAGCTGGGCGTCCAGCTGACCAGCCTCAGCCAGAAGCAGGCCGATTATATCGGGGTTCCGGCGCAAGGTCCGTTCAAGCCCGATCATTACCGCTACTAGGCTTTGATCCGCGCCGTTTGCTCCGACGGAAAAATGGCGCGGAACAGGGCTCTCGCCTTGCTATCCCACGCCTGCGCGCATAGCTGGAGGCGATGGAGCTTTCACCCACCGCACTGGCGCTGATCGGGCTGCTGCTGGCCGGCTGGACGGTTGGTGCGGCGTACCTGATGGTGGGCTCTGCCCGCCGGGCGAGCAAGCTCGAAGCGATCCGTGCGTCTTCGCGGCGGCTGGGGCGGATGCTGGACGAAGCCCCCGCGATCCCGATGCTGGTGCGAACCGACGGCAGGATCGAAGCGCCCGACCGGCTGGCTGGCTGGCTGGGTCTCGATGCCGTTCCGCAGTTCCTCAGCGAGCTTGACGGAGGGGCGGGAAAAGGAATTTCCAGCGATCAGCTGGCGCAGTTGAATGAAGCGGTGCGGCGCACGCAGAAAACCGCAATGCCCTTCCAGATGGCGGTAACGCCGCCCGGTTCGCAGCGCAGCCTCGCCCTCAGGGGCATGTTGGCTGATCCGCAAGTTTCTCCCGGTGGCGCGGCGCTGGTATGGTTCTTCGATTTTTCCGAAAGCGAGAACGAGCTGGCGCAGCTTCGTGAGGCTGCGGCCCGCGCGCAGGGTGACTTCGCCGCCCTGGTGGGGCTGATCGAAGCCGCGCCCATGCCGATGTGGTTTCGCGGTGCCGATCTGCGGCTCAAGCTGGTCAACCGCGCCTATGTCGAGGCGGTTGGGGCCGACAATGCCGAAGACGTGGTTTCGCGGCAGCTTGAATTGCTGGAATCCACCGATGGCAAGGAACCGGCGCATTTTGCGCGCGCCGCATCCGAGCAGGGGTTTGCCTACGAAAGGATCGTCGCGGCCACGATTGCGGGTGACCGGCGCTCGTTCCGGGTCAGCGACCTGCCGCTGGGGCAGGAAGGCGTGGCCGGGTATGCGATCGACATCGAGGAACAGGAGCAGATAGCCCGCGAATTTCGCGCTTTCCGTCAGGCGCAGCGCGCCATGCTCGATCAGCTGTCGGTCGGCGTGGCCCAGTTTGACGAGCGCGAACGGCTGGTTTTTGCCAACCAGCCGTTTCATCGCCTGTTCGATCTGCCCACCGTGGCAGTGACCGAGGCCCTGCGCTTCGAACGATTCCTGAGCGAAGCGCGCGAGAACGGACGAACCCCTGAAGTACGCGACTTTCCCGAATGGCGGCGCGAGCGCATTGCCTGGTTCGGGCTGGCAGATGCCCAGGAAGAGGCATGGCCGCTGCCCGGCGGCACGCATTTGCGGATCGTCGCCCAGCCAATGCCCGATGGCGGGCTGGTACTGATCGCAGAGGACCGGACCGAGCAACTGGCAGTATCGGCCATGCGCGACACACTGCTTCGCACCCGCACAGCCACGCTCGACAGCCTGTTCGAGGCGCTGGCGGTATTCGCGCCCGACGGTTCGCTTCAGCTGTGGAATCGCAGTTTTGCCGGCACTTGGGGGCTCGAGCCGCAATTGCTCGATTCGCATCCCACGGCCGATCGCCTGCTCGATTCCATCAGCCATAACCTGCGTTCGCCCAAGCAGGCCAAGGCGATTGGTGGCATCATTCGCGCGGCGACACTGGATCGCAAGGAGAAGGCAGGGCGGATCGACCTTGCCGATGGGCGCACGCTCGAATTTGCGGGGATTCCGCTGCCCGATGGTAACGGGCTTCTGACGGTGCTCGACATCACCGATTCGCAAAAGGCGGAACGGGCGCTGCGCGAACGCAATCTGGCGCTGGAAGAGGCCGATGCAGTCAAGACCCGGTTCCTCTCCAACATGTCCTATGAATTCCGCACCCCGCTGACTTCGATCGGCGGCTTTGCCGAACTGATCAAGAGCGGGGCGGCGGGCCCCATTTCCGGGCAGATGGATGAGTATATTTCGGCCATTCTCGAATCGGTCGAAAAACTGCGTGAACAGGTCGAAAACGTGCTCGATCTTTCGCAGAGCGAGGCGGGTCTTCTGCCGATTACCAAGGAAAACGTCGCCATTCTGCCGCTGGTGACCAAAGTGGTGCGCGGGAGGGAGCAGTCGATACGCAGCGGCGGGCTGTCGCTCGACCTGCGCGGGGACGAAGGGCAAACGGTCGATTGCGATCCGCGCCAGCTTGGCCGGGCATTGGGCCAGCTGATCGACAATGCCGTTGCCGCAACCGGCAAGGGCGGGCGGATTCTGGTCGAAATCACCAAGGAGAAAACTGGCTCGCGGATCGTGATTTCCGACAACGGCAGGGGCATGGACAAGGCGGAACTGGCGAGTGTGATGGACAGTGCCCGCACGGGCGGCGGCGACAGGCCCGAACGCCGACAAGGGCTGGGAATTGCGCTGGCGCGGGAGCTGATCGAGGCGCACGGCGGCACGTTGAAGCTGCAAAGCCGCAAGGGCGCCGGGACGACGGCGCTCGTAACCCTGCCGTGATCCGCAATCTTCCCGATCTTGCCGCTATGGCCAGTTTTGGCGCGGACATCGCGGCCAGGCTGCGCGCGGGCGATGTTGTGGCGCTTTCGGGCGGGCTGGGGGCGGGCAAGACCACGCTGGCGCGCGCGATCCTGGTCGCTCTCGGCCATAGCGGAGAGGTTCCCTCGCCCACATTCACGATTGTCGAAGCCTATTCCTCTCCGCCGCTGCGGCTGCCTGTCGCGCATGCCGATTTCTACCGCCTCGAAGATCCGCGAGAGGCGCGCGAACTTGGCCTCGATGATTACCGTGAGGGAGGCGCGCTGCTGGCCGAATGGCCGGGGAATGCGGGCGGATTTGCGCACGAACCCGGCTGCCTTGCGATCACGCTCGAAATTGCGGATGAGGGGCGCCGGGCGATTGTCGAGCCGGGCAGCGATTGGCTAGGGCGGATGCCATGAGCGATCTGCCAACGGGAATTGACCAATTCATCGCGAACGCGGGTTGGGGCGACGCAGCGATCGATCCGATCCCGGGGGATGCCTCGTTCCGCCGTTATTTCCGCCTGCGCAAAAATGGCGAGAGCGCGATGTTGATGCATGCCCCGCCGCCGCATGAAGACCCGGGGCCATTCATCGAGGTCGCAAAATATCTCGTCGGCCATGGCCTGCGCGCGCCGGAAATCATCGCCGCTCAGCCCGAAACGGGATGGGTGCTGCTCGAGGATTTCGGCAATGACCGGATGCGCGACTGGCTCGACCGGAACCCGGGGGGTGAACAGGCCGCCTATGAAGGCGCGATCGACGCACTGGTGCACCTGCACAAAGCGCCTGCCGGGCCGTTCGCGCCTTATGACATGGCCGCCTATGCCCGCGAATTCGGGCTCTTTACCGAATGGTATTGCCCTGCACAGGCGCTTGAGGTCGATACCGCGGGGTTTGCCCGGGCCTTTACCGAGGCGTTTCAGCCGTTGCTCGCGCGCCAGCAGCCGTGGGTGACGGTTCTGCGCGACTATCATGCCGAAAACATCATGCTGCTGGGCGATCCGCGCCACGGCGCAGGGCAGGGACTGATCGATTTTCAGGACGCGCTGGTCGGCCATGCCGCCTATGATCTTGTCTCACTGCTCCAGGATGCGCGGCGCGATGTATCGCCCGATCTGGAGCGGGACATGCTAGCTCGCTACGCGGCTGCAACCGGCGCCGGGGAGCACTTCGCGGCCGATTATGCGCTGCTGGGCGCTCAGCGCAATGCCAAGATCGTGGGCATCTTCACCCGGCTGTGCATGCGCGATGGCAAGCCGCGCTATCTCGATCTGATCCCGCGCGTGTGGTCGGCGATGGAGCGCGATCTCGCCCATCCCGCGCTTGAGCCGGTGGCGCGCTGGTTCGACGCCAATATTCCGCCGGAAATCCGCGCATCGGGCGGCGGCAGACCTGCATGAGCGCGCTCGCATCCGATACGGCAATGGTGATGGCGGCGGGGCTGGGTAAGCGCATGCGCCCGCTCACGACCCTGCAACCCAAGCCGCTGGTGCGGGTCGCGGGCAAGCCGCTCATCGACCACGCGCTCGATCGTCTGGCCGAAGCGGGCATCGCGCGCGCAGTGGTCAATGTCCATTATCTCGCCGATCCGCTGGAGGCGCATCTGCGCGATCGCCGCGAGCCGCAAATCGTGATTTCCGACGAACGCGAGGCGCTGCTCGAAACCGGCGGCGGCATGGCCAAGGCACTGGCCCACCTGCCCGACCCCTTTTTCTGCCTCAATGCCGACAACATCTGGCTTGACGGGCCGAGAAATGCGTTTGCCGACCTTTCCCGATACTGGAATCCCGATGCGATGGATGCCTTGCTGATGGTGGTTCCGCATGCGCGCGCACACAATTTCGACGGGCAGGGCGATTTTCGCATGGACGGCGATGGGCGGTTGACGCGGGGGCAGCAGGGCCGGGTCGCGCCCTTCATCTACACCGGAATCCAGCTGGTTTCGCACCGCCTGTTGCGCGATCCACCAGCAGACCCGTTCGGGACCATGTTGCTGTGGCAGCGCGCGATTGACGAGGGGCGCCTCTACGGAACTTCCTTCACCGGTGAATGGTTCGAGGTTGGCACACCGCAGGCGATCGCACCGACAGAGGCGGCGTTGAGGCGTGGCTGAGCGGACCAGCTCTGGCCCACGCATCTATTCGATCGCCGCGCATCGCGGATTTGCCGACGCACTGGTTGCGGGGCTGGTCCCGCGCTATTTCGATGAAGAGTTCGGGCTTGCCCGGCTGACACTGCTGCTGCCCAGCAGCCGCGCTGCGCGTACGGTGAGCGAGGCCTTTATCCGGCATGCGGGAGAGAGCGGACGGGCCGGCCTGCTGATGCCGCGAATGGCGCTGGTGGGCGATCTCGATCTCGATGAGACGCTGGGCGCGCTGATCGACCCGCTCGGCGCCAGCGACATCCCGCCTGCGGTCGAACCGACGCGGCGCTGGCTCGAATTGGCCGGGATGCTGCGCACCGAAATGCAGGCCGAGGGCAGGCAATTGCCACCCGATGCCGCGTTGCTTCGCCTCGCGCGCGAACTGGCCTCCACCATGGACAGATTGCTCGCCGAACAGGTCGCGCCTGATGATCTGCTGGGCGATGCGGTGCTGAACGAGGTCGGCTCGCTCGCGAACCACTGGCAGGACTCCATCCGCCTGTTCGCCCGGGTTCAGCAGCGCTGGCGGGCGCGGCTGGACGAGCGGAGCGAGATTGACGCGGCCACAAGGCGCAATCTGCTGTTCGAACGTGCGGCGCGCAAATGGCGCGAAACGCCGCCGACAACTCCTATCGTGGCCGCGGGCGTGACCAGTGCCGCCCCAGCGCTCGCGCGGCTGCTGCGGGTGATTGCCGATCTTCCGCAGGGTGCGGTGATCCTGCCCGATCTCGACCTGGCGATGGGCGAGGAAGCATGGGGCGAACTTGGCCGGGCCGGGCAGGCCGACGAGCCGGGCGGGGCGGTATTCGCACGCGGCGATGCGGTGACGCATCCGCAGTATCACCTCAAGCTGCTGCTGAACCGCATGGGTGTGGCGCGCGGCGAGGTCAGGCCTTGGCACCGGCGCGGGATTTCTGCCGCCGAGCCGACACGCAGCCATGCGATTTCATCGCTGTTTCTGCCGCCGCAGGCCAGCCGCGCATGGATTGACCTCGACGCGTCGAAACGGCGGCTTTCGGGCGCGCGGCAGATCGAAAGCGCGACCAGCGAGGAAGAGGCTCAGGCGATTGCCCTGATGGTGCGCGAAGCGCTGGAGGTGCCGGAGCGGCGCGTAGCGGTGGTCACCCCCGATCGTTCGCTGGCGCGGCGCGTGGCGCAGCATCTGGGGCGTTGGAACATCACCGCCGACGATACGGCGGGCCGACCGCTCAGCTTGACGCCTGCCGGGCGTCTGTT
>LOEX01000086.1 GCA_001516125.1 Sphingomonadales bacterium BRH_c42
GCGTGCGCGGTGCTGGCACGCATGGTCGGCCTGGGCGGCGCTGCTGCTCGGGCTTGCCGGGCTGGGCATGGCGCTCGCGTTCCTTGGTCAAGGCGATGCGGCATTCCTTAAACTGGCCAACCGGATCGGCATCGGCGGATTGCTGCTGCCGATATTCCTCACCGTCGCCCACCGGATGATCCCTTTCTTCGCCGGGAATGTTGTGAGCGGCTATGTGCGGTGGCGGCCCGACTGGTTGCTTGCGCTCCTGTGGGGTCTTCTTCTTGCCCGGCTCGGCGCGGAGCTGGCGGGGCTCGAATGGCCGCGCATTGCGGCCAATGGCGGATTGGCGGCGGCAACTGCGCTGATGTGCTGGAAATGGTGGCCGAGGGCGAGCGCGCCCGGGTTGCTGCTGGTCCTCGTCTGGGGTTTCGCCTGGGCTCCTGTCGGTTTCACGCTCAACGTCATTGACGCACTGGCACTTCCGCTCGGGCGCGGGCCGGACCACGCGCTGCTGATCGGGTTCTACGGAAGCCTGATGGTCGCCATGGTCACGCGGGTGACGCACGGCCATTCGGGAAGGCCGCTCGCCATGACGCCGCTCGCCTGGCTGGCCTTTGCCGGGATGCAGCTGGCGGCAATCAGCCGGGTCATAGGCGCGCTGAAGCTGGAAAGCGGCCCCTGGCTGATCGCGGCTGCGAGCCTGTTTGCGGCCGGGCTGCTGCCGTGGGCGATCCGCAACGCGGCCATCTATCTGGCGCCGCGCCAGGACGGCAAGCCCGGATAACGGCGCGCTGACGGCGCAAATCGTTGCATTCAGGACGCTAAGTGACTGTCCACAGGATTATTCGCGGCTCAAGCACCCTACTTGACATATGTCAAATCGCAGCAACTACAATTGGTGCATCAAGCCTCCCCGCACACAAGATGTTGTGCGGTAACATGGGCTCGAGGGGGAAAACCTCTCGTACCCGCCCGACCACGGAGGCTCACCACGATGCCCGAATTGCTGCAACTGCCCGCCCATGACCGCGCGGATGAATTGGCGGAATCGCCTGCTCCAAGGCAACCCGCTCCGGCGCCGTTCAAGGGCCGCAGCGTCGATTGTTCGCAAGCGGTGGGCGAATATGTTTCGGGCGCCGACTGGCGGATCAAGGCCAATGCCAATGTCGGCTATTCGCACGCCGGACTCATCAGCAATGTCGCGGGCAAGGTCATTGCCAATTTCTGGCTCGACGAGGTCTATGCCGCAGAGGAGGGGCTGGCGCACCGCAAGGGTGACATCCATATCCACGATCTCGATTGCCTGACTGGCTATTGCGCGGGATGGTCGCTGCGCGCGCTGCTCAACGATGGCTTCAACGGAGTGGCGGGCCGCGTCTCGTCACGCCCGCCGCGCCATTTCCGCGAGGCACTGGGGCAGATGAGCAATTTCCTCGGCATCCTCCAGTCCGAATGGGCAGGCGCGCAGGCCTTTTCCAGCTTCGACACCTATCTTGCACCTTACGTCTTCTATGACGGTCTCAGCTTTGCCGAGGTCAAGAAGGCGATCCGCCAGTTCGTTTACAATCTCAACGTCCCCGCACGCTGGGGCCAGTCGCCCTTCACCAATGTGACGCTCGACATCGTGGTGCCCGCGGACCTGCGCGAGCTCTACCCCACCTACCGTGACCGACACCTGTTCCACGGTATCCAGAACGAGGCGCTGCTTGCCCGTGCGCAGGCGCGCGACATGGGCATCCGCAACCTCGATGACCTGCGCTTTGCGCATTTCGCGCCCGAGATGGAGCTGATCAACATCGCCTATTACGAAGTCATGACCGAAGGCGATGCCAACGGCCAGCCGTTCACCTTTCCCATCCCCACGGTCAACATCACCGAGGATTTCGACTGGGACAGCAAGGTGGCGACCGCGATCTTCGACAATGCCGCAAAGGTCGGATCGTCCTATTTCCAGAATTTCATCGGCAGCCAGTACATCCGCGATCCCGCAACGGGCGAGCGCAGGCTCAATCCGGAGGCCTATTCGCCCGGCGCGGTCCGGTCGATGTGCTGCCGCCTGCAATTGGACCTGCGCGAATTGCTCAAGCGCGGCAACGGGCTGTTCGGATCAGCCGAGATGACCGGATCGCTTGGCGTCGTCACCATCAACATGGCCGCGCTCGGCTATCGCTTCAAAGGCGACCAGGGCGCCCTGATCCGCGAGCTTGACCGGCTGATGGACATTGCCAGTTCGACGCTCGAGAAGAAGCGCGCCTTCGTGCAGGCGATGTATGACCGCGGGCTCTATCCCTACACCTCGCGCTATCTGCCGTTCCTGCGCAACCATTTCTCGACCATCGGGGTCAACGGCATGAACGAGATGGTGCGCAATTTCACCGGCGATGCCTTCGACCTTACCGACAGGAGCGGGATCGAGATGGCGCTGGGCATCCTCGACCATATGCGCGAACGACTGCTCGGCTATCAGGAGCGGACGGGCAATCTCTACAACCTCGAGGCGACGCCCGCCGAAGGCACCACCTATCGCTTCGCCAAGGAGGATGCAAAGCGCTTCCCCGATATCATCCAGGCGGGAGGCGGTGAGAATATCTACTACACCAATTCATCGCAGATCCCGGTCGATCATACCGACGATCCGTTCGAAGCGCTGGAATTGCAGAATGAACTGCAATGCAAATATACCGGCGGCACGGTGCTGCACCTCTACATGAGCGAGAAACTTTCGAGCGCAGATGCCGCGCGCGCATTCCTCAGAAAAGTGCTGACCAATTACCGCCTGCCCTATGTGACGCTGACCCCGGTGTTTTCGGTCTGCAACACGCATGGTTATCTCAGCGGTGAACAGCCCGAATGCCCGCAGTGCGGCGAACGCACCAAGGTGTGGACGCGGGTGATGGGCTATTT
The DNA here is from genome assembly GCA_001516125.1 of Sphingomonadales bacterium BRH_c42. Classification (GTDB taxonomy): domain Bacteria; phylum Pseudomonadota; class Alphaproteobacteria; order Sphingomonadales; family Sphingomonadaceae; genus Erythrobacter. Next base: position 2,887 of record LOEX01000086.1, read on the forward strand.
CAGGCCGGTGGACAGCTTCAACAAGGGTAAGCAGGGCGAACACCGCCAACGCCGCCACTTTACCGAAGACGCAGCGATGGTGGGCGACCTTTTCTCCGGTCATCGCTGACATGGGCGCTGACATGGGCGCTGGCATTGACGCTGACATGGGCACTCAGGCGCCTTTCCACGCGATCACCCCGTTCACCATGCTCGATTTTCCCGATCTGTGCGCCTGCATCCTGTGGGTGGCGGGCTGCAACATGCGCTGCGGATACTGCCACAACCCGCAGATCGTGCTGGGCAAGGGGACCATAGGTGAGGCCGAAGCAATCGCCTTTCTTCAGCGGCGTGTTGGCCTGCTCGACGGAGTGGTGCTTTCGGGCGGCGAGGCAACCACCTGGCCGGGCCTCGTCGGCTTCGCCGCGCGGGTGAAGGCGATGGGCTTTGCGGCCAAACTCGACACCAACGGCCTGAGACCCGACGTGGTCATGCGCCTGCTGGAGGGCCGCCTGGTTGACCGGATCGCACTCGATTACAAGGCGCCGCCCGCACGGTTCCGGCAGGTGACTGCGACCACGGCCTATTCGCGCTTTTCAGCAACGCTGGAATTGTTGTGCGGGCAGAGCGATGTACCGTTCGAAGTTCGCACAACGGTCCACACCGGCCTGCTCGACGAAGGCGACATTCTTTGGATAGCGCGCGATCTTGCGGCGCGTGGATACAGTGGTCGCTATGCCGTCCAGCGGGCGGTGACCAACCGTGACCGGCCCACGCTGGGCTGCATGGCTCCAGAGGAGAGATCGCTCGATATTGCCCGCCTTGAGGCTGAAAGCCCGATTGCACTGGCGGTCCGCTGATCTTCGCCGCCAAACAGGAAATTGGTAGCGGAGGAGGGATATTTGAAGAACATTTAAGCATTTGAATTTACTTATTAAGCAGTCGCACCGCGTTCATGATGCGGGTCGGATGACTTCTTCAAAGCTCAACAGCCCATTATCGAAGCGAGTTCGTCGATGCCCGCACACGTCCAGTCCCAATCCTGCGCAGCGCTGCGATCAGGGGCTGGTGCTCCGCCGAATTCTTCCGGCCTGTCGACGTAAGCAGTGGCAAGCCCGCAAGCGCGAGCCGCAGCCAAATCGGCGTGATGCGATGAAACGAGACATAGCTGTTCCGGGGCAACCGAGAGTATGTCAGCAGTACGCAGATAGGCTGCGGGATCGGGTTTGTAAGCGCGGGTAACTTCCGCTCCCAGCACTGCGTCCCAAGGAATTCCCGAGCGGCGCGCCATGTCGAGCATCAACGAGATGTTGCCGTTACTGAGTGCGACTATCGGGAACCTGGCCTTCAGGCGTGTAAGCCCGCCTACGGAGTCCGGCCACGGGTCGAGGCGATGCCACGATTGGTTGAGGTCATCGATTCTCCGCCCTTCCAGCGCTGACGGGTTCAAATCGAACTGATGAAGCGTAGCCTCGAGCATTTCCCGATGCAGGACGTCCAGCGTTACAAAACCCCTTCCGGACGCAGCATACGCGCCCATAGTTTCGAGGTAGCGGCTCCGCCAGGCGTCGGCGAAATCGCCGGGCAGCACATCGGTCCGCTGGACGCTTGCCAGAAATTCCTTGGCGTCGCGTATCACGCCGCCGCGCCAGTCGACGACCGTTCCAAAAACGTCGAAGCCGAAGGCTTTGGGCAATGAACTCTTCAAATGTGGTGCCATAAGATTGCGTTTCCGTCCGGCTTCTCGCCTGTCTTACCATCGCGCCAGTTTGATGAATATTGCGGTGCCGAGTCCCATAGGTATCATCGCAGCAGCGGATAGCGCGAACACCGTCCAAAGCGGTGCGTCGAGCGTCACCAAAACCCAACCTCCGAGCAGCACCACCGCAAGACGCAAGGCTTGTGCCGTAATGGCGCCACCGACACGCCCCGCCCCTTGCGAGGCAAAATAGAGGCACAGACCCAGGCCAAAGAAAGCATAACCAAATCCAGCGATCCGCAGATAGGTGTATGCCGCGCTTCTGACCTCTGGGTCGGCTGTAAACATGTCCACCCAAAGGCCAGGCACCAGTACGACGATCAAACCAAGCATTCCGAGTACGGAAGCGGAAAGTCCGCCGGCAGCCCAGGCAATGCGCCGGGCGCGTGGAATGTTGGACGAACCGATGGCAGTGCCAACCATGGGTACGCATGCCACGCCCACCGCAAATGCAATCGGAATGAGCAGGAACTCAAAGCGCACACCGATCCCATAACCCGCCAATGCTTGCGGGCCGAAACGCGCGACCAGCGATGTGAGCACCAGGACCGTCGCGACCGAGAGGAGAGGAGACAGCATCGCGGCCGCTCCCACCTTGAGGAGCTCGGCAAATCGGGTGGGTCTGAGCAGCTGGACTGAAAAGCGCAGTGGCAACCGCGCATGGCTTGAACGCAAATAGTAGATGAGCGCGACGGCCGATCCGATGAAGGCAACAACCTGACCCATTGCCACCCCGGCCATGCCGAGGCGGGGTGCTGGCCCCAGTCCCAGACCTAGCGTTCCGCCGACCGCAACCTGCGCCAGACCTGCCAGGAGGAGCGTCGATGCAGGTAACACCATGTTGCCTGAGCCCCTGGCGATGGAAGCCAGCATATTGGTCGTCCAGATAGCGGCTATCGCCAGCGCGGCGACATTGGCGTAGGCAATCGCTTCGCTCAGCACCGTCCCAGAACCGCCGAGAAGCGCGAATGCCGCTGGTCCGGTAAAACGCACGCACAAGCTCAGCACCGTACCGAAGGCCAACCCGATGACCAACGCACAAAGCGCAAGGGACTGCGCTCGGTCGAAATCGCCAGCGCCCAGCGCTCGGCTGATCGCGCCCGACACCGTGCCTCCCATTGCGCCTCCGGAGAGCATCTGCATGAGCATGAAGATCGGGAATACGAGCGCAATTCCGCCGAGCGATGGGATGCCCAATGTCCCGACATACGCCGTTTCGGCAATCGAGACGATCGTCGACGAACAAAGGGCAATAAGGTTCGGAAAGCTGAGGCGTGCGAGCGTCGAAAATATCGGTCCGTTGCGCAGCAGTTCGGCGCGCGCTTCTCCTGCCGCCAGGCTCTTGCGGAATTTTTCGGTGTGCGCATCTGCGCAAGCGGTCGTCATGCTTCGGGCCGCAACGCGCTGCCATGCCCGCGAACGACGATCTTGCCGCGTGCCCGGCCGCTGGCCGAGCGATCGAGCGCGGCAGGTGCGTCTTCGAACGCAAACACCTGATCGATCACCGGCCGGATTATTCCGGCTTCCGCCAGCCTGGCGATCTCGGCGAGCTGGCCGCCATCGGAGCGCATGAACAGGAAGCTGTAGTCGATTCCTTGCTGTCTCGCCTTCCGGCGGATGCCCGCACTCGTCAGCTTCAGGATCTGCCTTACGATCCAGTTCGCGCCGATGGCTTTTGCAAAGGCTGGGTCAGGTGGCCCCGAAATGGAGATCAGTTTCCCGCCCGGCTTCAACACCCTGAGTGACCGTTCGAGCACTTTATCGTCCAAGGTGTGGAGGACAACGTCATAATCGGTCATGATGTGATCGAAGGACTCCATGAGATAGTCGATGATGACATCGGCGCCGAGCGATCGGGCAAGCTCGACATTGCTCGTGCTCACGGTGGTTGCCACATACGCGCCGAGGTGTTTGGCAAGTTGGATTGCGACCGTCCCCACGCCGCCCGAACCGGCATGGATCAATATGCGTTGGCCCGGCTTGATCTGCGCGCGCTCCACCAGGACCTGCCAGGCCGTGAGGGCAACCAGTGGCAAGCTCGCAGCCTCGGTCATGTCGAGGTTGGAAGGCTTTTTCGCGATGTCCGTCTCGGCGATGGCAATCCGTTCGGCGAAGGTGCCGATGCCGTCGCCACCTGCGCAGGCAATAACTGCGTCACCCACCTTTGCGTGTGACACGCCGGGTCCCACGGCAGTCACGATGCCGGCCAGGTCATGCCCCAGCACCAGCGGCATGTCATACGGGAGGATAGCCTTGAAAGCGCCTGAGGCCACCTTCACATCGATCGGGTTCACACTTGCCGCCTCAATGGAGACGATGACCTCTCCGGCACGGGCGACGGGTTCGGGCAGTTCACGCAATTTCAGCGGAGCCTTGTAGGCATCGATCGCAAAAGCCTTCATATCGATATATCCCGGTTGGAGGGTTTCAGGCCTGCAGCGCCCCGCGCTCGCGAGGCTCCACGTCGAAAACGAGCAGTGTAGAGGTGGCCGTCGCGCACAACCGACCCTCGCCATCGCGCAATTCTGCCTCGGCAAAGGCCACGCGGCGACCGGTGGAGAGAACCCGTCCGGTCGCGCGCACGGTACCGCTGTCCTCGGTCAGGCCGCGGAGATAGGACACCTTCAACTCCAGCGTCGTGTGACCCCGGTTGGGGCCAAGCGTGGAATGCGTGGCGATACCGCAGGCGCTGTCGAGCAGGGTCGCGGCATAGCCGCCGTGTACCGCGCCCAAGGGGTTGTAAACTTTCCGGTCGGGCGCCCCTTCAAACACGACACGGCCGCGTTCCACTTCGACCAGCTCGAAGCCGATGGTCTGCCCCATAGGTGCTATGAGTTCACCGTCGAGCATGGCCCGGAGCTGTGCCAGCCCATCAGGCGGCGGCGCGTTCTGCGCGCTCTTCATCACCATACCTCGTGGTAGGGCCGAACCTCGGCCAGGAACGACCACGCATCCTTCGGCTGGTGCGCAAGATGGAAGATTTCTTCGGCAATCGACTTGGGCGAGATGAAAAAGTCATCCGGCTTGTCGGGCTGCAACTGTCGCTGCCATGGGACATCGATTGCCGCATCGATGACCAGATAGGCCACGTGCACGCCCTTGGGTCCGAGATCACGCGCGAGCGATTCCGCGAGGATGCGCTGCGCCGCCTTTGTGGGCGCAAAGCCGACAAACGCCGCCTTTCCGCGCTGGGACGCACCGTTGCCGGTGACTATGATCGCACCTTCGCCCGCTTCGACCATCGAAGGCGCCGTCAGTCTTGCCAGATGGAACAGCGCCATCGTGTTGATGTCAAAGTTTCGAGCAAGCGTTTCGGGTTCGATATTCTCGAAAGTTCCGAACGCGCCGCCCACGGCATTGTGAACGACCAGTCTGGGCTGGCCGACTTCCTCGATAACCTGTTTCAGCGCATCCAAATCCGTGACATCGCAAGGTTTGGCGATGCTTTCGGGGATCGCCTCCGCAAGTTCCGCGAGACGGTCGGCGTCGCGCGCCAACATCGCTACCCGATAGCCGCCTTCGGAAAGGCGCCGAACCGTGGCTGCACCGGTACCTGGCCCCACGCCCGTCACGAGCGCGAGTGGCTTTGTTTGATTGGTCATACGGCTGCCTCCTGCCGCGCGAGTTCCTCGCGCACGAAATCCATCCGGTCATTGCCGAAGAACATGGCGTCCCCCACGAATACCGTCGGCGAACCGAAGACACCTCGATCGACCGCCTCGTCGGTATTCGCCTCGAGCTGGGCAATCGCCGCCGGATCGTCGATCCGGCGCGCAATCTCAGTGGTGTCGATGCCCTGTCCTGCAAGCGCCGCCAGTATCGCGTCCGAGTTGGCAAGGGTCTCCCCCTTGCTCCAGATCGCGCGGTAGAGCGCAAGGGTCACTTCAGCAGCCTGGTCAGGAGTTGCTGCGGCCAAGACCGCCCGCGCCATTGCGTCGCCGTCGTTCGCTTTCATGTCCGATGGATTGAGCGTCACGCCATAACGCTGTGCCCATCTAGCCAAATCCACCCGAGCATACCGACCCTTCGGTGCGCAGGTGATGGTGGTCGGAACGTTGCCTACGCGATCCATGACCTTCAGGATTTGCATCGGCTTCAGGGCAATCGTCACATCCATCTGCCGAAGCTGAGTGAAAGCGAGATAGCTGTATGGACTACGAAAATCGTAGAAGAGTTCGACGTGCTGGGTCATTTGGAGGGTCCTTCTGAAAGTTCTAAAAGACTTCGAACCTGGTCGTCCGCACCAGGCCCGGGCCTCAGGGCGGCGCGGTTGGCCGGGACCACCTCGCCTGTTTCGACATCGACAAGCGAAAGGATCACCCGCCGACCGGTCGCGCGGTCCACCATTTCTACCGTGGGTGCGCCAAATCCGCTGGCGTCCCACCGATCGCCCCACTCGCGAAGAGCAACGCTTACCTTCCACAGGTCATGGCCCTTCGGTGTGAGATGATATTCAACCCGCGGTGGTCGATCCTTATAGGGCACGCGCTCGACGATATCGGACGAGACCAGATGCTTCAGTCGGGATGCAAGCGTTGCAGCAGGAATGCCGGTGCTTGCCCGAAGGTCCTCGAACCTGTTGATTCCGAAGAACAGATCACGGATCAGCAAGAACGCCCACCGATCGCCAATATGTTCCAGGGCGCCGGCAATCGAGCAGCGCATTCCAGTAAAAGACTTTGGCTTCATTGCTGATCCTCGGTCGCGTTCGCCGCGCTTAGCTTCTCCAGTTCCCGCAAGCGATCTTGCAAATTGCGGAGTTCGATCCTGCCAGGATCCTCGATGTCCTCCATCGCGCGCAGCAGGTGCCGCTGCCTTTCAGACCATCGCATAAACTTCTCCGATTTCGCTGCGAATCATCAATGCACTTGTCACTTCAATAATTGAAGTTATATGTAGTGAGCTGACGATACGCAAGGCCGATCTCGTTTCGGCGAGCGCAAATTGGAGTCTATCTCAATGGAAGAGCGGAATGCATCGGCATACAGTCGCGCGGAAACTCGCACAGTTACCGTGGATGGAATCAAGTACGCATTCCGGACAGTCGGGGCGGGCGACCATGCGCCGCTGGTCATGCTCAACCATTGGGGCGCCAACCTTGACAACTTCGATCCGAGCATTGTCGATGGGTTGTCTGCCGACCGACCCGTGTTCGCCCTTGATTACCGTGGGATCGGCGCGTCGGAAGGTGCCGTGCGAACCACCGTCGGGGACAGTGCGGCGGACATGGCCTCGGTGATCAGGGCGATCACGCCGGGCCCGGTTGACCTGTTCGGCTTTTCGCTCGGCGGATTTGTCGCTCAGGAGATCGCCTTGACTCAGCCGGATCTTGTGCGCCGCATGATCTTGGCGGGCACGGGGCCGGCGGGCGGAGAAGGCGGAGATGAAATCAGCGGAGTAACCATTCGCGCCATCCTGAAAGCACTCGTGACCCGGCGTGACCCGAAATACTACCTCTTCTTCACTCGGTCCGAGAGCAGCCGCCGGGCAGCGGAAGAATTTCTCGCCAGGCTGAATGAGCGAACGAGGGAGCGTGACAATCCAGTCAGCCTTCGAGCGTTTCTCCGCCAGTTGAAGGCAATCAAAGCCTGGAGCAAGCAACCCGCACAGCCGCTAGACCAGATCGATAAACCAGTGCTCATCGCGAACGGTGACGCTGACTCGATGGTGCCCAGCGAACACTCCACCGATATGGCGAGGCGCATCCCGAATGCCGAGCTTGTGCTTTACCCAGACGCCGGTCACGGCAGCATCTTCCAATACGGCGGCGACTTCGTTCACCGGGCCCGGGCCTTCCTATCGAATTGACGCTACGATGTAAGATCGTGGAACGTCCGCTCCTCAACCAGGTGGCTGCGATGACGATTAGGCAAGGGTATTGAAGCGCTGATCTTCGGAGCATTGCGGCTTGACGCCCTGCTCGGCCCTGCCACCTACCCGAACGGCGTCCGCGCCGTGTCGGGGGGATGCTGGTAGCGGAGGAGGGACTCGAACCCCCGACACGCGGATTATGATTCCGCTGCTCTAACCACCTGAGCTACTCCGCCCCACAACGGGCATGTCGGGGCCAATGCCCGCGCGACAGGCGGCGCATTTAGGGCCGCCCCGCTTGCGGGTCAACAACAGATATGACGCTTCAGGCAAGGGCGCGTCCGCGAAAGGCATATCGCCCCATCTCCTCCCAAGGCCCGCCGCGGTAAAGATGCAGTTCCAACGCGCAAAAGCTGAACGCGCGCGGTTCGAAGTCCGCTTCGAGTGCCTGTTGCAGCGACCTCGCCTGTTCCCGCGTCACCTTGTTCTGGATGGTGATGTGCAGCCGGGGCGAATGGCGGTCCTGATCGGTAAGCGCGCCGTGAAAGTGGTCTGCGATCATCGCCCTGATCTCCAGCATTCCAGGGCTCTCGATCGCCAGTGCAGTGCCCTTGCCCAGATCCATCAGCCCCGCGACACGCGCGGGAACGGGTGCGAATTCCGCCGCGAAGCGCGGCAGCAGCGACGCAAGCTCGTCGCGCTGCGAAGGCGCAAAAGAATGGAACAGAGTGACATGCGCATGCAGGTGGTTGCGCTCGGGCGGATAGTGCGCGCGCCGCAGCTCATCAGCCCAGGCGAAGACATCTGCTGGCAGCCCTGCGGTTACGATGAAGGGCTCGAACGCCACGCACCCAGCCCCGACTAGATCTCGCCCCGTTCGCGGCGGATCGCACGCCAACGCTGCACATTGGCCTTATGCTCGTCCAGCGTTTCGGCAAAGGCGTGGCCGCCGCTGCCGTCCGCCACCATGTAGAGCGCCCGGGTCTTCGCCGGATTGAGCACGGCGGCAATGCTTTCGCGCCCGGGATTGGTGATCGGCCCCCTGGGCAGCCCCGCCATCGCATAGGTGTTGTAAGCGTTGACCGCGTCGATTTCCGAACGGAGGATGCGCCTGCCCAGCGGCTTGCCCTGCGTGATGGGATAGATGATCGTGGGATCGGCCTGTAACCGCATCCCGACCTTGAGCCGGTTGGAATAGAGCCCGGCAACCATCCGCCGCTCACCGGGGACGCCGGTTTCCTTTTCTACCACCGATGCCAGCACCAGCGCCTCTTGCGGACTGCTCACCGCGATGCCGGGCGCGCGTGCCTCCCAAGCCTCGGCCAGATAAGCGGTCATCGCAGCCTGCATCCGCGCCAGCACCGCCTGCCGGCTTTCGCCGCGTTCGAAGTCATAGCTGTCGGGCAGGATCGAGCCTTCGGGCGGCACCGCGATCTCACCGGTCAGCAATTTTTCCGCCAACAGCCGTTCGTGGACCATGACCGATGGCATGCCTTCGGGGACGGTGATCATCCGGCGGATCACATCGCCGCGCTGGAAGGCTTCGAGAATCGCGCCCTGGCTCATGCCCGGCGTCAGCCGGAACTCTCCCGCCTGGACCGGCGCCGACCCGCCCAGCAATCTGGCGCGCAGCAGGAAACCATTGGCGGAGGCAATCAGCCCTTCATCTTCCAGCTTGCGCGCGACCGACGTCAGCGTCGAACCGGCAGGGATGACGAAAGCACTTTCCCGTTCGATCGTCGCCGCACCGAACAGGCTGGAAGCGTAAATCGCTCCAGCCGCCACAAGCAACAGGGCCACGATGGCCGCGCCGAGGCAGCCGGACCGCTTCATGCGATCAATCGACCTTCTTCATCACCAGCGAGGCATTGGTGCCGCCGAAGCCGAAGCTGTTGTTGAGCACGGCGCGAACTTGCCGCTTCTTGGCCTTGTGCGGGACCAGATCGACCCCTTCGGTCCCTTCGTCGGGATTGTCGAGATTGAGTGTGGGCGGAACGATCTGGTCGCGCATCGCCAGGATGCAGAAGATCGATTCGACCGCACCCGCGCCGCCCAGAAGGTGACCGATCGCCGATTTGGTGCTGCTCATCGATGCGCCGCCGAGGTCGTTGCCCAGCACGCGCTTGACTGCGCCAAGCTCGATCGTGTCGGCCATGGTCGATGTGCCGTGCGCATTGACATAGTCGATATCGCCCGGTTCCATCCCTGCCTTGCGCAGCGCCATGCGCATGGCCAGTTCCGCGCCCTTGCCTTCAGGGTGCGGGGCAGTGACGTGATAGGCATCGCCCGACAGGCCATAGCCCACCACCTCGGCATAGATCTTCGCGCCGCGCGCCTTGGCGTGCTCATACTCTTCGAGCACCACCACGCCCGCACCCTCGCCCATCACGAAACCGTCGCGGTCCTTGTCATAAGGGCGGCTGGCCTGTTCAGGGCGGTCGTTGTAGCTACAGTTGAGCGCCCTCGCCTGGGCAAAGCCGGCCACGCCCAGCGGACTGATCGTGCCTTCCGCCCCGCCCGCCAGCATCACGTCGGCATCGCCATCCTTTATCATCCGCGCGGCATCGCCGATCGAATGCGCGCCGGTGGAACAGGCGGTCACCACTGCGTGGTTGGGGCCCATCAGGCCGTACTTGATCGAGACCTGCCCGGAAATGAGGTTGATCAGCCGCCCATGAACGAAATGCGGACTGACGCGGCCCGGCCCGCGTTCGTGCAGATTGACCGATTCAAATTCGATCCCCGGCAGTCCGCCGATGCCCGAACCGATCGAACAGCCGGTGCGCAGCTTGAGGTCATCGTCCATATCGGCAAGACCGGCGTCGTCGAGCGCCTGCCCCGCCGCATCGATGCCATAGATGATGAAGGGATCGACCTGGCGCTGCACCTTGTGATCGACCCTCAGATCGGGATCGAAACCGAATTCGTGATCTTTCGGTTTCACCTCGCAGGCAATCTGGCACTTCTGGTTCGAAGCATCGAAACGGGTGATCCGTCCCGCGCCGCTCTTGCCCGCGATCAGATTGCTCCATGTGGTTTCCACATCGCCGCCCAGGGGGGTGACGAGTCCAAGCCCGGTTATAACCACTCGACGCATTCACGCTCTCCGCAAAATAGCCACAGGCCCGGCCCGCTGTCAGGGGTCGGGCCTGTTACAATGCCGCCAATGAGCCGAAGGCTCAAGCCAAAGAGCGTCAGCCCTTGTTCTCTTCGATGAACTTGGTTGCGTCGCCCACGGTTGCGATCTTCTCGGCCGCATCGTCGGGGATTTCGACACCGAATTCCTCTTCGAAGGCCATCACCAGTTCGACGATATCAAGGCTGTCAGCGCCCAGATCATCGATAAAGCTCGCGTCCTGCGTCACCTTGTCAGCCTCGACACCCAAGTGCTCGACAACAATTTTCTGCACGCGGTCGGCAGTATCGCTCATAATCTTCCCTCTGTTGTTGGGGTTTGAAATTTCGCCACTCGCCCTAGAGAACGCCGGGCGGGCTGGCAAGAGCCATGCTGCATTCAACCACCGAACAGCATGCGCGAATCGAGCGACTCGATATCCTGGCGCTGCGCCAGCGAGCGCAGAATCATATATTTGTGCCAGGCGCCGAATGTGATCATGACGGTGAGGCCCTGGCCGCTTATCTGGTCGAGAGCGGCGTTGATGAGCGCGTTGTGAGCCTGATTGATCCGTGTCCAGCCGCCCGCGTCCAGATCGGCGTCGAAATAGCGCTGATAGGGCCCTTGCGCGCGCTCGACCAAGCGGTCGTATTCGGCGGTATGAATGAAGCGCGGATCGTCGGCGCGCCCTGCCACCTCGCGCTCGAATTCGGCATAGGCGGCCAAATGCTCGGCCCATTGCTGCGCGCGCGCCGGATCATGCTCGATCCGGGCAAGCGCCGCCTGACGTTCGTCGGCGATCGCCTGGGTCCAACCGGCGGTGCCGACGATCTCGAAGCCCAGCTCGCGGGTCAGCGGAAAGGCGACATCGACATATTCAGGAAAGACGGCCGTGCGTGGCTCGGTCACCTTGCCGTCATAGCGGAAGCTGCGATAGGCCTCTGCAATCCGGTCGGGCGGAATTTCGGCCAGCAGCAGATCGGGTTCGGCGCGGCGAAACGCCTGCGCCAGCACATCGAGCGAAAAGGCCTTGCTGCGCCGATGATTGGCGTGGATCGTGCCCAGCACATAGACCCGCGTGGGTCCGCTGCGCCGCTTGCCCGGGCCGCAGGCGGCCAGCGAAACGGCGAGCGCGCCC
>LOEX01000087.1 GCA_001516125.1 Sphingomonadales bacterium BRH_c42
CCCGCGAGCGCGCGGAGCCGCGCCAGCGCGGCATCGAGCCTTGGCCGCGTCACCACCCCGTCCGACCATGGCCAGCGCGGCTGGGCGGGCACATTGGTGTCGAACGGTATCACAACGGCTTGAGAAAGCTTCAATTCGGCTCCCACCGCCGCCTCAAGCGCGCCGAACCGCGCATAGGGGCGCGCAAACCGTTCCCACAGGTTATAATAGGGCATGTCGTGATTGCCCGGCTGGAGCATCACGGGCACCCCCAGCGCGGCGAACCATGCGCGCGCCTGCGCATATTGATGGTGGGTGGCGCGCTGGGTCAGATCGCCGGTGCAGACCACCGCATCGGGCCGTTCGTCATGAACCGCAGCGGTGAACCACGCAGTGGCCTCGCGGTCCTCCACCCCGAAATGGGTGTCGCTGACATGAAACAAGGTCGTTTGTGCGGACGTCATGGAATGATGCCTAGCATATCCCATCGAAACCGGAACTGACTCCAGCTACGTCAGACGCGCCCGCCCAGGATCAGCCAGGCAGCCAGTGCATTGAGCGCACTGTAGCCGATATAGAACCACACTATTGCGGTCCAGCCGTTGGCCGCGAGCAGCATTGCCGCAAGGAGCACAGCGAATTCGAGCAGAAGCGATCCGCTCCCCCGTCGACCCATGGCAAGCCGGGGCATCCGGTGCAGCAACGGATGGCCGCTTTCGAGCACCGCCTTGTGCAGTGCGAAATTGCCAATTCCCAAAACAAACAGAATTGCGATCATCATTGTTACAAAATTTCTTAAACGCTGGTCCGGCTGCAACAGCCGTTCGTCGTGCAGGCAACGAAGTTGGTCCGCAACCCATAGCACCGATCGACAGACCACGCCCAATTATCGAGCGCGGCGCGCATCAATGCGAAGGAGCCTCTATCTCTCTCATTGCGGATGGTGCTCACCCCCCCTTCTTGAAGCCATCCGCAAATGGAGGAAATTATGATCAATCGGATTTTCGCGGCGGCGGCAATCGGCGCCATGCTGATTTCGGCCCCGGTGCTTGCGGACGAGGCGGACGGGGCTGATGCGCCCAAGATGTCCGTCGAATATAGCGATCTCGACCTGACCACCGAAAAGGGCCAGTCAGCGCTTGAACGCAGGGTTCTGGCCGCAGCGCGCAAGGTTTGCCGTACCGGCTATGTCGCCACCGGAACGCGCGTTATTTCGCCCGAACAGAAGCATTGCCTTGATGAAGCAACAACCAGTGCCAAGCGCCAGGTTGCCGCGATCATCGAGGCCGCAAACCGCGGCGGCTGAGCAACAAGTTTCCGCATGGAGATATGCGGATTGCGACCCGGGTCCATTCCAGTCCCAAGGCCCGGGTCGCAAGCTAGATCAATCGCAAGCTAGATCATCGGCCGGCCATCGCCTTGACGCCGGGCAGGTAGGTCCGCCCGATCCGCAATGCCTCGCCATTCTCGAGTTCTGCCGACCAGACCCCCAGACCATCGTGGCGCAGGCCGCGTATCCGGTCCTTCCTCAGTATAGTCGAACGGTGGATGCGGATGAACTGCGATGGGTCGAGCCGCGATTCGAGCCCGGCAATGGTCTGCAGCAACAGGTAGGAGCGGCTGCCGTCCTTGCCCTGCTCCACATGCAACCTGACGTAGTCGCGCTCGGCATCGATCCTGTGCACCTCGCGCACGGCAATACGCAGCAGCTCGGAACGATGCGGCACCCACAACTCGTCGAGCCATTCGCTGCTGTTTGCCCGCCTTTCGCCGCGGCGCGCGACCGCGCGCTCGATCGCACGTTCCAGCCGGTCGGAGGCAACCGGTTTCAGGACATAGTCGATCGCTTCGAGATCGAAGGCCTCGACCGCAAAATCGTCATGCGCGGTCACGAAGATCACGGCCGGAGCATCGTCCCTTTCGGCCAGCAGGCGCGCCACTCCCAGCCCGTCAAGTTCGGGCATGGTCATGTCGAGCAGGACCAGATCGGGTGAGAGCGCATCGGTGAGGCGCAATGCCGCCGCGCCATCGCTGGCAGTGCCGACCACCGCAACCGCGGCGATTCCCGCGCAGATCACCTGCGCGCGCTCGACCGCCAGCGGCTCGTCATCGACGATCAGTGTGCGCAGGGGTGAGCGGGTTGTTTCGTCGTCAGCCATTGCGGGTCAGTGGAATGCGGATTTCGCTCTTATATCCGCCTGGCACCGAACCGGAAGCCAAAACCACATCGTTGCCAAAACGCGCCTCGAGCCGGTCCCGCACATTGGCCAGGCCAATCCCGAAACCATGCTCGCCGCCCGTGGGCGTACCCGGCCCGTCATCGCTGACAGTGATCACCAGCCGGTCGAACTCCTCGCGCGCGCTGATGGTGATGGTGACGGGGCGGTTGACCGCCGAAACCGCATATTTGACCGAATTTTCGACCAACGGTTGCAGAATCATGCCCGGCACTCGCGCCTCGGCCAGATCTTCGGGCAGATCGAACACGCAGCGCAGCCGTTCGGGAAAACGCACCGTCTCGATATCGAGATAGAGCCGCTGGAGATCGAATTCCTGCTCGAGCGCGACATCGCCCGTGGGATCGTCTGCCAGGCTGCGGCGATAGAAGTTCGAGATGGTCTGGATCATCTGTTCGGCACGCGCAGGCTTGTTCGTCAGCACCAGTGCCGAGAGCGAGTTCAATGTATTGAACAGGAAATGCGGATTGACCTGATAACGCAGCGATCGCAGTTCGGCGGCCTTGGCGGCATTACGGAACTGTTGTTCGCGCCGCTCCGCCAGCCGCACCTGTCCCACCGCCACCAGCGCGAAATAGAGCGAGCACCATGCCAGCATCAGAAAATAATGGCTGAACGCCAGCAGCGCGATCCGTTCGAGATAGGCCGCCTCGTCCGCCTTTGCGCCTTCGATGCCCGCGTCACTCGGGTCAGCCGCGCTGTCCTTGGCATTCCCATCCCCCGGCAGTTCGGTGAACAGACCATCGGATCCCCGTTCCCCGACCGACAGGTTATTATTGAGCGTTTCCTGCATCCCCGAAAACACCATCATATTGGTCTGCGCCAGCAAGATTGCCGCGGGCATTGAAAGCAGGATGGCCGCGATAGCCTTGATCCAGATCGCGCGGGCATCGAAAAGCCGTAGCAGCAACCAAAGGACCAGGGTCACGAAGATTCCGACCACTGTGACCGCAGTGCGCGGCGCAAGCATCTCGATCGAATAGCCGTAATCCATCACCCCCCACCGCAAGGTGGCGAGCAGGAAATAGGTGGCCCACAATCCCATTACCGACAGGATCACCGTGCGGAGGGGCACGCCGGGCACGGTCTGCGGATCCGAATTCGTTGTCATCGGCCCGCGTTACCTGCTTGGCCGCGGTAAGGCGAATCCGTCGTCGGGCACGATCTACCGTTCATCGAAAGTTCATCGGGCAAAACCGCCAAAACGGGCCCCTGCGCGGAACGCTTCAGAGCAATTTCTCCCGCGCGATCCGTTCCTTCCACTGCGCGGGCGCCAGCGTGTGGACGTTGGTGCCCATGCTGTCCACCGCCACCGTCACGGGCATGTCCTTGACGGTGAATTCGTAGATCGCCTCCATCCCCAGATCCTCGAAAGCGACCACTTTCGCCTCCTTGATCGCACGGCTGACGAGGTAGGCGGCGCCGCCCACCGCCATCAGATAGGCCACCTTGAAACGGCTGATCACCTCGACCGCATCGTGCCCGCGCTCCGCCTTGCCGATCATGGCGAGCAGGCCGAGGTCGAGCATCATTTCGGTGAACTTGTCCATCCGCGTGGCCGTGGTGGGGCCTGCCGGGCCGACGACCTCGCCCATCACCGGATCGACCGGGCCGACATAGTAGATTGCGCGGCCCCGGAAATCGACCGGCAGCTCCTCGCCTTTCGCCAGCATGTCCTGGATCCGTTTGTGCGCTGCGTCGCGCCCGGTCAGCATGCCTCCGCTCAGCAGCAGCCGGTCACCCGCCTGCCAGCTCGCCACTTCCTCAGCCGTGAGATGATCGAGATCGACATGCCGCGCGGCGGCATCGGGCTGCCATTCGACATCGGGCCACAGCGAGAGATCGGGCGGATCGATATAGGCCGGACCCGAACCGTCCATCACCACATGCGCATGGCGCGTGGCGGCGCAGTTGGGGATCATCGCCACCGGCTTGCCTGCGGCATGGCAGGGCCAGTCGAGGATCTTGACGTCGAGCACGGTCGAAAGCCCGCCCAGCCCCTGCGCCCCCACGCCCATGGCATTGACCGCATCGAAAATGTCGATCCGCAGCTGCTCGACGTCGCTCTGCGCCCCGCGCGCCTTCAACTGCGCCATGTCGATCGGTTCCATCAGGCTCAATTTGGCCAGCTTCATGCAATGTTCCGCCGTGCCGCCGATCCCGATGCCGAGCATGCCCGGCGGGCACCAGCCCGCACCCATCGCAGGGATCTGTTCGACCACCCAATCGACGATGTTGTCCGAAGGGTTGAGCATCTTGAAGCGCGACTTGTTCTCGCTGCCGCCGCCCTTGGCCGCGACGTCGATGCCGACCGTGTTGCCGGGAACCATCTCCACCGAGAGCACGCACGGGGTGTTGTCGCGCGTGTTGCGGCGGGTGAAGGCCGGATCGGCCAGCACCGAGGCGCGCAGCTTGTTTTCGGGATGGTTGTAGGCGCGCCGCACCCCTTCATCGACCACTTCTTGCAGGCTCCTGCCGGACTCGAGCCGGCAGTTCTGGCCCCATTCGAGGAAGACATTGACGATCCCAGTATCCTGGCAGATCGGACGGTGCCCTTCGGCACACATCCGGCTGTTGGTCAGGATCTGCGCGATCGCATCCCTGGCCGCCGGGCCCTGTTCCGCCTTGTAGGCCTCGCCCAGCGCCGTGATGTAATCGAGCGGGTGGTAATACGAGATATACTGGAGCGCATCGGCCACGGTCTCGATCAGGTCGTCTTCGCGGATAATCGTCATGTCGCTCATCGAAGGGGGGCTCCTGTCGGTCGATTGAATCGACGCATTATCGCTCTGCCCCCCTAGCGTCAAAGCAGCAATGGCCAATCGCGCTGCCGCAAAGCGCTTGGCGGCTTGCCCGGCAATCGGTAAGGGAGAATTGACGAACTGTATTGTAAGTGTAATACAGCAGGCAGGACCGACCATGAGCGAGTACGAGATGAACCCCGCCCGCAAGGCAATGATTGACAGCCAGCTGCGCACCAGCGGGGTGAACGAGGAATTCGTGCTCGCCCGCATGGCCGCCGTCCCGCGCGAGGACTTCGTCCCTGCCGAAGCGCGCCCAGTCGCCTATATGGACCGCGCGATTGCGCTGGGGGAAGGGCACTTCCTGGCCGCCCCGCTGTTCCATGGCCGGATGCTGGCGCATGCGCAGCCCACGGCCGAGGACAAGGTTCTGGTCGTCGAGGGCGGATCATCCTATTTGGCCGAACTGGTGCGGCCGCTGGTCGCCGCCTGCGATACCGTGAGCGCCGACGATGCGGCGAACGGCATTGGCAAGCGCAAGAGCTATTCGCTGATCCTGGTCGACGGCGCAGTCGAACAATTCCCCGAGGCGCTGGAAAAGCGGCTGGCAGAGGGCGGCAGGGTCGTTTGCGGACTTGCGTCGCGCAACGTGACGCGGCTCGCCGGGGGCCGCAAGATCGCGGGCACGCTGGCGCTGCAAGCTCTCGCCGAGATCGGAATTCCCGTGCTGCACCAGTTCGACAAGCCCCGGCAATGGAGCTTCTGAGCGTGTCCCGTCCCGGCCGGAGAACGCGGCAGTACGTCGCCGCGCTGCTTTTCGGCAC
>LOEX01000088.1 GCA_001516125.1 Sphingomonadales bacterium BRH_c42
AAGACGCGCCGCGATCGCTCCGTCGCCCGCCGCACCGTCGATCCGCGACCAGAAGCCAAGCGCACGGCCCAGCGGCAGGTGCGGATCGAGCGCGGGGCGCTCATCCATCAGGCCGATTGCCCCCTTGGCCGTGATGCTTCCGGCAAAGGGCTGCAACAGGCCCGCCAGAATGCGCAGCAGGCTCGATTTGCCCACGCCGTTGGCGCCGGTGATATGCAGTGCCGCACCCTGCTCCAGCGCCAGATCGATCCCGCGAAACAGCACCCGGTCACCCCGGCGGCATGCGAGATCGGTGGCGGTAAGGCTTGCTTGCATGATATTGAGCGTTAGGCGAAAGGACCAAGCCTCACAAGGAGATGCGCCATGGCCGTTCCCGAACTTACCGATGCCGAGCGCGGCGCGCTGCTCGCCGCGCATCCGCAATGGTCGCTGGCGCGCGAGGGCAGGGCGATCGAGCGCAAGTTCGCGTTTGCCGATTTCAGCGAGGCGTGGGGGTTCATGAACCGCGTCGCGCTGCTGGCTGAGGCGCACGACCACCATCCCGAATGGTTCAACGTCTATAACCGGGTCGAGATCACGCTGACCACGCATGATGCCAATCCCGAACAAAGGGGCGGGTTGAGCGCGCGCGATGCGAAGATGGCCGCTGCAATCGACGCGCTACTCGGCTGATTATTAGCCCAATGGGACTATTGCCCCAATGGGCGGAATGTGGTCCTCGATTGCTTGCGTATTGCGCCAGGTATCCAACGCTTGAGGAAATTGGCTCGCCTGGCAGTCTTGCCGACAAGGTAGTGCAATTGTTCACCGTGAACTGCATTCCACGCGGCCTTCGCCACTTCGATCACCGGCGTGATCTCCAGGCCAGCACCTTTCACACGCTCGCGGATCGGCTCGTTGGAGCCACGATTGGGTGCAGCATCGAGCAGCGGCGTGTCGATAAAGCTTGGGCACAGTGAAGCAACCTTGATCCCGTCCTGGAACCATTCGGCATCGAGGCATTCCGTCACACCGCGCACGCCAAACTTGGTCGCACAATAGACGCTCATCCCGCCTCCGCCGACAATACCGGCGAGGCTGGCTGTATTGAGCAGGCACGATCCAGGTGCTGTCTTCTTGAGGTGCGGATAGGCGGCCTGCGCGCCGTAGAGTACGCCGCGCAGATTTACATCGAGGCAGCGGTCGATCTCGTCGGTCGAAAGCGTATCGAGCGATCCTCCGGTGCCGATCCCCGCATTGTTGACGACTACGTCAATCCGTCCGCCTGCTGCGGTCGAAAATGCTTCGAGCGCAACGTCCCATGCTGCGCGGTCGCGCACGTCGAGCCGGTGCGAATAGGCGAAACCGCCCGGTAGCAGCCCCAGAGTGTCCTGCATGCCCTGCTCATTGATGTCGGCCACGCCGACAAACCAGCCGCGTTCGCCGAAATACAGGGCAATCGCCCGCCCGATACCCGATCCACCGCCCGTGATGAAAATTGCCCTGCGTTCGCTCACTGCCCTGTCACTCCCAGAAATCCGTGCTGGGATGCCTAACCCCGCGCGTTCCTTTTGTCACTATTGACAGGAATGTCAGCTGCCAAGTGCCTGGTCGAGGCCTTTCACATGCTGTGCGCCCTCCACGATTTGTGCGCTCGAAGGCTTAAGGTCATCGCCCAGCGGCTCGGCCCGGCCGCCCAGACAGCTGGCGAGGAAGTTCTCCGCAATGCCGAAAAAGGCGATGTTGTTGGCAGGCTTGGCAAAGCCGTGGCCTTCATCGGGATAGAGGACATAGGTGACGGGAATTCCAGCAGCCTTCATCGCGCCCACAATCTGGTCGCTTTCGGCCTGTTTGACGCGCGGATCGTTGGCGCCCTGTGCGATCAGCAGCGGCCTGACGATACGGTCCGCCTTGTAGAGCGGGCTCGCCGCCTTGAGCAGAGCAAGGCCTTCCTCGGTATTGGGATTGCCCATGCGTTCATGGAACAGCTTCACCAATGGAGCCCAATAGGGCGGGATGGTGGAGAGCAGTGTTTCGAGGTTGGACGGGCCGACGATGTCCACCCCGCAGGCAAATTTCTCGGGCGTGAAGGTCAACCCCGCCAGCGTGGCGTAGCCGCCATAGGATCCGCCCATGATCGCCGCCTTGTCGGCGCTGGTGATGCCGCTCGCGATTGCCCAGTCAACCGCATCGATCAGGTCGTCGTGCATCGCCAGGCCCCATTGCTTGTTGCCCGCGTTGATGAAGTCCTTGCCGAAGCCGGTCGAGCCGCGGAAATTGGTCGAGAGCACGGCATATCCGCGATTGGCGAGCAATTGGTGGAGCGAATTGAAGCCATAGCCGTCGCGCGCCCAGGGGCCGCCGTGGACCAGCAGCACCATCGGCACGGGTTGATCGGGGCGCCCGTCTCCGTCGCTGTCGCTGCCCGGCGGGAGCGTGAGGTAGGATGGCAGCGTCAGCCCGTCGCGGCTGGGAATTTCGACCGGATGCATCGCTTGCAGCGGAGCTCCCTCAAGCTCGGGCCGGGTGGTATAAAATCGCGTCAGCGTACCGGCACCGCGATCATAGATGAATGTTCCCGTCGGCGCGGTGAGCGGATCGTTCCACACGATCCACTTGCTGTCATCGTCGGTGCGCGCCTGAACCCCGAACTGCCCGCTGAGCTGCGTATCGAGCCATTCGAGAGAAGCCCCGATTTCTGGATCGATCGCGGTCCATTCGGTCTTCAGGTAATCGACCGAATATGCCTCGACCTCGCCGGTCCTGGGATCGCGCATGGTCGCGCCGATATCCGCCTTGCCATCCTCCGCGATGAGCGTGCGCTCGCCGGTGGCAACATTTTCGGCATAGAGCGCGGCGGTGTTTCGGCCGCGGCTGTCGAGCCAGTAGAGCGTCGTGCCATCATTGGTGTATCCGGCGGGGCTGGTGGTCAGCGAATCTTCCATTGCCGTGGTGCTGAACGGCGCTTCCTCGACCTTGCCGTCCATCACCCGGAAATAGTCGGTACCGCCCGACTCGTTCTGGCGCATGGCCATGCGCAGCGTCAGGCTGTCATCCGCCAGCATCTGCACGAAGCCTTCGTTTTCGAACACCAGCTTGAGCTCGCCGGTATTGAGATCGAGCAGGTGCACATCGTGATACTGCGGGTTGCGATTGTTGAGGCCGACCAGAATCTTGTCACGGATCGATTGCGATGCGCCGACGATCAGCGCCCGGGTGTTCTCGAATGGGGTGAGCAGCCGCTCTTCGCCGCTGGCGATATCGATGCCGTAGAGCAGGAAATTCTCGTCGCCGCCCTTGTCCTGAATATAGAGAACACTGTTGGAATCCGGAGCCCAGAAATACTGGCGGATCGGTCGCTCGGTCGAATTGGTCATTGCTCTTGCCGCATCCGGATCATTGCTCGGCGCGATCCAGACGTTGAGCACCCCGTCCTTCGGCGCCAGCCAGCTCAGCCATTTGCCATCCGGGCTGATTTCGCCGCCGGTGCGGGTAGGGTTTCCAAACAACGCCTGGCGTGAAATCAGCGGGGCAGGCTTGGTCTCTTCTGTCATGGGGGCTCCGGTTTGAAGGGGATGGTCGGCAAGCGCGGCACCGGGCAAGGCCAAGGTGCTGGCGGCCAGCAGAATGGCGGCTTTGCGGCGCAAGCCGGGGAATGAACCTTTCATGCGATTATCCTCTCGGCTGGTGTATTATTAATATAATACACAATGATGTGCCGATCACAATAGCAGGTTTCCGTTCTGCGTTCACATGGCGGGGTTGGCGTAGAAGTGCCAGGTGAATATCGCCATCGCGCCGCGATGCGGTCGCCAGCCTTCGGCGAGCGTGCGGGTTGGGCCTTCAGCGGGGCGCTCGGCCAGATTGAGCAACCGCTTGACACCTTCTTGCACCGCCAGGTCACCCGCGGGCCAGATATCGGGCCGCCCTTCGGCGAACAGCAGATAGATTTCGGCTGACCAGCGCCCGATGCCCTTGATGCGCGTCAGCTCGGCGATTGCCTCCTCGTCATCGGTTGGCAGGTTGTCGAAATCGAGTTCTCCGCCCGCGACCAGCTCGCATAGAGAGCGCACATACCCTTGTTTTTGCCGCGAAAGTCCGCAGGCGCGCAGCGCGTCGAAATCGCGTGCGAGCAGCTCGTGCGGGGCCATCTCCTCGCCGAGTTCAGCCTCCAGCTTGTTCCAGACGCTGGCCGCCGCCGCGACCGAAACCTGCTGCCCCACGATAGTTCGCAGCAGCGTGCGATAGCCACGCGATCTTATCCGTTCCTCAGGATAACCAACCCGGGCGAGTGCCTGCGCAATGCGGCTGTCTCCACCGGCCAGGCTGTCAAGCCCATTGCGTAATGCCGTGCTACTCAATCCCACTGACTTTACCCTTGCTTGCAAATTGCCGTGCGACCGCTTAGCAGCCGCCGCGAATGCCCGATATGCGGCCTTGGCCCGCGCTGCTCAAGAAGGAATGCGAGAGAGATGCCCAAGCTGATCGTTGTTACCAGGGACGGGAACGAGACCGAAGTCGAAGTCGCAAGCGGCCTGACGGTGATGGAGGCCATTCGCGACAACGGTTTCGACGAGCTTCTGGCGCTGTGCGGTGGGTGCTGTTCCTGCGCCACCTGCCATGTTCACGTCGATCCTGCTTTTCTCGACCAGCTTCCCGCGATGAGCGAGGACGAGGACGATCTGCTCGAAAGCTCGGACCATCGCGCGGCCAATTCGCGGCTTTCCTGCCAGCTGCCCTTTACCGAGCAGCTCGACGGGCTAAAGGTGACTATCGCCCCTGAAGATTGAACTTGATTGCGGGCGGCTTCGCGAAGCCCTAACTACGCTCAAATGAATATCACCAAGCCATTTGCCAGCACGCTCGACCTGATCGGCAACACCCCACTTGTTCTGCTTGGGGGACCGAGCGAGGAAGCAGGCTGCGAGATATGGGGCAAGTGCGAATTTGCCAATCCCGGCTCGTCAGTGAAGGATCGGGCGGCGCTCTATATCATTCGCGATGCAGAACAGCGCGGCGAGTTGAAGCCCGGCGGCACGGTGGTTGAAGGCACGGCGGGAAACACCGGGATCGGCATTGCTCTGGTGGCCAATGCGCTGGGCTACAAGACCGTGATCGTCATGCCCGATAACCAGTCCAAGGAAAAGATGGACACCTTGCGCGCGCTCGGCGCCGAGCTGGTGCTGGTGCCGCCGACCAAATTTGCAAATCCGGGGCACTTCGTGCACACGTCGCGCCGCCTGGCTGAGGAGACCGAAGGCGCGGTCTGGGCCAACCAGTTCGACAATATCGCCAACCGCAAGGCGCATATCGAAGGCACTGCTCCCGAACTGTGGGAGCAGCTCGAAGGCCGGATTGACGGCTTCACCTGCGCTGCGGGCACCGGTGGAACGATTGCCGGGGTCGGCATGGGGCTCAAGGCGTTCGACGAGAACGTCTGCATCGCGCTCACCGATCCGCACGGCGCGGCGCTCTACAATTATTACGCCCATGGCGAGCTCAAGGCCGAAGGCACGTCGGTCGCCGAAGGGATAGGGCAGGGCCGGATTACCGCCAACCTTGACGGCGCGCCGATCGATACGCAGTTCCGCATTTCCGACGAGGAAGGGCTTCACTGGGTTGCGCGGCTGCTCAAGGAAGAAGGGCTGTGCCTGGGCCTGTCGTCGGGTATCAATGTGGCGGGCGCGATCGCGCTGGGAAGGCAGCTCGTGGCGGAGGGGCGCAAGAATGTGAGGGTTGCGACGATCCTTTGCGATACAGGCTTCCGCTATCTTTCGACGCTCTACAATGCCGATTGGTTAAGCTCGAAGGACTTGCCGGTGTTCCCGTGGCTCCGCGATGCGGCGGGCAGGAGCGATTGATCGCAATGGACAGGACCGATCTACAAGAAGCCGAGCAGCCCGATGCGTCCGTGGACCGCAGCAGGGCGGAAGTGGTTCACCGCTTGCAAATCGGGCTTTCGGGACTGGCGGCCATGATCCTGCTGGTCGGCCTTGCCAACATCATCCAGGACAGGGCGCGGATAGAAGACGCCAAGACCGTTCCCGAAGCGGCGGTTACGGGCAATCAGTCGCTCACTCCGTCGCAGCCGGATCCGCTGGCAGACGCCGGGATCGTGCCCGACCTGCCGGCTGAACCGACAGCAAATGACGACCGGAACCCATCTGGCGGGGCCAATGGGCCGCAAACTCCCTAGATTTCTCCTTCCCCTATCTGCGCTGCTGCTGGTCGGCGGTCTGCTTTGGCTGTGGTCTGCGCAAAGGGAGCCGGGTTCGCGTCCGCAAGTGGCGCTTATGACCAGTCTGCCGATCTACTGGAGCGACGGGGCCGATGTCGCACTGATCGCATCGGGGCAAGGTGAATTACCCTGGGTTCGCAGTGCGCTCGAAGCTCGCTATCGACTCAAGCCCGTGGATACGCTTGGCGCCACCGACGACGGCGATCCGCTGGCCGGAATCGACCGGCTGATGGTAGTGCAGCCGCGCGCGCTCAGCCCGCAGGACAATCTCGCGCTTGATCGCTGGGTCAGTGGTGGGGGGCATCTGTTCCTGGCGCTCGATCCATTGCTCACGGGGCAATATTCGGTGCCGCCCACCGATCCCGGCCATCCTGTCGCGGTAGGGTTGGTCCCGCCGGTGATTGCACGCTGGGGCCTGGAACTTCGCTTTGATGAGGACCAGCCTTTCGCCGCCCGCGCCGTGGATGCGGCGGGAATGACCATCCCGGTCGCCATGGCGGGGGAAATCCATCCGCTGCCCGGCACCGGCAATGCCTGCCGGATCGATGCGAGCCGCATTCTGGCGACATGCGAGCTGGGCAAGGGGCGCGTCACGATCCTGGCCGACGCAGCCCTTTTTGAGTTTCCCGATGGAGGGCGTGATCACGGCGACGCGCTGATGCAGTTGGCGGCCTACGCATTCGAGTAACTGCCACCCGTCCCTGGAGCCCTGGGGATTTTGCGGGAATTGCGAGTCGATTCTCTACCTTTCGCGAAATACCGCCCTGTTTCCTGCGATTTGACCGACTTTTCTCGCGGCGCAAGCATGGAATCCGGGAAATTTTGCTGAAAAATAACAGTTAAATATCAATATAATACCTGATTATCCCGTGAAATCCCGTAAAAACCCCTTTTATCCCTCAATCGCCCGCGATATGACCATAATCCATCGGACAAGCCGTTATTTGCTGCTCCTCGCACATGTGAGGACAGTCGCCCGCTCTTGCACGCGGGCGAAGGTGGGGAAGGCGTGTCTGGCAAAGGTCTCAAGGGGGGAGATGGCAGCGTGTCGTTTGCAGGATATAGCGGACAGGCTTATTCGCCGGCTGGCGATAAGAACCGCTTCGTCCTGCCGCCCCTGTTCCGCAAGGCCGTAAAGGATTCGAGCGGTAGCCGCATTCTGTGCCTGGCCAAGCATGATCGCTGGAACTGCCTGGTCGGTTTCGGCCTGTCGCGCAAGCAGGAGCTTGAACAGCAGCTCGACCGCGAGGAGGACAAGGCCCTCCAGCTTGGCCGCGACTTCGATCGCGACCTCAGGGCCATGCAGCTGTTCGGATTTGTCGAATTGCCTTTTGACGAGAGCGGCCGCTTCGTCATGCCCGATCATCTGCGCACACTTGGCCGGGTCGAGAGCGGGCTCTATTTCCAGGGTGCCGGGCGGTTTTTCACGGTCTGGAACCCCGATCAACTGGCGCTGATGGGCGCCGAGTGGGAAAGCGCGCAGGCCGCCTGTACCAACCTGGTGTCCGAATGTCCGGCAAAGGCGAAAGACAGATGAGCGGCGCCGTCAGCCAGCCCGGAGCCGCGTCGCCGCACGTCCCCGTGCTGCTCGATGAGGTCATTGCTGCACTGGATCCCAAAGAGGGCGATATCATTGTCGACGCCACGTTCGGCGCCGGCGGCTATACCCGTGCGCTGCTCGACTGCGGCGCGACTGTTCATGCTTTCGATCGCGACCCAAACGCGATCAGTGAAGGCCGCGGATGGGCGGAGGCGCGTCTTACCCCTCCACGTCTCGTGCTCCATCCGCGGCGCTTTTCCGAGATGGTCGCGGCGCTCGCCGAAGTGGGAATAGCCCGGGTTGACGGGATTGCCATGGATATCGGCGTGTCGTCGATGCAGCTCGACCAGCCCGGACGCGGGTTCGCCTTTTCCGCCGATGGACCGCTCGACATGCGCATGAGCCAGGAAGGCGAAAGCGCGGCGGATTTCCTGAACACGGCGGGCGAGGGCACGATCGCCGATGTGCTCTATCAATACGGCGAGGAACGCCAGTCGCGCCGTGTCGCCCGCGCTATCGTTGCGGCGCGGCCGCTCAAGACGACAGGCGATCTGGCCCGCGTTGTGCGCAAGGCGCTGGGCCACCGTGCGGGCGATGCGAAGGACCCGGCAACGCGCAGCTTCCAGGCAGTGCGCATCCATGTGAATGCCGAGCTCGATGAGCTGCGTCACGGACTTGCTGCGGCCGAACAGCTGCTGCGCGCTGGCGGCAAATTGGCAGTGGTCTGCTTCCACAGCCTCGAGGACCGGATCGTCAAGCAGTTCCTGCGCGAGGCTTCAGGGCAGGTCGCGCACGGGTCGCGCCACTTGCCGCAGCGGACACCGCCCGCGGCTCTGTTTGAGCATGTTTCGCGTGCAATCAGGCCTTCGCCGCAGGAAATCGCCCGCAATCCGCGCGCGCGCTCGTCCACGCTCAGGTTCGCTACGCGCACGGCCTTGCCGGCCCGTAAGGAGGCCGCATGATGGTTTCCCGATCATGGATACATCAACTCGGCTGGATGGTCGTGATGGCTGTATGCCTGGGGCTCTTTCTTGCATTGAGCTTCCGTGTCCACGCGGTGAAGAGCGAGGTGCAACTGGCCGAACGCGAGATCATCAAGCTCAGGCGCGAAACTCTCATGCTCGAAACCGAGTTCGAGGCGCGGGCGAACCAGCGCCAGCTGGCCGAATGGAACACGGTCGAATTCGGTTATCAGGCTCCGCGCGCCGACCAGTATCTGGCAAGCGAACGCCAGCTGGCCAGCTTGGGCATGCCCAGCCTGCCGGGCGCACCCAGCCCGATCCGTGTTGCCCGGTTGACCATAGAGGATCCGGCCTCTCCGCCGCAGGGGGAACGCGCGATGGTCTCCCCGCTCACCGGCAGGCCGGTGGAATTCACGCTGGCGCGCGAGCAGGCGACGGGCGATTTTGCCGGTGCCTTTGGGGATTTCCTGGCCGAAGCCTCACCGGTGCGCACAGCCCTGGCAGCAGAGGTTGCTGAATGAACGCGCTTGCGGCCAGCACGGCCATTGCAACAGGCAGGGTCAGGCTGGTCACGCTCAGACGACAATCGCTGAGCACGGCGCGGCTGCGATTGTTGTGGGTCGCGCTGGTCTTTGCGCTGGTCGCATCGGTGGCGGTTCTGCGGATACTCTATCTGGGAGTCGCGGATCGCACGGTTGCCTCAACCTCGCTGGAAGACGCGCTGTTGCCACCCCGGGGCGAGATCACCGATCGCAATGGCCAGCCGCTGGCGCGTGCCTTTCCAGCCTATGCGCTGTGGTACAATCCTGAGGCGCTCGGCGATGATGGTTCACCGCTGATTCGCAGCCCGCAGCAGGTCGCTGCGCATCTCAAGGCGATTTTTCCCGACCTTGACGAGGCTGAAACCGCAATGCGTCTGGCAACGGGCAAGGCTGGGTATTTGCGGCGGCGCGTGCTTCCCGAAGATGCCAACAAGGTCCAGGCGCTCGGTGAACTGGCGCTCGAAATGCCGCGCGAAAATGATCGCCATTATCCGCAAGGCCCGATGGGCGCGCATGTACTGGGTTATGTCGCTGCGGATGGCCATGGCCGGGTCGGGATGGAGCAGGTGCTCGACGCGCAATTGCGCGATCCCGCGAGACGGGGAAGGCCATCGGCGCTTTCGATCGACCTGCGAGTGCAGGGCGCGCTCGAGGATGAACTGCGCCGCGGGATGATGCTGGTCAACGCGGTCGGCGCGGCAGGCATAGTGCTTGATGTCGACACGGGCGAGGTGCTGGCGCTTGCCTCGCTGCCTGAATTCGATCCCAACCGGATCGATGCCCAGGGCGAAAGCCGCATGTTCAACCGCGTCACCAACCAGGTTTACGAGCTTGGCTCCACGTTCAAGCCGCTAACAATTGCGGCGGCGATCGACGCGGGCGTGGTGCGCGATTACGGCAAGCAGTGGAATGCAGAGCCGGTGCAGATCGGCCGCTTCACGATCAAGGATCTGCACCCGCTCGGAGCCTCGCTCACAGTTCCACAGGCCCTGATCCATTCATCGAATGCTGTGACGGCACGCGTTGCCGACGAACTGGGGCCGGAGCGTTTGCGCCGCACCATGATGGACCTGGGGATGCATGAACGCCCCTATATCGAACTGCCCGCGCGCGGCCACCCGATCTGGCCGGGCGGGAAATGGGCGCGGCTCACCAATATGACGGTCAGCTATGGCCACGGAATCGCGGTGACTCCGCTCCATCTCGCGAGCGCCTATGCTGCGATGGTCAACGGTGGAATCTGGCGCCCGGCGACCATGCACCGGCTGGAACCGGGCGAGGCACCGCGCGGCCGCCGGGTGTTCAAGGCGTCGACATCCTCGCGGATGCGCCAGCTGCTGCGCATGATCGCGATGTACGGCACCGGGCGCAACGCCAATGCCGCAGGCTACCGGGTGGGCGGCAAGACCGGTTCTGCGGAAAAGCCGGGATCGGGCGGGTACAGCCGGACTTCGGTCGTTTCGACCTTTGCGGCGGTCTTTCCGATGGACCGTCCGCGCTACGTCGTGATTGCCATGCTAGACGAGCCGCACGGCACACTGGCGAGCTCGTATCAGCGCACGGCGGCGTGGAATGCGGCCCCCATCGTCGGGCGGCTCATACCGCGGATCGGCCCGATCCTCGGGGTGCAACCCGATGCCACTCGCGACGTCGATATCAGCGATCTTGTTCCACTGGTTCCCGAGGCGCAGCCCAAGGTGGAGCCCGAGGCATGAGGCTGGGCCAGTTGGCAGACCGGGCAGGCATAGCCTTGGTCGATGGGCATGACATCAACGTCACCGGATTCGCCATCGATCATCGCAAAGTCGCCCCGGGGACGGTATTCGGCGCGTTTCGCGGATCGAGCTTCAACGCCGAAGCAGTCATTCCCGAGGCGATCAAGGCCGGGGCGGTGGCGGTCGTTGCGCGCAGCGAAGTGCAGGTCAAAGGCGCGGTCCATATCGCCGCCGACGAGCCGCGCCGCGCCTTCGCACGGTTGGCGGCAGGGTTCTTCACCCCCGTGCCCGAGCATGTGGTTGCGGTGACAGGCACCAACGGCAAGACGTCGACTGTCGAGATGACCCGCCAGATATGGCGTATGTGCGGTGAGCGCGCCGCCTCTATCGGCACGCTTGGCGTCACCACCCCTGACGGCAGCGTTTCGACCGGGCTCACCACGCCCGATATCGTGACGTTTCTTTCCAACATGAGCGGGCTGGCGCGCGAGGGGGTGACGCATGTCGCCTACGAGGCATCGAGCCACGGCCTGTCGCAATATCGCAACGAAGGGCTGGCTGTGGAAGCCGCCGCGTTCACCAATTTCAGCCGCGATCACCTCGATTATCACAAGGATATGGAGGATTACTTTGCGGCGAAGATGCGCTTGTTCGACGAAGTGGTCGAACCGGGCGCGGCAGCGGTTATCTGGCTCGGCGGCGAGCCATGCGCGTGGTCGCAGCGGGCGGTTGAACATGCGCAGAAGCGGGCACTAAGGGTGCACACGGTGGGTGAGCAGGGGGAGACGATCCGCCTGCTGGCCCGCACGCCCACGCAATTGGGGCAGGAGCTTGAAATCCGGTATGCGGGCACTGGACGCAAGATCACGCTGCCGCTGATCGGTGCCTATCAGGTTGCCAATGCACTGGTTGCGGCAGGCCTGGCAATCGCAACCGGTTGCAATCCGCTGGCGGTGTTCGACGCGGTCGGACGATTGCAGCCGGTGCGCGGGCGTCTCGAACGCGCGGTCATCAGCGCGCAAGGTGCGCCGGTCTATGTCGATTACGCGCATACCCCCGATGCGATCGAGGCGGCGATCGCTGCGCTGCGCCCGCATGTTGACGGTCGGCTGATCTGTGTGCTGGGAGCCGGTGGTGACCGCGATCAGGGCAAGCGGGCGCCCATGGGAGAAATTGCGTCGCGCATGGCAGACCGCGTGATCGTGACCGATGACAATCCGCGCGGCGAGGATGCGGCAGCGATCCGCCGCGAGGTGTTGAAGGGAGCGGGCAGGAATGCCAGCGAGATCGGTGATCGGCGCACGGCGATCATGAAGGCGATCAGCGAGGCGGGTCGCGATGACATTGTGCTGATTGCGGGCAAGGGCCACGAAAAGGGCCAGATTATTGGAGCGGGAGAGAATATGCGGGTTTTGCCTTTCGACGACGTTGAAGTTGCGCGCGAATGCGCCGCACTGGCCGGCCTTCAGGCCAACGGGGATGCACTATGAACGGCAGAGCACTGCTACGCCAATGGCCTGAACCCGCATGCAGCAGCCATGGACTCGCGCTGTGGGATTCGCTCGAGATCGAAGCGGCGACGGGCGGCAAGGCCAGCCGCGCATTCCAGTGCTCGGGAATCGAGACGGATTCGCGCGATGTTCGCGAGGGCGACCTGTTCGTTGCGCTAAGGGGTGAGGTAACCGACGGGCATCGCTTCATCGACGCTGCTTTCGCCAATGGGGCTGTGGCGGCGATCACCGATCGCCCGGTCGCTTTTCCGCATGTGCTGGTGCGCGATACGACCGCAGCACTTCAAGCGCTTGCCGATGCCGCGCGCGAGCGTGCCGGGGCGGTCCGGATCGGTGTGACCGGATCGGTCGGCAAGACAGGGGTGAAGGAGGCGATTTTCACCGCTCTGGACCGTGCCAGCCGCGGCGCCGCGCATCGCAGCGTCAAAAGCTACAACAACCATGTCGGGGTGCCGCTCAGCCTGGCGCGCATGCCCTCGCGCAGCCGCTTCGGCGTGTTCGAGATGGGCATGAATCACGCGGGCGAGCTTGATGCGCTGACCCGGCATGTCCGCCCGCATGTGGCGATCGTCACCACCATTGCGCCCGCGCATATCGAGTACCTGGGCAGCATGGAGGCAATTGCCGATGCCAAGGCCGAGATCTTCTCCGGTCTGGTCGAGGGGGGCACCGCGGTGATTCCCGCCGACCTTCCGGAAAGCCAGCGTCTGATCGAGCATGCGCGCGCGGCACAGGCACGGATCGTGACTTTCGGGAGGGACGAAAATGCCACGGTGCGGCTGCTCGATGCCATCCCCGCAGCCAACGGCGGTTCGCTGGTCACGGTGGACCTGGGCGAAAGGCGTCTTTGTTATTCGGTGGCGGAGCCGGGCGAACACTGGATCGTCAATTCGCTGTGCGTCATGGCGGCGGTCCACGCGGCTGGCGGCGATCTTGCCGCTGCCGGGTTGGCGCTGGCCGAAATGGGCGGGCTCAAGGGCAGGGGCGCGCGCCACGATCTGCACCTGCCGGGCGGCGGCAAGGCGTTGTTGATCGATGAATCCTACAATGCCAATCCCGCATCGATGCGCGCGACTTTGCGCCAGTTGGGCCAGACCCCGGCCACGCGGCGCATTGCCGTGCTCGGCTCGATGAAGGAGCTGGGCGATTTTGCCGATCGTTTCCATGCCCAATTGGCCGGGACGCTGGCCGAAGCCGGGATCGACCACGCAATCCTGGTGGGCGAAGAGATGCAGGTACTTGCCCGCGATCTGGGGAAAGCGGGCAATCATCCGCTTGGCAATCCGGCGAGCTTCGCGCATTGCCGTGATCCCCAAGAGGCGATTGCGGCGCTGGAGGAATTCGGAATCAAGGCCGGTGATGCAATCCTCGTCAAGGGCTCCAACTCGGTCGGCCTGGGCCGGCTGGTCGCGCATTTTACAGGCCTCGATCATTAGAGGCAGGGACATTGGATGCTTTATCTGTTGGCTGAATGGCTGGGGTTCGAAGGCATCTTCAACCTTGTCCGCTACCAGACGTTTCGCGCCGGGGCGACGCTGATGACGGCGCTGGTGATCGGGCTGATCATCGGCCCTCGCTTCATCGATCTCCTGCGGGTGCGGCAGGGCAAGGGGCAACCGATCCGCCTTGATGGCCCGCAATCGCATCTGGCAAAGCGCGGAACCCCCACCATGGGCGGCCTGCTGATCCTGGCGGCGCTGCTGCTGTCGTTGATGCTGTGGATGGACTTGCGCAACCCTTTCGTCTGGGCGTGCGTCGCCGTGACCTGCGGATTTGGCGTGATCGGGTTCCTCGACGACTATGACAAGGTGAGCAAATCGAGCCACAAGGGCGTGCCTGCCAGGTTACGGCTCCTGCTCGAATTCGTGGTGGCCGGGATTGCCGCGTGGATCATCGTCGGCCAGATCAACACCAATCTCTATGTGCCTTTCGTGTCCGGGGTGTCGGTCCCGCTCGGGCCGGTCTATTACCTGTTCGCAGCGACCCTGATCGTCGGCTTCGGCAATGCGGTAAATCTTACCGACGGGCTTGACGGATTGGCGACCATGCCGGTCATCATCGCCGCGGGTACATTCGCCCTGATCGCCTACCTTGCCGGACGGGTCGATTATTCTGCCTATCTCGGCATTCCTTATGTCGAGGGCGCGGGCGAACTGGCGATCTTCTGCGCTGCGATCATGGGGGCAGGCCTTGCGTTCCTGTGGTTCAACGCGCCGCCCGCGGCAGTGTTCATGGGCGACACGGGCAGTCTGGCGCTGGGCGGGGCGCTGGGTGCGATTGCGGTCGCCAGCCACCACGAGATCGTGCTGCTGATCGTGGGCGGCTTGTTCGTGGTCGAAACCGCCAGCGTCATCATCCAGGTATTCTGGTTCAAGCGCACCGGCAGGCGGGTGTTCCGCATGGCACCGATCCACCACCATTTCGAACAGCTCGGCTGGAGCGAGAGCAAGGTCGTGATCCGCTTCTGGATCATCTCGATCGTGCTGGCGATGGCTGGGCTTGCCACGCTCAAGCTGCGATGATTACCTCGCGCGCCTTTGCCGGCAAGCGATATGCCGTGCTGGGCCTCGCGCGCTCGGGCGCGGCGGCTACCGAGGCACTGTTGGCCAGCGGTGCGCAGGTTCTGGCATGGGACCGGCAGGAAGAGCCGCGCACCGCATTCGCCGGGCGCTGTACCCTGGCCGATCCGCTCGAAGCCGATCTGACGGGCTTTGCCGGTATTGTGGTTTCGCCCGGTGTCGCGCTCAACACGCATCCGATTGCTGCGCACGCTGCGCGTTTCGGCGTGCCGGTCATCGGCGATATCGAACTGTTCGCGCAGGCCCGGCCTGGTCTGCCGCCGCACAAGGTGGTTGGCATTACCGGGACCAACGGCAAATCGACCACTACCGCGCTTGTCGCGCATATCCTGCAATGCGCGGGCATCCCGGCGCTGATGGGCGGTAATATCGGCATCCCGATCATGGAGCAGCAGCCGCTGGAGCCGAATGACAAGGGCGTCGGCGTTTATGTGCTCGAACTGTCGAGCTACCAGATCGACCTCACCCTCAACCTCGATTGCGAGATAGTGGTGCTGCTCAACATCACGCCCGATCATCTCGATCGCTATGACAATTTCGAGGCCTATGCCGCTTCCAAGGGCCGGCTGTTCAAGATGCAGTCGGCGGGGCATTCGGCGGTTGTTTCCGCTTCGACAGAAGCAGCGCTGGCGCAGGCGCTCGATCTTGACCAGCTTGTCGTCTGCGTCGATTCAGCTGCCAACCCTGAGGACCAGAGCCGCTGGCCCTCGCTTCAGGGACCGCACAATCTGGAAAATGCCCAGTGCGCCCGGGTAACCTGCGAGCTGCTGGGTCTTTCGGCATCTGAGATCGAGCTTGGCCTGCGCAGCTATTCCAGCCTGCCGCACCGGATGGAGCGCGTGACCGAGCACAACGGCGTACTGTTCATCAACGACAGCAAGGCCACCAACACAGCCTCCACCGCCCCCGCGCTCGCAGCCTTTCCCCCCGCTCCTGAACCGCGCATCCACTGGATCCTTGGCGGGCTGGCCAAGGAGGAGGGGCTGGGCGAGTGTATGGATCAGCTCGGCAATGTTGCCGTCGCCTATACCATCGGCGAGGCGGGGCCGCGCTTCGCCGAACTGCTCGAGCCGCATGTTCCGGTGGTTCGTTCCGAAATGCTCAATGAAGCGGTGCAACTGGCAATCGAACGCTCGCGACCGGGCGACGTGATCCTGCTGTCGCCCGCCTGCGCCAGCTTCGACCAGTTTCGCGACTTCGAACGGCGTGGGGAATGTTTTCGCCAGATCGTTGCTGCGCTGACGAATGCCTCGCCCGAAATTCGGGCGGCCCTGGCACGGGGATGCCCGGAATGAGCGGTCCGCATCCCTACGTCCCCAGGGCGAGCGGTAGCCTTGATGCCAGAACGGCCTACCAGGTGCATTGGCGCGATGAACTGCGGATCTGGTGGCGCGAGATCGACCGGGTGCTGCTCGGGCTTGTCCTTTGCCTGATGCTGGCCGGGACCGTTGCGGTCGGGTCCGCTTCACCCGCCAGCGCCGAACGCCTGTCAACAACAGGGGTGCGGCTGGACGAGTTTCTGTTCCTCAAGCAGCACCTGCTGTGGCAGGTACTGGGCCTGGCAGTGCTGATTGCGACGTCGCTGTTGCCGCGCGATTCGGCACGCAGACTGGGCATAGTGCTTGCGGCAGCCATGCTCGGCCTCCTGATGCTGGTCCCTTTCATCGGCGCCGAGGTCAATGGCGCGCGGCGCTGGATCAACCTCGGCATGCGGTTCCAGCCGTCCGAGTTCCTCAAGCCCGGGTTCGCGATTCTGCTGGCCTGGATTCTGACCTGGCGGCTTCGCGATCCGGCGCTGCCGGTGATCGCATGCGTGACCGGGGTAATGGGCCTGGTCGCAATGTTGCTGATGTTGCAGCCCAATCTGGGCGATACGCTGCTGTTTGCCGGGGTGTGGTTCGTTCTGGTGTTGCTGTCGGGTGTTTCCGTGCAACGGATCAGTGCGCTGGTGGGGTTGGGCATCGCCGCGCTGACCGCGACCTATTTTCTCTATGATAATGCTCGGCACAGGATCGACGCCTTTCTTGGCGGCGGAACCGCCTTCGATCAGGTCGATCTGGCCGAACGCACGTTGCTGGCAGGCGGTTGGACAGGCAGCGGATTGTGGCTGGGTGTGCGCAAGATGAGCCTTCCGGAAGCGCACACCGACTATATCTTCTCGGTGATCGGCGAAGAATTCGGGCTTGTCGCGTGCCTGCTGGTCGTGTTGCTGTATCTGGGGCTGATGCTGCGCGTGCTGCTGAGGCTGTTCGACGAGGAGAACCTGTTCGCATTGCTCGCCGGTGCAGGGCTGATCGCGCAGATTGGAGGGCAGGCGATGATCAACATCCTGGTCAATCTGCAACTGTTTCCGTCCAAGGGGATGACGCTCCCGCTGGTCAGCTATGGTGGCTCGTCGACGATTGCCGTATGCATGACCGTGGGGTTGTTGCTGGCGATCACGCGGCGCAATCCCTATCTCAAGCCTGAAACGCCCGGCCTCATGGCCTTGTTTGGGCAAAGGGACGATGCGGCATGAGCGGCGATATGCGCAAGGGCGCCAGCAAGCACTATATCCTGGCCGCCGGCGGAACCGGGGGGCACCTCATTCCCGCCTACGCACTGGCGCACGAACTGCACGGACGTGGGCACCATGTGGCGCTGATCACCGATGAACGCGGCGCGGCGCTGCCCGGCAGGCCCGATTTTCTGACCGCGCATGTGTTGCCCGCCGGGCGTTTCGGCAAGAACCCGCTCAAATGGCTGCGCGGCATCCGTGCGGTGCTCGAAGGGCGGCGGATGGCGCTGCGGCTGATGGAAGCATACCAGCCGAGTGCAGTGGTGGGGTTTGGCGGCTATCCCTCGCTGCCGGCGATGCTCGCTTCCACGTCCGCCGGTGTGCCCACAGTGATCCACGAACAGAACGCGGTGCTGGGCCGGGTCAACCGCCTGCTGGCGGGCAGGGTCAGCGCCGTCGCCACTGCCTACCCCGATATCGAGCGGCTCAAGGAAAGGCACCTGGCCAAGACGCACCTGGTCGGAAACCCGGTGCGCGCCGAGGTGCTGGCGCTTCGGAACCAGGATTTTCCCGCCTTCACCGAAAACGGCATTCTGCGGGTCCTGGTCACCGGCGGTAGCCAGGGCGCGCGCGTTCTTTCCGAAGTGGTGCCCGATGGGCTTGCCATGCTGCAACCTGCGCTGCGCCAGCGGCTTCAGGTGACGCAGCAATGCCGGCCCGAGGATCTGGCGCGGGTGCGCGAGCGCTATCGCAATCACGATATTCCCGCCGAACTTGGCACCTATTTCGAGGACATGGAATCGCGGCTGGCCGATTGCCACCTGTTCATCGGGCGCGCGGGTGCATCGACCATCGCTGAATTGACCGCGGTGGGCCGCCCGGCGATCCTGATCCCGCTGCCGATCGCGACCGACGATCATCAGGCCGCCAACACCCGCGAGATGGTGCAAGCGGGCGGGGCGCGGATGATCCGGCAGGACCGGTTCGATGCCAAGGAACTTGCCAAGCAGATCCAGGCCATGGCGCAGGCTCCGCACACGCTGGCCAACGCTGCGCATGGCGCGTGGAACTGCGGGCGTCCCAATGCCGCGCGCGATCTTGCCGATCTGGTCGAAAGCTTCGGCGGCGCGGAGATGATGGACGTCATCCGCGTCGATGGGCAGGCGCCGCGCGCGGCTGGACAAGCCGCCCCTGCGAACCATGGCGCCAGCAGGGACGCGGGCGAATGAAAGGCGTCGGCACCGATATCGGGACCATCCACTTCGTCGGGATCGGCGGTATCGGCATGTCTGGCATTGCCGAGGTGATGCACAATCTGGGCTACCATGTGCAGGGCAGCGACATGGCCGAAGGCGCGAGTGTCGAGCGCCTGCGCGCACGCGGCATTCCTGTGAGCATTGGCCACGCCCGCGAAAACGTCGAAGGCGCGGCGGTCGTGGTTACCTCCAGCGCGGTAAAACGCAGCAACCCCGAAGTGGCCGTCGCGCTTGAAAACCGCATTCCCGTGGTACGCCGCGCGGAAATGCTGGCCGAGCTGATGCGCCTCAAATCGACCATCGCGGTTGCCGGTACGCATGGCAAGACGACAACGACCAGCATGATCGCCGCGCTGCTCGATGCAGGCGGGATCGATCCCACGGTGATCAACGGCGGGATCATCGAGCAGTATGGCTCCAACGCCCGCCTCGGCGATAGCGACTGGATGGTGGTCGAAGCCGACGAGAGCGACGGCAGTTTCCTGCGGCTCGACGGCACGATAGCGGTGGTCACCAATATCGATCCCGAACATCTCGACCACTATGGCGATTTCGACGGGGTCAGGCGCGCATTCGTCGAATTCATCCATAATGTGCCGTTCTATGGCGCGGCAGTGCTGTGCATCGATCACCCTGAGGTTCAGGCGGTAATCGGCAAGGTCCGCGACCGGCGCGTGATCACTTACGGCTTCTCGCTTCAGGCCGATATTTGCGGGGTCAATGTCAGGCCCGATGCGGGCGGAA
This sequence comes from Sphingomonadales bacterium BRH_c42, assembly GCA_001516125.1. GTDB lineage: Bacteria > Pseudomonadota > Alphaproteobacteria > Sphingomonadales > Sphingomonadaceae > Erythrobacter. The sequence goes on from LOEX01000088.1 coordinate 19,564, forward strand.
ATTGCTTCGACGTGGTGGTGCGCCAGCGCGGTGAGGCCGATCGCACAATCGCAAACGTGCGCCTGCCGATGCCGGGGCGGCACAATGTCCAGAACGCGCTGGCCGCCATAGCGGTGGGGATCGAGATGGGCTGCGATGATGACGTGATCCGCGATGGCTTTGCCCGCTTTGGCGGGGTGCGGCGGCGCTTTACCCGCGTGGGCGAAGTGCCCTGTGAAGGCGGGATTGCAGTCATCATCGATGACTATGCACATCACCCGGTCGAGATCAGGGCCGTGCTTGCTGCCGCGCGCGAGGCAAGCGCCTCTGCGGGCGGGCGCGTGATCGCAGTGGCGCAGCCGCACCGCTATTCGCGGCTGGGCGATCTGATGGAGGATTTCCAGACCTGTTTCAACGAGGCCGATCGGGTCTATGTCGCGCCGGTCTATGCGGCGGGCGAAGAACCGGTCGAAGGCGTAAGTTCCGAAGCCCTGGTGGCAGGGATCAAGTCGCGCGGGCATCGCCATGCCCAGACGGTGGCGGACAAGGACGATCTGGCCGGGCCACTGGCGAGCGATCTGGCCGCGGGCGATCATGTGGTCTGCCTGGGTGCGGGCGACATCACCAAATGGGCGGCAGGACTGGCGGCGGCGATTGCTGCGCGGAGGCAGGCATGATGGCCGATACCCTGCCCAGGGTGCGTGGAAAGCTCACCGCCAAGGCCCCGCTCGCCCCGCTGGTCTGGTTCAAGAGCGGCGGCGCGGCAGACTGGCTGTTCGAACCTGCCGATGCTGACGATCTGTGTGATTTTCTCCGCGCGCTCGATCCCGAAGTTCCGGTGATGGCGCTCGGGCTCGGTTCGAACCTGATCGTGCGCGATGGCGGCGTGCCCGGCGTGGTGGTACGACTGGGCAAGGCTTTCGCCAAGGTTGAGATGCTCGACGCGGTAACGATGAAATGCGGCGGCGGGGCGAGCGGCATTCTCGTTTCCTCAACCGCGCGCGACGCGGGGATCGGCGGGCTTGAATTCCTGCGTTCGATCCCCGGCACGGTCGGCGGCTTCGTGCGCATGAACGGCGGGGCCTATGGGCGCGAGGTCAAGGATGTGCTGGTAGAATGCGAGGTCGTGCTGCGTTCGGGCGAACTGGTGACGCTGCCGCTGGCAGCACTGGGATACAGCTATCGTCATTCCGAACTGCCTGAAGGCGCGGTGGTGGTGAGCGCGACCTTTCGCGGCCATCCCGAAGCTCCCGAGGCGATCAAGGCGGAAATGGACCGCATCGCCGCAAGCCGCGAACAGTCACAGCCGCTGCGCAGCAAGACCGGCGGTTCAACCTTCAAGAATCCAGACGGCAAGAAGGCCTGGGAACTGGTCGATGCGGCGGGCTGCCGCGGCCTTGCCGTCGGCGGTGCGCAGGTGAGCGAGAAGCACACCAATTTCCTCATCAACACCGGGGATGCCAGCAGCAACGATATCGAGGCGCTTGGCGAAGAGGTGCGCCGCCGCGTGCGCGCGCAATCGGGAATCGAACTGGAATGGGAAATTCAGCGAGTGGGGCGTAAATGAGCGAGACGGGCAAACCTCATGTCGCGGTCCTGATGGGCGGCTGGGCGAGCGAGCGCGAAGTCTCGCTGATGAGCGGAAAGGGCGTGGCCGATGCTCTGGAGGAGCGCGGCTACCGCGTCACCCGCATCGACATGGACCGGCAGGTTGCCGCGCGGATTGCCGAAGCCGCGCCCGATGTGGTTTTTAACGCGCTCCACGGCGTGCCGGGCGAAGATGGCACGGTGCAGGGCATGCTCGATCTGATGGGCATTGCCTATACGCATTCGGGCCTCGCCACTTCGGTCATCGCGATCGACAAGCAGCTGACCAAGCAGGCACTGGTGCCGCATGGTATCCCCATGCCCGGCGGGCGGATCGTGCATAGCGAAGACCTTTACGCAAAGGATCCGCTGCCGCGCCCCTATGTGCTCAAGCCGGTCAACGAAGGTTCGTCGGTGGGGGTCGCGATCGTCACCGATGAGAGCAACTACGGCAACCCGATCAGGCGCGATGTTGCCGGCCCTTGGCACGAATTCCGCGAACTTCTGGCCGAGCCCTTCATTCGCGGGCGCGAGCTCACCACTGCGGTGATCGACGGCCCCGATTGTCCGCGCGCGCTTGGCGTTACCGAGCTCAAGCCCAAATCCGGCTTTTACGACTATGATGCCAAATATACCGAAGGGCTGACCGAACATGTCTGCCCGGCGCAGATTCCGCCAGAAATCGCTGCGCTGTGCTGCGATTACGCGGTGCGCGCGCACAGGGTGCTGGGTTGCAAGGGATGCAGCCGCACCGATTTCCGCTGGGATGACGAACAGGGCGAGGCTGGCCTGTTCGTGCTCGAAACCAATACGCAGCCGGGGATGACGCCCTTGAGCCTGGTGCCCGAACAGGCGCGCCATGCGGGCATGAGCTATGCCGATCTGGTCGAGGCGATCGTTGCCGAGGCACTGGGCCGTGCGCGCGGCGGCGGGATTGCAGGGGGCGGCGATGGCGGTCGTTAAGCGAACTGCGGTTGGCCTGAGGCGTGCGACCAGGTCGAGCAACCGCGCCACCCAGGCCCGGCGGGCAAGGGCGAGCACCAGCCGGATCGTCGATGCGCTGATGGGGCTCCTGCCATTTACCGAGGAGCAGCTGCACCGGATATTCCTGTTCATCATTCTCGGCGTGGTTATGGCAGCGGCGTGGTTCATCGCCAGCATTACCGGCTTTTTCGCCTTTGTCGGGGCGCATGTGGCGGTTCTTGCCGCCGATGCCGGGTTTGCGGTGCGAAATGTCAGTGTGACCGGAACCGAACGCATGAACGAGCAGCGTGTCTATGAGCGCGTGCTGCGGCAGCGTGATATGCCCATGCCGCGTGTCAACCTGGCGGCGATCCGCAGCGAGCTGATGGAGCTCGCCTGGGTGAAGGACGCGCGCGTCTCGCGCCAGTTGCCTGACCGGCTGGTGGTCGACATCGTCGAGCGGCAACCCCACGCGGTGCTGGTAAAGCCTGGCCGGATGGTACTGATCGATCGTGACGGCGTGGAACTTGAGCCTGTTTCGGCCAGAGCCGCTGCCGACCGGCTGCTGATTTCCGGCCCAGGTGCAGGTCGCCGGGTCGGCGCGCTCGAACGCCTGTTCGATGCAGCGCCAGCGCTGCGTCCGCAGGTCAAGGCTGCCGAATGGGTCGGCAATCGCCGCTGGAACCTGACCTTCCGGACCGGTCAGGTACTTGCGCTGCCGGAGGGCGAGGAAGAATCGGCCTCCGCACTCATTTCATTTGCACGGCTCGATGGACAGAACCGGTTGCTGGGCGGAAAGGTCGAAACATTCGACATGCGTGCGCCGCCGCGCATCTACATGCGCATTCCCGGACGTGCCGAGCAAACCCTCGGAACGGAGGAGCCCGGCTGATGGCGCAGCCCAGATTCATCAAGGTATTCGGCGCGGTCAACCCGGGATCGTTCCGCATTTCCGCCATGATCATGGGGCTCACCGAAACCGGCGAGCTTCAGGTCATGGGTTCCGGGCACCGCGCCAGCCAGGGGATCAAGCGCGGCTATGTTACCGACATGGCCGCCGCGACCTACGCCATTCGCGATGCCGTGGAACGCGCCGAGAAGAATGCCGGAACGAGCATCCAGAGCGTGTGGGTCGGCTGCGCCGGGGCAGGGCTGGCGAGCCGCGTATCGAAGGTCGAGATCGATATCGGCGGGCGGCGCGTCGAGGAGGAAGACATCCAGGCGTTGCTGCTGGCTGCGCGCGATGCGATCCAGCCCGACGGCAGAATGGTGCTGCATGCCCAGCCCGCCCACTATACGCTTGACGGTGCGCATGGCGTCGCCAATCCGCGCGGCCTGCACGCAGAACGGCTGGGGGTGGACATTCACATCACGCTGGCTGACGGGGCTCCGGTGCGCAATCTCACCGAAGCGGTGCAGAATGCGCATCTCGATGTCGAGGCGGTGGTTGCGGCCCCGCTTGCCGCCGGATATGCCTGCCTCAGCGACGAAGAACGCGATCTGGGCGTGGCGCTGGTCGAGGTCGGTGCCGACGTAACCAATGTTGCGGTTCATGCGGGCGGAATGCTTCTGGGACTTTTCGCGTTGCCGTTCGGGTCATCGGACATCACCGATGCGATCGCTTCGGCCTTCGGTACGCGCCGGTTCGAGGCGGAGCGGCTCAAATGCGTTTCGGGTTCAGCCATGGCCAGTCCTGCCGACCACCGCGAGATGATCCTGATCGCTCCGCCGTCAGATGATGGCGCGGCGCCGGGCAAGGCGGCGGATCGCAGCATTGCCCGTGCCGAACTGGTTTCGATCGTAACGCAGAATCTTGCCTTGCTCACGCGCGAGATCGGCCGGGCACTCAAGGACATGGGTTTCACCGGGCCGCACGGCGGACAGATCGTGCTGACGGGCGGCGGGGCGGAGCTGGCGGGGATCGCCGAATATGCGCAGGGGGCGCTGGGCCGGCCCTGCCGGATCGGTCGGCCGATGGCATTGCGCGGCCTGCCCGAAGCGCATGCAACGCCAGGTTTTTCAACGCTGGCCGGACTTTGCCTTTATGCCGCGGATGATCCGGTGGACATCCGCACGATCGGGCAGAATTATCAGATGTCGTCACGATATGGGGCGCCCAAAAGCGTGTCGCGCTTGCTGAATGCGCTCAGGCAGTATTTTTAAGGGCTTGTGAATGGCCATGCTTCATCATCGGTCACTGTGGATAAGGGGAAACCCGCTATCTACGGCAATTCGTGTTTGTGCCACATTCGGACAGTGTATTCAGGTGAGGCTGCCCGCCTTACGGAGGAAGACAGGATGAGTATCAATATCGGACCTGCGTCAAAGGAGGACCTTCGCCCTAGGATCACCGTGATCGGGGTTGGCGGAGCCGGAGGCAACGCTATCGCCAACATGATCGCGGCCGAGATCGAGGGGGTGGACTTCATCGTCGCCAATACCGATGCGCAGGCGCTGAGCTTGTCGGCTACCGAGAAGCGCATCCAGCTCGGCCCCCATATCACCGGCGGATTGGGCGCGGGGGCCCGCCCGGAAGTGGGCAGGGCGGCCGCGGAAGAAACCGTGAGTGACATCGAGGATGCGCTGGAAGGCGTCAACATGGTGTTCATCGCTGCCGGTATGGGCGGGGGCACGGGAACGGGCGCGGCATCGGTGATTGCCGAGGCCGCGCGGCGCAAGGGTGTATTGACGGTCGGCGTGGTGACCAAGCCGTTCATGTTCGAGGGTGCGCGCCGGATGCGCGCTGCCGAGTCCGGCATCCAGGAATTGCAGAACCACGTCGATACGCTGATCGTCATTCCCAACCAGAACCTGTTCCTGGTCGCCAAGCCGGAAACCACCTTCAAGGAAGCCTTCCAGCTGGCCGACGAAGTCCTGCAACAGGGCGTTCGCTCGATCACCGACCTGATGGTCATGCCGGGGCTCATCAACCTCGATTTTGCCGATGTCCGCTCGGTCATGAGCGAAATGGGCAAGGCGATGATGGGCACGGGTGAGGGTGAGGGGGAAAACCGCGCGCTCGAAGCGGCGCAGCGGGCGATCGCCAATCCGTTGCTCGACGGTGTCAGCATGCAGGGCGCCAAGGGCGTGATCATCTCGATCATCGGCGGCGAAGACATGAAGCTGCTCGAAGTCGATGAAGCGGCGAACCATATCCGCGAACTGGTGGATGAGGACGCCAACATCATCTGGGGATCGGCGTTCAATCCCGACCTGCAGGGCAGGATCCGGGTTTCGGTGGTCGCAACCGGGATCGAACAGGGCGCGGTGCTCCATGCGAGCGAACCGGCACCCTTTTCGCTGGGCAGCACACGCCCGCCCAAACGACCGGTGCTGGAACTTTCGACCGACGAAACTCAGGGCGATCCCTTCGAGATGTCGAGCGATGATCAATTCGATGAAATGCCGACCTATGGCCGTCGCGGCGACAGCGAGCCCTTGCTCGACGTTCCCGAAGAAGAGGAATCGATCGAGCCGGAGCCGACCGGAGCGGCATTCCCGAGCGACGCAGGCGAGCCCTTCGACCTGTCGGGCATGCAGGCATTTGAGGACGATGCCGACTATTCGGAAGAGGAGAGCGACGAAGGCGACGGCATCGTCGATCCATTGGCCGGGCTTCGAAACGAAGAGGGCGAATACGTCGGCGGCGCCTCCGGAATGGGCGGTCAAACCGGATTTGGCCAGCGGGAAGCCGACGAATACGGCGAGCCCGAGGACGAAGACGAGCCGTTCGACCTGTCGAGCGACATGACCGAAGAACCGTCATCGCCTTCTGACGAGGGCGCGAGCGGTTCGTCCGGCGAATATGTTGCACCGGTTCCTGGAGAAGGACGGCGTCGGCAAATTCTGGGTGGCGGCGGTTCCGGTGGTGGTTCCGGCGGCAGTTCCGGCGCTGGCGGCAGCGGAGCCCCGGTTGGTGGCAACACGCTGTTCGAGCGCATGGCCAGCCTTTCGCGCGGCGGCGGCGCCAGTGAAGAGCATGACGAAGAGGAAGATGACAATGACGGCGACGAGGGTGGCTCGTCGCTGAGCATTCCGCGTTTCCTGGGGCGTCAGAACAACCAGTAGATCGCGTATAAGGCTCGCGGCATCGCACGGTGCTGTGCGCGCTTCATCTGCCTGTCATATGAGAGGCGCTATCGAATCGCCTCTCATGTCCAGTCCATGCGCCATCCTTTCGCCCCTGCGGCCCGCGGCACCTCCTTTGCGGTCGCGTGCGATGCTCGGCCTCGCACTGGCGGTGGCGGGTCTGCCTGCGGCACCCGCAGCGGCACAGACAGTGGTCAGCCGCGAGGTGATCCAGTCGACGGGATCGGCCGAAGTCGAACGGCTCAATGTTGCTCTCCGCCGCCTCGCCGCAAGTCCTGGCGACACCTCGGCCCTGGTCGAGGCGGGCCATGCCGCACTGCAACTGAACGATCTGGAAGCCGCGATCGGCTTCTTCAGCCGTGCACTTGATCTTGCGCCGGGTAATTCGCAGGCCAAACTGGGCATGGCGGCCGCTCAGGTCCGTTCGCAGCGACCCGGCGAGGCCTTGCGGCTGTTTGCCGAGGCGCAGCAGGCGGGGGCGGCGATCGACGCGGTCGCGGCCGATCG
>LOEX01000089.1 GCA_001516125.1 Sphingomonadales bacterium BRH_c42
GAGCCCGTAACGCAGTAGAGCCCTGCCGCAATCAGGCCGAATGTCGAAGGTCCGCTCATAAGCCTCCCGCCCCGGTGCCTGATTCGGGCGGACGCCCGGAATCGAACCCCCAATTTGCCCCGAATTTCTTTCACATCCACCCGCTTAGGCCGCGTAGCTGTCGATAAGTTTTACACTTCGCGCAACCGGTGCTGCGTCGAAGGTTGCTCGTGACGGGTGCCTGTCATAAGGAGCCATCCAGATAACAATCGGGGCGCAACCAAGTGAACCTGCCCGGGGACGGTAAAATTATCCGCGACATTGCGGCCGTGCTGCTCGCCGGCCTGCTTGCGGCGTGCGGACAAGCGCCGCCGCCTGCGCCCGGACCGGTTGCCGCAGTGCCCATCGCCGAACTTGGGCAGGCCGGCTATGCGGACGATCCGGCCCCCGTCTATCGCCTGCGCGCAGCCGACATCGTTTCGGTCAGGGTCCTTCGCGAACCCGATCTTTCGATCGAACGCGTGCCGGTGGGTGCCGATGGGCTCGTGTCGGTGCCGCTGGCCGGCCAGATATTGGCGCAAGGGCAAACCAGCGGTGAATTCGCCGAAGCCATCGCGCGGGGACTTTCGGCATCGGGCCTCAAACGCCCGCAGGTTAGCGTCAACGTGCTCGAATACTCGTCGCATCTGGTGACGGTCGAAGGCTCGGTGGTCGAACCCGGCGTGTATGATTTCCAACCCGGCGCCAGATTATCCTCGGCACTGTCGCTGGCCAAAGGACCAAGCCGCGTTGCCAAGCTCGACGAGGTGGCGATCTTTCGCGATACTGCCAGTGGCCTTGCTGTCGCTCGTTTCGATTACGGTGCGATAAGGCAAGGTACCATGATCGACCCGGTGATCCAGCCGGGTGACCGTGTGGTGGTCGGCCTGTCGGGCCTGTCGCAGTTCTGGCAGGACGTACTGCGCGCTGTGCCGTTCTTTGCCGTCTTCACCAATCTTCAGAACTGAGGGCGACAATGAACGAGCATGTTGCCCCGCCGCCCACACACACGTCATCGGAGGCGGGCTGGGTTGAACGCTTCATGCCGCATGCAGACAGGCATCCCCACCATCCGGGCGTCCCGCTGCTTTCCGCCGCGGATCTGCGCGGCATAGTATTCCGCCAGCGTTGGCTGATCGCGGCTTCCATCGGCGTAGCACTGCTCGCGGGGCTGATCGCCACATTGCTCACCAAGCCGATCTACCAGGCCGCTGCGACCGTCCGGATCGATCCCTGGGGCAGCAATATTGTGGAGGGGCAGAATATCGAGCCCGGTCTCGCGACCAACGAAGTCTATCGCTATATGGAAACGCAGGGATCGGTCATCGAAAGCAGGAAGATGGCGCGGCGCGTCATGGAAAAGCTGGACCTTGCTGGCGATTCCGCATTTCTTGGGTCGGATACGCTTTCCGGTCGGCCCGAGGGAATGGATGAGGCCGCCTGGCGCCGCCAGCGCGAGCTCCTGGCAATCAGCCGGTTGCAGGCCAACGTGAAAGCGGAGATACCCGTCAGCAACCGGATCGTCCCGATCCGCTTTCGATGGGGCGATCCGGCAGTCGCCGCAACCATTGCCAATGCCTACGCCGATGCATTCGTGCGCGAGGATGCCGAGCGCAATCTCGAGACCAACAGATATGCGCAGGAGTATCTCCAGAACCAGATCGACCAACTGCGCACGCGCGTGCAGGAAGCGGAACTCGCCGCGAACGATTATGCCAGGCGCAACGGCATCGTGAATCAGACGACTGGCACGGGAGCCAACGACTTCCTGGGCGGCTACAGCACCTTTTACGGGCCGACGATCACCGGCAGCAACCTGGCCAATGTGAACGACAACTATGTGCGCGCTCGCGCCGAGCGAATTGTTGCCGAGCAGCGGTGGCTGGCAATCGCCAATGCCCCGCCCGAACAGGTCCGTGAAGTGCAGTCCAGCCTTGTCATCCAGCAGCTTGAGCAGTCGAAGGCGGATCTGTTGCGTCAGTTGTCCGACCTGCGCCAACGCTACGACGATTCCTACCCTGCGGTCGCCGAGATCATTGCCCAGGTGGCGAGCACCGATGCCGAAGCGGCACGAATTGGATCCGACATCAAGAATTCGATCCGCCGGGAATATGAAGTTGCTGCTCGTCAGGAGCAGGCGCTGCGACGAGAGCTTGATGCGGCCTCGGGCGCATCGCTGACTGAGCAGGACCGGCGGGTACGATTCAATCTGCTGGACCGCGAAGCGGCGGCGCTGCGCAACCAGATGGCAAGCCTGCTGGCGCGCTTCAACGAAATCTCGACCGCGGCCAACGTCAGAGCCGGGACTGTCAGCCGGCTGGACGAAGCCGATGTTCCGCAACGTCCGGTCTCGCCCGACCTCATGATCAATCTCATCATTGCCCTGTTTGCAGGCATGGGGCTTGCCGGTGGCCTCGTGGTCCTGCGCGAGGCGTTTGACGACCGGCTGCGCTCGTTCGAGGAAATCGAGCAGAAGCTGGGCTTCCCGCTGATCGGCCATACCCCTTATGTCGACGAAGGCGAGGTTGCCCTGCAACTGGAAGACGGTTTCAGCGCGCTTGCCGAAGCCTATTCCTCGATCCTGACCAACATCGACTATTCGATCCCGCGCGATCGCAACGTGCTGCAATTCACCAGCAGCCAGGCTTCCGAAGGCAAAACGACGACCTCCGTCGTGCTGGCCAAGGGCTTTGCGCGGCGCGGGCGCAAGACCTTGCTGGTCGACGCCGATCTGCGCAAGCCATCGATCGCGCACCAGTTCGGCCATCGTTCACCGTCCGCAGGCTTTGCCGAGATACTGCTGGGGCATGTCGAACAGGCCGACACCTATCTGCCGGGAACGCCCGACAATCTCGATGTCATTCCGGTGGGCGCCACCCCGCCCAATCCGGTCGATCTGCTCTCGTCCGACAAGGTCCGCGAGTTCATCGAGCGCAACCGGAAGGCCTACTCGGTGGTAATCTTCGATACTTCGCCCGTGATGGGGATTGCCGATGCCGCGTTGATTGCCCGCCATGTCGATGCGACGATCTTCGTGGTTGAAGCCAACAAGGTCCAGTTCGGCCAGGTTCGCGCCTCGCTGCGCCGCCTGCGCGCGACAGGCGCGTCGGTCGCCGGAATCGTGCTCTCCAAGTACCGTGCATTGCAGGCGGGCGAATCCTACGACTACCAGTATCACTACTACGTCTATTCGCCCGGGGAACACGGCAGCCACAAAGCCTGATGTCGGCGAGGATATTGCACCTGTCGGGCGACTTTCCGGACCCCTTCGACGATCGCAAGACGCAGGTTATCCGGCGGCTGATCGACCTGACCGGGGACAGCTTCCACCACGAAGTCGTCTCGATCAATCGCGTTTCACCCGGACTGATGGGTTGGCGCCGGATGTTGGGGGCGGTGCCGATCGAAGTGAGCAGCCACCCCTTCGCTTACGGACGGGCGCTGCAATATGCGGCACCCGCGCGCGGCTTGTTTCACGCGGCGATGCTGCGCCGTCTGGGCGATTGGCTGGCGCAATGGACGGTCGAGCGCGGCAAGCCCGACCTGATTGTCGCACACAAGCTGACGATCGAGGGGATCGCCGTATCCCGCGCCTCGCAGCTCCTGGGTATACCTTATGCGCTGACCCTGCAGGGAAATACCGATTGCAGAATCCTTGCGGCTCGTCCCGATCTGAAGCCCGAATTTGCCCGCATCTGGCGATCGGCCAGCGCCATCTTCGCGTTCGCCCCATGGACGGCGCAGGCCGTACAGGGCAGGTTGGGGAAGGCCGGGGGGTCGATCCACATCGTCCCCTGCCCGATGGGCGAACATGAAGCCGCTATCGCACCCCGGCCCGGCTCGCGCCGCTTTCTCAGCGCTTTCCATCTGCACGCCCATCGCAACAAGAACCTTGCCGCAATTGCAAGCGCCATGCGCATCCTGCGAGGCGAAGCGCGCGACGTCAGTTGCACCATTGCCGGCGGCGGAAGCGAGCGCGACCTGCGCGCATGCAAGTCCGCAACGAGGGAGTCGCCGGATTTCGACTTTCCCGGCCACCTTGAAGGCGAGGCGCTCACCCGCGGGATGAATGAAAGCATCGCGCTGGTGCTCCCATCGCACCGCGAAACATTCGGACTGGTTTTCATCGAGGCGCTGTTTGCCGGTCTTCCGATCATCTATCCCGCCGGGGCGGCGGTCGATGGATATTTTTCAGGCCGGTCCTTTGCCATGCGGGTCGATGCCCGATCGCCCCGATCGATCGCTGCGGCGATGCGTTTCGCGATGGACAACGAGCAGCGAATCAAGGCCGAGCTTGCCGAATGGCAGCATAGCGAGGATGCCAGGCGCTTTATGCGGCCTGCGATTGCGAAAGGTTTTGCCGAAGGGCTGAACGCAGCGCTGCGCGCCCGGTCCGCTCAGGCCTGAGCTTGCTGCGGCGCCAACTGAGACAGAGTCAGCCCCAGGCCCAGAAGCAGGAAATACCAGATCAGCACGCCGCCGAAAAATGCCACGGTAAAGCCCATCAGCGTCATCATGAACAGGGTGATGGCAAACCCGACCAGCAGGCGCCTGTCCAATTCATCGTGGCGCAGGCTGGCCATGCCGACCGCCACGATCGCGATGCAGGCCACGGCAAACAGCGTCACCGCGGCGACAAGACCATGGCGCACCCCCAGCACCAGCCACTGCGAATCGATCGATGAACTCATCCAGTCGGGACGTTCGTACGCTGCATAGCCGATCCCGCCCAGCGGATGCTTCCTGATCGATTCGATACCATGCCGCCAGATCAGCAACCGGTAGAAGCCAGTCTGTGGATCGAGGGTAAGGCGCACCAGAATGTTGATTATGCCATTCTGCGATACCAGGTGGATGACCAGTCCCGACACTGCACTGGCGGCTGCAAGCGCTCGCCAACTGAAGATTTCTACCCGCTTCTGCAACCAGTCGTAGGCGACCAGAACGGCGCCGATCAACAAACCCAGTATGGCGGCCGAACTCCATGACAGGACGCCCAGTAACGACGATATCCATCCAGCCTTTTTCGGCCACCCCTTGATCGCTGACAAGGCGTAGAGCGGAAACAGACTGGCGAAGAACAACCCCGCCAGGATTGCATGCGAGAATGGTCCGGCGGCCCGCAGCAGTCCAAAACGGAAACTTGGATCGAGGGTGAGATTGGCCACTTCCTCGCCCCCGTAATAGAACGGCAACGCCCCGAAGATGCTTGCCATTGCCGGGCGCACGAGCGGAGCGCCCACGGCGCTTTCTGCCAGCAGGCTAAGCGCAGCAAGCCCGACACCGGGCGCAAGGCTGATCAGGAACCGGCGAAAATCGGAAATTTCGAGAATCGAGCAGCGCCCGATCAGATAGGGAGCCATGATATCGAGCGCGATCGCCATTCCCCGCAGGAACCCTTCGCCCGGCGCATAGACCACCATCATGGCGATCACGATCCAGCCACAACCGAGCAGCGCCAGCGCATCAACCATAAGGTAGCGGTGCCGGTTCGAAAGCAGCTGGTAGAATGTCCAAGGCGCGAGCAGAAGAATGACCGCGCGATAGGGATAGATGGTCTGACCAGCCAGGTTGACCCGCAATTCCTGCGGCAAGAGGATCGAGTAGGCGAGCAGCAACAGCGGGACCAGGCGTAGCCAATGCGATCTGCTAAGGGCCGGTTGCCTCCGGCGCTGCGCCGCACCGGCAGGATCGATTCCCGCAATGCCTTCAATCGTCGCCATTCGACCTCCGAAAGTGCGTGCGCAACGGCACTTTCACATGTCGCGCCCGCTCGCAACCGCGCCAGGCGGATTGGGCGCCGTGTAAAAAGGGTTTTCCTACAACATTCTTCACGCATAGCCGATGTTCTCTTTTTGTTCACAAAGGAGACATCGCATGCCAAGAGACCCATTTCAAAATTCGACAGACAGCCTCATCTCGCCTGCGCAGTATTGCTTCGCCATTACCCCGAGCGACTCTGGCGACCTCGATCGCGTGACCAAGGCGCTCTATATTGGACTGGGCGGCGATGTGACGCTCCGCGCGCTCGACAATGACGTTGATGTTACATTTCGTAACGTCGCAAGCGGCGCCATCCTCGATGTGCGTGTGAGCGCGGTGCGCGCCGCAGGCACGACCGCGGCCAACATCGTGGGTCTGGCCTGATGGCGCGGCTAGGCACCGGCTTTCCCGCCGGCCGCAAGCG
>LOEX01000090.1 GCA_001516125.1 Sphingomonadales bacterium BRH_c42
GGCGCGCTGGCCCAGCGTAGCCGGGCCGGCTCCACGGCGCCCCACATCGAACGCGGGACCACCTCCGGCGAGGCCTGCCAGCCGCCGATGTTGAACGCCTGTATCAAGGCCGATCGATCGATCGCCATGGCCAGCGCCTCGCGCAGCGGCGCCTGTGCCAGCAGCCCTTCCTCGTTCCGCACCGCCAGGCCCAGCAGACCCAGCGCTGCATCTATCCGGATAGTGCCGCGCGACAGCGGACCCGTATCGGCATGGGGCAGGTCGCTGACCCTGCCGTTCAGCACCAGGTCGACTTCGCCCGAAGCGAATGCCTCCACCGCTTGGGGCGCCGACAGGGCGTGGACCCTGATCTTGCGGGTCGTCTCCTCCCAATTTGCGAGCGCGGGAAGGCCGCGCATATCGGGGGGCAGTGCGGTGAGCACGATGATGTCACCACCGTCTTCGTGCGCGCCCTGCATCGGGCCGAAACCCCTGCCATCGCGGACAAATCCCATTTCGGGCTGGGCGAGCAGGCGCAGAAAATCGGGCATCGGGCCGGTCAGTTTGATCTCGATGACCTTGCCGGTCATGGCGCGGACATCGTTGATCTTGGCCAGGTCCAGGCCCAGCGCCGTGCCATCGAGGCGCCGCAGGTTGTCGAGCAGCATGCGGCGCACCTGGCCCGCAGTGATCTCGTCGCCGTTCGGCCACTGCGAATTGCGCAGCCGGAAAATGTAGCTCAGGCCATCGTCGGTCACGATCCATCTTTCGGCCAGCGCCGGCACGATCTGGCCCGAAGCGTCCATCGCCACCAGCCCTTCGTCGGTCGCCGCCCGCAGGTGCTGCGCGGCAGGCGACAGCCGCACCCCCCGGCTGGACAGGCTCTCGCCGCTGCCGATAATCGCCACGTCCACGGGCCCGCCCCCGTTCGAGGAGCCACAGCCCGCCAGCGCCAGGCAGATCAGGAAGGGACAGATCAGGAAGGAGAGGCAGAATCGCATCGCCACATGCGCTTAGCAGCATGTGCGCCCCGGGTCAGCGTCGATTGTCAGTGAAGCGGGGCACCCGCCGGTGCCAGCGATGTTACGCGAAGTCCGCAAGGCCCGATTGCGGGTCGATTTCCTCGTCGAAGGCAACGCCGAACCGGTCATCCTGAACCCAGGCCACCGACCCGGCGATGGCGCCGATTGGCCCAAGATTGACGGTGAGCCGCGTCCCGCAGGCCACTTTCACCCCGCCTTCGCCCATCAGCCCTGTCCGCGAAAGATTGCGCACCTTGACGCGGTAATGCGAAGGGTCCTGTTCCAGCTGGAGATCGGCCAGTTGAAACGACGAGGAGCGATCCTGCTGGCGTCTTTCGACCTGAACCATGCCAATTCCCGTTACCTGCTATACGCCGACATGAACCGGCATGCGCCCGAGCCGCCGAACGACACCGATCGTAACGCGGCAATGGCTAAGGAAGCATTAACCGAATTGTTCGCACCGGACCTGCCGCAGCTCCGCGCATCGAGCTCTAATCGTCGCGCGAGATCTTTTCCTGCCGCTCGTGCGCTTCCTGCGCCTCGACCGTCATGGTCGCGACAGGCCGCGCGATCAGCCGCTTGATCCCGATCGGATCGCCGGTGACCTCGCAATAGCCGTACTCGCCCTCGTCGATACGGCGCAGAGCGGAATCGATCTTGGCGATCAGCTTGCGCTGGCGATCGCGGGTGCGCAGTTCGATGCTCCAGTCGGTTTCGCTGGAGGCCCGGTCGTTGAGATCGGGTTCGCGGATCGGGCCGTTCTGCAGCGATTGCAGCGTCTGATCGGCCGCGTTGTGGATCGAGCGCTTCCATTCGAGCAGCAGCATGCGGAAATAGTTCCGTTGCCGCTCGCTCATGTATGCTTCGTCGTCACTCGGAACATAGTCCGCCTCAAGCTTGCGCTTGGCTTTTTCAAGGATATCGATTTCGTCCGATGTAGCCGCGGCCATGCAGTCCTCATCACCCAAAAATGTTGCCACGAGACCGCAAATCCCCTGCTGCCCCGGACTTTTCCGTAAGCGATCGGTGGCTCGTCTGGCGCGCCTATAGGCGGGGCGGCAGGGCCGCACAAGGCGGTTTTGCCCACTGCCCCCAATAAGCTTTGGCAGTAAACTCTGGAAGTTGATCACTGGTGAACACGGCGGACGTCGGTCAAAGAAATTTGCCCGACCGTTAACCATTTGTTGACCATGTTCCGGTGAAAACCGTCATGCGGGCAGGCAGATTCCGGCCCGGCAAGGCAAAGGGGGAACGGTGATGGAATTGACAGGGATCGAGGGCGACTTAGCCACGATTGTGTCGTGCCGCGAGGCCGATGTGCTGCTTGCGAGTTGCCTCGCCGCAGCGGCCCAGGGCGAAGTTTCGGCGTACTTCGATCTCGGCGTGGCGTTCTCGACGGGAAATCACGGGGCGTGGTGCGATCTGATCGAGGCGCACAAATGGTTCAATCTGGCGGCGGCCAAAGGACACGACGAAGCGGCATTCTGCCGGGCGGATATCTCCGAAGAAATGACCGCGCGCGAAATCGCCGAGGCGCAGCGCCGCGCTCGCCAGTGGTTGATCGAAGAGCGCCGCAAGGCCGCCTAGACCTTGTTCGATTTTGATTGGATCAAAATCCGGGTCTAGTTTCTTGTTTTACCGTGATTCCCGAGCCGTGAAATGTTCCATTTCACTCGGAATCACTCTAAATTCTCCTGAAAGGCGTCCTTTCGCCAAGATAATTCTGGTCTTGTGCCACTCCCATGCGCTCGCGTTCCAGATAATCGGCAACGGCGGCGCGAAAGCCGGGATCGGCGATCCAGTGCGCTGACCATGTTGTGACCGGTTCATAGCCCCGTGCGAGTTTGTGAGTGCCCTGCGCGCCCGCCTCAACCCGGTTGAGGCCGCGCTCAATCGCCACCTCGATCGCCTGATAATAACACAATTCGAAATGCAGGAAGCGCCTCTCCAGCGTGCACCCCCAATAGCGCCCGTAGAGCGCCTCAGCGCCCGCAAAGTTGAGCGCCCCGGCAATCGGGTGACCATCCATCATCGCCAGAATCAACACGATCTTTTCGCCCATGCGTGCACCCATCAGGGTGAAGGCATCGCGGGTGAGATAGGGGGTGCCCCATTTGCGCGCGCCGGTGTCCTGGTAGAACTCCCAGAACACATCCCAGTGCTCGGCGCGGATTTCATCGCCGCTCAGCCGAACGATCTCGATCCCGCGCTGTGCCTCCTCGCGTTCCTTGCGGATCGCCTTGCGCTTGCGCGAGGACAGCGCGCCGAGGAAATCGCCGAAATCCGCATAGCCGCGGTTTTGCCAATGGAACTGGATGTCGCTGCGCATCAGCCATCCCGCGTCCTCGAACATCGCGGTCTGCGCGGGTTCGATGAAAGTGGCATGGGCCGATGAGAGCCCGCTGTGCTGGCACACGCTTTGCGCCGCCTCGATCAGATGCGGGGCCAGGCTGGTATCGCGCAGCAGCAGGCGCGGGCCATTGGCAGGCGTAAAGGGAACCGCAATCTGAAGCTTGGGGTAATAGCGCCCTCCCGCCCGCTGCCAGGCATCTGCCCAGGCATGGTCGAACACATATTCACCCTGGCTGTGCCCCTTGGCATAACTGGGCATGGCGGCAACGAGCCGATCCTGATCGTCGGTGATGATGATCGGCGCAGGCTGCCAGCCGGTTCCCTCGCCCACACTGCCCGAATCTTCGAGCGCGGTGAGAAATTCATGGGCAACGAAGGGATTGCCGCTGCCGTTCAGCGCATTCCAGGCCTCGCGCTCGATCGACCCGACCGAAGCGGCAATGCTGACCGTCAGCGCGCCGGTGCTCATGCCAGACCGGCTCCCTCGGCGATCAGCGCATCGGCATGGGCCAGCGCGCGATCGCGCAACTCGGGTGAATTGACCGTCCATGTCAGCAGCGGATAGCCCGCGCGCCGCAGCCCCTGGGTGAAAGCATTGGGCAAGGCCAGGATGTGGTAGGCCAGAAACTGCGGCCGGGCGATCCACAGCGCCGCGTATCGCTGCCAGGCGCGCCGGGTGTGGCCGTGCTCGTCCTCGCGCATCACCAGCCCGCAAGGTGTTTGCGGCGAGTTGCGGCGGAACCAGCGCGCCACGCGCGGATCGAAGCTCATCACGGCGCAGGGGCCTGAATATCCGCGCAGGCCATCGGCGGCGAGCTTGCAACTGCGCGCTACATCGTAACCGGCTTTCGACTTGATCTCGATCAGCAGCGGGACGCGCCCGGCGACGAGTTCGAGCAATTTGGCAAGCGTCGCAGGATGTTCATCGCTGCCGGCATAGGTGAGTTGCTGCAACTCATCCTTGGTCCGGCTCTCGGTCTCGCCCTCCTCGCCCGTCAGCCGCGCAAGGTCCCAATCGTGGAACACCATCGGGTAATCGTCACGGCTGCGCTGGATATCGCATTCGATGCCAAGCCCTGCCGCTATCGCCAGCCGTGCGCCTTCAAGCGAGTTTTCCGGCACAAGCCCGTCACCTCTGGCCCCATGGAGCCCGCGGTGCGCATAGGTCCAGCGCGTCAGCCAATCGGGCGCGGGCCGGTCAAGCCGCGGAAACCGCAAGGATCGCATCCACCTCTACCGCCGCGCCCAATGGCAGCGCGGGCACCCCCACCGCCGCGCGCGCGTGGCGCCCTTTATCGCCGAACACCTCGACCATCAGGTCGGATGCGCCGTTGGCCACCTTCGGCTGATCGGTAAAATCCGCCGCCGAGTTGACGAAGGCGCCCAGCTTGACGACACGCTCGACCCTCTCGAGCGATCCCAGAGCCGCCTTCACCTGCGCCAGGATCATCAATCCGCAGGCGCGCGCCGCCGCCATGCCTTCCTCGGTCGAGACATCCTCGCCCAGCCGGCCCGTGACCAGCGTTCCATCGACGAAAGGCAGCTGGCCCGAAACATGGGCGAATCCACCCGCAACCACCACCGGGACATAGCTTGCCACCGGCGCAGCGGGCTGCGGCAAGGTGATCCCCAGTTCCTCTAGGCGTGTTTCGATATTCATCGCGGTCCATTCTCCAGTTCTTCGAGCAGCCATGGCAAGGCTTCGCTCCATTGGTCGATCCGCGCATGCGCATGCCCGGCCTCGTGCGCGCATTCGATATGCGGGGCCAGCATCGGTTCACCGCACATATGAAGCCTGCTGGTCAGCGGCGCCGCCTGCGCGGCGGATTCGTGATGCTGCGGCAGATCGTCGATGAACAGGCTGTGCGATGGCGCATATTCCTCGATGATGGACCTGATCGCCGGGCCCTTGGGCCCCTGATTGGTGAATACCCGCGATGTGATACCATGATCTGCCAGCTGCCTTGCGCGATTGTCACGCCGCTCGTCGGCAAGATTGGTCAGGATTACCACATCGGCTGCTTCGGCCAGCCGGTTGATGCCCGCGACGGCCCCCGCAATCGGCATCTGTCGGTCCATCTGCGTATCGAAAAACCTGCCGAGGAAGTGCCAGACTTCCTTTGGCTCGAGCAGCTCGGCGCTGGATTCCCAGCGCATGGCATTGCCGAAATTGTTGCCGACCATTTCGAAGCGCACGCCTTCGCCTTCCTCCAGCCACTGCTTGAAGGGTACGATCATGTGCAGCAGCACCTCGTCACAGTCGCAGATGATCAGTGGACGGCTCATCGGCGCAGGTGCTCCATCGCGGCGATCAGATCTTCGGGCGTTACCGTCAGCGCCTCGGCCGCGCGTATCAGATCGGGCTCATGATTGGCGAGAAATTCGAGCACGGCCACATGCGTCGAACTTTCCCCCAATGCGCCGCGCAGCATGGCCGGTTCGAGCCCGGTCAGCGCGAGCAGGCGCTGCGCCCGCTCATCGTCCTCGAGAATCCAGGCGAGCGCTGCCAGCGCCAGTGCATCGGGCGCATGGCCGGGCATTACGGGGGAAGATGGTCCGGGCGGAATTGTCTGGTGCCTTTCAGCGAATGTATTACTCTCCTGGCAAAGGAGCACACAAGTTAAGTGGCAAAGAGAATCATGGTTGTCGAGGACAACGATCTCAACCGGAAGCTGTTTTGCGATGTCTTGCGCACGCAGGGCTATGAGGTGGAGCCCGTGGCCGATGGCGAAGTTGCGCTCGATGCCGCGCGCAGGCTGCAACCGCACCTCATCATCATGGATATCCAGCTGCCCCGGATTTCCGGCGTCGATCTGATCGAGCAGGCCAAGCGGGATATTGCGCTCGCTGCCATACCGGTGCTGGCCGTCACCGCCTTTGCCGGCAAGGGTGACGAGGAAAGGATCAGGGCGGCGGGCGCGGCAGGCTATCTCGCCAAGCCGGTATCGATCATGCCGTTCATGAATGCGGTCAAGGAACTGCTGCCCGCCTGAACGGCGGGCCGGGCGGGGCGTGCCCGAAACCAATCCGCTTGCCTTTTTCGCTCCGTAATCGCATGGGCAATCGCGAGCTTAATCGCAGCGCAGTCGCATCGCGCAAGCCGCAGGAAAGAAGAGAACGCCTTCATGGACCGTGCCGACGTTGACGCTGTGATCCATTCGCTGGTCGAACCCTTCAACAAGAAGGGCGTCGAGATCAGCGGCGCAACCACCTTCGCCAACGACCTTGAATTCGACAGTCTTACGGTGATGGATTTCGTGGCCGCGATCGAAGATGAATTCGACATCATCATCAGCATGAACCAGCAGGCCGAGATCGAGAATTTCGGCCAGCTTGTCGATGCGGTGACCAAGCTTCAGGATCAATAGGAACCGCCAGACCATGAGCGAAGGCACGAGCCCGGCGGGCGATCTCTTTTCCAAGTTCGACGATATCATCGCATTGCGCCGGAACCTGCTCGCGAGCGGGGTCGAGGATCCGTACAATCTGGTGATGGAAAAGGTCCTCTCGCCCACGCGCGCGATCTGCAACGGGCGCGACACCATCCTGCTCGGCACCTACAATTACATGGGCATGACCTTCGATCCCGATGTGATCGAAGCGGGCAAGCAGGCGCTCGAGCAGTTCGGCGCGGGCACAACCGGCAGCCGCGTGCTCAATGGAACGTATCAGGGTCACAAGGAAGTCGAGGAAGCGCTCAAGGAATTTTACGCCATGGACCATGCCATGGTGTTTTCGACCGGGTATCAGGCCAACCTCGGGATCATCTCGACCATCGCGGGCAAGGGCGATTACATCGTGCTCGA
>LOEX01000091.1 GCA_001516125.1 Sphingomonadales bacterium BRH_c42
GGCTGGGAGGGCGGGGCGAAGATCTGCTCCAACGGCTGGCGCGGTGGGATGGCGATCGGGGCAGCCGGGCCGGGGCGGCGCGCAAGTTGGCGGCAAGATGGGCCAAGGTGGCCGAAAATCTGACAGGCGCCAAAGTTCGCGAAGCGATCAATCCAGCCTTGTTCCTGGCACTGGCGCGGCCCAATTTTGTCGCAAGGCGGCGCGATGCGTCGGGCGAGCAATGGCTGGCGGCGGGCGGGCGTGGGTTCCAGCTCGATCCTGCTTCGCCGTTGGCGCGGGCAGACTGGATCGTGATCGGCGATGCGCAGGGCCAGGCCAAAGGCGCAAGAATCACCGCAGCAGCCGAATTGAGCGAGCTGGAGATTGAGAATTTTCTTCATAATCGAATCAAGAAACGCTCGATAATCAATTGGAATAAGGAAGAAAAACGGCTTGAGGCGCGGTTGGAAAAGCGTCTGGGTGCAATCGTGCTGGCAAGCGGGCCTGACCCATCACCCGACCCCCAAATGCTTGTGGACAAACTTATGGATAAAGCTGTGGAACAGCTGGGGGAACTGGTTCCGGCTGACCTCCTCGCCCGCGCGCATTTCGCCGGGACTGATGCGTTGACGCTCGATGCGCTGGCCCAAAATGCCGATGGCTGGCTTGCGCCGCTGCTTGGCGGCAGGCGCGACCTCCAGATCGGGCAAGGGCAGTTGGCCGATGCAGTGCTGAGCCGGTTGGGCTGGGATGAGCGCCAAAGACTAGACCGCGAGGCCCCGCGCGAATTCACTTCGCCGGCTGGCACACACCACAGGATCGACTACTGCGGCGATGATGCACCCAGCGTCGAGGTCCGGGTGCAGGCATTGTTCGGGCTGGATCAGCACCCGATGATCGGGCGCACCCCGCTGCTGCTCAGGCTGACCAGCCCGGCGGGGCGGCCCATCCAATCGACCCGCGATCTGCCCGGATTCTGGCGCGGCAGCTGGTCAGAGGTGAAGAAGGATATGAAGGGCCGCTATCCCAAACACCGCTGGCCCGACGAACCATGGCTGGAAAAGCCCAGCCTCAAGACCAAAAACGCCTTTTCACGGGGCGGCGAGTGAATTAGTGGGCCTTACATCATGACCGCACGCATCTATCAACGCCCCAAAAACGCCATGCAGTCGGGCAAGGCCCGCACGCAGGAATGGGTGCTCGAATTCGAACAGTCGGAGGCGCGCCGCGCCGATCCGTTGATGGGCTGGACCGGTAGCGGGGACACGCAGGCGCAAGTCTCGCTTCCCTTCCCGAGCAAGGAAGCGGCGCAGGAATATGCCGCGCGTTACGGTATCGCCGCGCGGGTGCAGGCAACGCCGCCCAAGACGCTCAAGATCCAAGCCTACGCCGACAATTTCCGCTGAGGTCTGCCGCCGAGCCGATCGCCGGCATCTTGTCAAATCGCCTTTGGCGCGCCATATGCCCGCCCGGGAGTCGGTCGGACGTTCGCGTCCGCTCACCGGGTCAGGTCCGGAAGGAAGCAGCCCAGGTGGATGGCAGCGGGTCGGCCGGCTCCTTTTTGGTTTTCCCCACATCCCCGTCATGACAAACCGTCTGCCAGCGCCTAGCTAGGCGGTATGGGTGATTCAGAGATTCCCGACCAAGATGCAAATGCCGCATCCGCCGCCGAGCTTGAGGCGGCGGGGCAATCGGCCATGTTCGGCGCTGCGCCGCCTCCTGCCAAACCGGCGGTTATTGCATCGGGCCAACCATACCGCGTGCTGGCGCGCAAATACCGCCCGCAGACCTTCAGCGAGCTGATCGGGCAGGAACCGATGGTGCGCACGCTCGCCAATGCCATCGCGCGGGGTCGGCTGGCGCACGCTTTCCTGATGACGGGCGTTCGCGGGGTGGGCAAGACCTCGACCGCGCGGCTGATCGCCAAGGCACTCAATTGCGTGGGGCCTGATGGGCAGGGCGGGCCGACCATCGACCCCTGCGGTGAATGCGAACCCTGCCGCGCAATAGCCGAGGGGCGCCATATCGATGTGATCGAGATGGACGCCGCCAGCCACACCGGCGTTGACGATGTGCGCGAGATCATCGAGGCGGTGCGCTATGCGGCGGTATCGGCGCGCTACAAGATCTACATCATCGACGAAGTGCACATGCTTTCGCGCAATGCCTTCAACGCGCTGCTCAAGACGCTGGAGGAGCCGCCAGCGCATGTGAAATTCCTGTTCGCCACGACCGAAGTGGAGAAGCTTCCGGTGACCGTGCTCAGCCGGACGCAGCGCTTCGATCTGCGCCGGATTCCTTCCGAGATGCTTGAGCGCCATTTCGGCGAAATTTGCCGCAAGGAAGGGGTCGAGGCCGAGGAAGAGGCACTGCACATCATTGCCAATGCCGCCGAAGGATCGGTGCGCGATGGCCTCTCGATCCTCGACCAGGCGATCGCGCATGCCGACCTCGATGGAGAGGGCAAGGTCTCCGCCGAGCGTGTGCGCGATATGCTGGGGCTGGCGGACAAGGGGGCGCAGCGCCGCCTTTTGCGCCAGCTGCTCGAAGGCGATGCGCAGGCCATGTTGGCCGGGGTTGCCGATCAATATGCGCTGGGGGTCGAACCGCTGGCGCTGATGCGCGCCTTGATGGATCTGACGCACCGGATCACCGTGGCGCAGGTTTCGGGAAGCGAGGCCGATGCGCCCACCGCCCAGGAACGTGCCGAGTTGGGCGAACTGGCAGGGCGGCTTTCGCCAGCTCAGCTCCACCGGCTATGGCAACTTCTGCTCAAAGGGCATGAGGAGGTGCGCCAGGCACCCGATCCGCTGGTTTCCGCCCGGATGGCGCTGCTGCGCGTGATGCACGCGACCGACTTGCCCGACCCGGGACGGTTGGCGAAACAGATCGAGCAACTGGCCGAACATGGTATCACCGCATCCGCTCCCTCGGCCGACAACGCGGCTGCGCCCGAAGCCGCCCCTTCCGGCTCGCTCGATTGGGCGCATCTGGTGCAGCAGGTTGAGGATTCGGGCCAGCTGCGCGTGGCGCAGCTGATGCGCGACTGGGTGCGCGTGATCGAAGTGGCGCAGGGACGGCTGATTTTTCGCGTGGAGGCGGGGCTGTCGGAAGACCTTGGGCCCGACCTGCGTGATGCGCTGTTCAAGCTGACCGGTCAGCGCTGGCAGGTCGAGCAGGGCGAGGAGAGCGGGGCGCCCAGCTTGCGCGCGCAGGCCGAAGCGGAAAGGGCCGAGGCGCAGGCACGCTTGCGTGAGCATCCACTGGTCAAGGCTGCCTTTGAAGTCTTTCCCGACGCCGAACTGATCGAGGAACGGGATAATGTCGCCCAAGCGGGCAAGTGGAGCCGATAGATGAAATCGATGGAAGAAATGATCCAGGCTGCGCAAAAAGCTGCCGAAACCATCCAGACGCAGATGAACGAGATGCAGGTCAAGCTCGATGCAATCGAGGTCGAGGGCGTATCGGGCGGCGGTCTGGTCAAGGTTCGGGCCAGCGCCAAGGGGCGCATCCTGCGTGTCGAGATCGACGAGAGCCTGATGAAACCGGAAGAAAAGCAGATGGTCGAGGACCTGGTCACCGCTGCCTTCAACGATGCGCGCGACAAGGCCGATCGCGTTTCCGCAGAGGAAATGCGCAGAATTCAGGGCGGGATGGGCCTGCCGCCGGGCTTCAATCTGCCGGGTTTGGGTTAGGCGTTGTTCGTGCTATCAGTGGCAGAAAGAGACTGAAGGAGAGGCGGGAATGGCAACCGTAATGAACGACAACGGCATCGGTTCGGACGCGGATGTGCGCGCGCAGGTAAGCGATGAGGAATGGGCCGTGCGGGTCGATCTCGCCGCAGCCTATCGGCTCGTGGCGCTCTATGGCTGGGACGATCTGATCTTCACCCACCTTTCAGCGCGCGTACCGGGGCCCGAACACCACTTCCTGATCAATCCCTATGACATGATGTTCGAGGAGATCACCGCGTCGAGCCTGGTCAAGATCGACGTCGAAGGACAGCCGGTGATCCCCACCGCGCATCCGGTCAACCCTGCCGGTTTCACGATCCATTCGGCGCTGCACATGAACTGCGAGGATGCGCACGCGGTCATGCACCTGCACACGCCTTCGGGGCAGGCGGTGAGCGCGATGAAGGACGGCCTGCTCGAACATACGCAGACCGGGATGATCGCCCGATCGGACATCGCCTATCACGAATATGAAGGCATCGCGACCGACCTCGACGAACGTGAGCGGCTGATTGAGGACATGGGCGACAGGCATGTCATGATCCTGCGCAACCACGGCACGCTGGCAATCGGCAAGAACGTGGGAGAATGCTTCCTGCGGCTCTATTTCGTTGAACGTGCCTGCGATGCGCAGGTGCGGATGCTGGCCGCCGGGCGCGATTATCTCCACAATCCCCCCCAGGGCACGCCCGAAAAGGTCAAGGCGCAGACCCCGCCTGCCGGTATCGGCATGGTCGCCAATGCGCTCGCCTGGCCCGCGCTGCTGCGCAAGCTCGACCGGATCGATCCGAGTTTCCGGAACTGAAAATGCCGCATTGGACAGCTTGATCGCGTTGCGGCATTGCGGGCCAGCGCGCGGCTTCCCATATCTGCGTCAAAGGCTGACCCCAATGGTGGCCGTGGATGAATGATGACACAACAGTATCCCCTTTTGCCGCTGCGCGACATCGTCGTGTTCCCGGGCATGGTCGTGCCGCTGTTTGTAGGGCGCGAGAAATCGGTTGCGGCGCTTGAGGCTGCAATGGAATCGAGCAAGGACATTTTCCTGCTCGCACAACTCGATCCGGCTTGTGAAGATCCGGAGCGCGACGACCTTTATGATTTCGGCGTGGTCGCACAGGTCCTGCAATTGCTCAAATTGCCCGATGGCACCGTGCGTGTGCTGGTCGAAGGGGCGGGCCGCGCGCGGCTCACTGCGCTGCATGAGCAGGATGGCCATGTCTCGGCCGAAGTCGAGGCGGTGGAGGCGCAGACCGTCTCGGGTAACGAGGTGACCGCACTGATGCGGCAGGTGGTCGAACAATTCACCGAATATGCCAAGCTGAACCGGAGGCTGGGCGAGGGCGGGTCGAGCGACCTCAGCGACATCGATGATGCAGGCGCGCTGGCCGATACGATCGCCGGTGCGCTCGCCACCAAGGTTGCGGACAAGCAGGCGCTGCTCACCGAAGCCAGCCCGCTAAAGCGGCTCGAAATGGTGCTTGCACTGATGGAGGGCGAGCTCTCGGTGCTTCAGGTCGAGCGCAAGATCCGCGGCCGTGTGAAGCGGCAGATGGAAAAGACCCAGCGCGAGTATTACCTCAACGAGCAGCTCAAGGCGATCCAGAGCGAACTGGGCGGCGGCGACGGCGGCGAAGCTGACGAGATCGCCGAACTGACTGCGAAGATCGAAAAGCTCAAGCTGTCGAAAGAGGCGAAAGCCAAGGCGCAGGGCGAGCTCAAGAAGCTCAAGTCCATGCAGCCGATGAGCGCCGAGGCGACCGTGATTCGCAATTATCTCGACGTATTGCTGGGTCTGCCATGGGGCAAGAAGAGCCGCCTCAAGAAAGACATTTCGACCGCGCAGGAAATCCTCGACGCCGATCATTATGCTCTGGAGAAGGTCAAGGACCGGATCATCGAATATCTGGCGGTGCAGGCGCGAACCAACAAGCTGAAGGGGCCTATCCTGTGCCTGGTCGGCCCGCCCGGCGTGGGCAAGACCTCGCTCGGCAAATCGATCGCCAAGGCAACAGGCCGCGAATTCGTGCGCCAGTCGCTGGGTGGTGTGCGCGACGAGGCCGAGATTCGCGGTCACCGGCGCACCTATATCGGTTCGATGCCGGGCAAGATCGTCAACAATCTCAGGAAGGCTGGCACTTCCAACCCGCTGTTCCTGCTCGACGAGATCGACAAGCTGGGACAGGACTTCCGGGGCGATCCGGCGTCCGCGCTGCTCGAGGTGCTGGACCCGGAACAGAACAGCAAGTTCCAGGATCACTATCTCGAACTCGATCTCGACCTGTCGGACGTGATGTTCGTGACTACGGCCAACAGCCTTAACCTGCCGCAGCCGCTGCTCGACCGGATGGAGATCATCCGGCTCGAAGGCTATACGGAGGACGAGAAGGTCGAGATTGCCAAGCGCCACCTCATCGCCAAGCAGATCGAGGCGCATGGCTTGAAAGCGGGCGAATTCGAATTGACCGACGAAGGCCTGCGCGACCTGATCCGCTATTATACACGCGAGGCGGGGGTGCGCACGCTCGAGCGCGAGATCGCCCGGCTGGCGCGCAAGAGCCTGCGCCGGATTCTCGAGAAGAAAGCGACGTCGATCACGGTCACGCCCGAAAACCTGGGTGAATTCGCCGGTGTGCGCAAATTCCGGCACGGTATGTCGGAAGACGAGGCGCAGATTGGCGCGGTCACTGGCTTGGCCTGGACCGAAGTGGGCGGTGAACTGCTCACCATCGAGAGCGTCACGACGCCGGGCAAGGGTGAGATCAAGACCACCGGCAAGCTGGGCGAGGTCATGACCGAAAGCGTCGCTGCGGCGTTCAGTTTCGTCAAGGCGCGGGCACCAGCCTATGGCATCAAGCCCTCGATCTTCCAACGCAAGAACATCCACATCCACCTGCCCGAAGGTGCGGTGCCCAAGGACGGGCCGAGCGCGGGCGTGGGCATGGTAACGTCGATTATCTCGACCTTGTCAGGCGTGCCCGTGCGACCCGATGTGGCGATGACCGGCGAGGTTACTCTTCGCGGGCGAGTGCTGGCGATCGGCGGGCTCAAGGAAAAGCTGCTGGCCGCTTTGAGGGGGGGCATCACGACCGTGCTCATCCCGGAGGAGAACGTCAAGGACCTGGCCGAGATACCCGCCAACGTGAAGGAAGGTCTCAAGATCATCCCGGTGTCGCATGTCGATCAGGTGCTCGAGCATGCGCTGGTTTCGGTTCCGGCTGCGATCGAATGGACCGAGGCTGACGATCTGGCCAGCCAGCCGGTGGTTCATCCCGGAGGGGCGCCCGCACCCACCGCACATTGACCACGGCATGCGCCTGTTGCAGCGCAGCGAATCGGGAAATTCCGGTTGCGGGTCGGATTCGCCACATCGGCGTTCGGCGCGCGGCAATTGCGGGCGAAGACCCGTGTCGGCACGGGCGAAGGCGATCAAATGGCGCAAATCCGCGCCTTTGAGAGCGATTTGCCTTTGACAGTGCGCGGCAAAAAGTCTCATTCTCTCTCCTTTCGGCGCGCCTGCTGGCGCACCGGTCGGCCATTGAAAAAAAGGGGGGCTTGAGAATGAACAAGAACGATCTGATCGGCGCGGTTGCGGCTTCGAGCGGACTTTCGAAGAACGACGCATCGGGCGCGGTCGAGGGCGTGTTCGACGCCATCACCAATGCGCTTTCCAGTGGGGACGAGGTGCGGCTGGTTGGATTCGGTACTTTTTCAGTGGCCAAGCGAAAAGCTTCGACCGGGCGCAATCCGCGCACCGGGGAGCCGATGACGATCAAGGCGTCAAATCAGCCAAAGTTCAAGGCGGGCAAGGGGCTGAAAGACTCGGTTAACTAGGTCGGAAAGGCTCCAAGCGACGACGTGATCCGACGGGTCACGGCACAAAGCGGATCAGCGCACTGGGCGCCTGCCGGGTGCGCGGGTTGACGACCCATTCCAGCACCTTGCGATCCCCCGAAGTCTGCGGCCCCTCGTCGGTGTTGTTGGCCAGGATCTCGCCATCCGTCACAATACGGAATGTCCCGTCGGGAATGGGCAGGGAAGGAGGCTGGCTATCCTCGCTGTCGCCCGGACCGGACGCCGAACCTGACGCCGAACCCGACATGGCCATCGCAGCGAACAACCCGCCCATCCCCGCCGAATTGGGGCTGTCGGGGTCCTGCGCGGCAAAACCGGGCGCTTCGATCCGTATCACGCCTTCCTTGCGCAGGATTGCCTGGACGAATGTGTTGCCCATGGGCATGCCCTCCATGACCGGGAAGATGAAGTCGTGATCCAGCTGCCCGTGCGTAGTGAATAGCACGTCGAACAGTCCATCACCCTTGTAAACCACCCGTTCCCAGCCTCGCAGCCGTTGAAGGCGCGTTGTGAGCTCTTCTGCGGCCTTTGGATCGGCAGGATCAAGCCCGCCGAACATCGTCTTCATCATCGCCGCTTCGCGCTCGGCGTTGTTGAGGTTGCGTTCCTGTTCCGCCTCCCAATTGGTGCGCTGCTGGGCCAGTTCCTCCTCGCTGCATTCGCGCTCGGCATAATCGTCGCTTTCATCGCGGCATGGCAGTGGCTCGAAGGCGACTTCCTCGCCCGCCTCATTCGCAGCGGCAGCTTGCGACAATTGCTTGAGCCCCATGAAGTGGATTTCGCCGTCGTAGCGATAGGCGAATGTGCCATCGCGCAGCAGTTCAAGTTCGGAGGTGAATTTGCCGGGCGAAAGAAAGCAGCCGACCAGCAGCAGCGGCGCGGCCAAGGCGAGCAGCAGGCGCGGTATCATGGCATTCCCCTTCAGGCAGTGCGGGTTGCAACCGCATAGAGCGCAATCGCCGCGGCATTGGAAACATTCAGGCTCTCGATATCCGCGCTGATCGGCAATCGCGCAAGCGCATCGCAGTGCGCGGCGATGTTCTGCCTCATGCCTTCGCCCTCGGCCCCCACCACAAGCGCTACCGGCCCGGAGGGAAGCGCGTCTGCCAGCGCGCTGTCGGCCTCACCGGTCAGGCCGATGCGCCAATATCCTGCCTCGGCCATTTCATCGAGCGCGCGGGCGAGATTGACCACGCGCACCCATGGCACCACTTCGAGCGCGCCCGACGCCGATTTTGCCAGCACGCCTGTCTCGGACGGGGCATGGCGGTCCTGCGTCACAATGGCTGCGGCGTTGAAGGCTGCGGCAGAACGCAGAATCGCGCCGACATTGTGCGGATCGGTCACCTGATCGAGCACCAGCAGCGGGCGGTTTGCCGCACCGTCCATCACGTCGTCGAGAAAGATGTCCTCGAGCGGCTCGCATTCGAGAACAAGCCCCTGATGCGGCGCATCGCGCGCCACCAGCCGGGCAAGGTCGGCGACATCGGCATATTCGACCGGAAAGCCCGGCGGCAATTCGCCATCGAGCGATTCGATCCCCTCGCGCGTGGCCCACAGCTTGCGATGCTGGCGTGCGGGGTTCTTCAGTGCGGCTTCGACCGCATGCCGCCCCCACAGGCGAACCTGCCCACTCGACGCGCGGCCCGAACCGCGCCCGCCTTTCATCCGGCCTGCCCGTCCTCTTAGTGCGCGCTTGCGCTCTGGCTTGGCCATGTTGACTCCTTGCACGGCAATTGCTTTGCGCCCTCCTGCCAGCAGGCCCATTGACAGGCAAGCACCGCTTCGCCAAAGGGGCGCCTCTCGGCATCAGGGATCGCTGCGGCGAACCCGTTCTTACCCGCTGGTAACGATGTGGACAGGTGGCCGAGTGGTTAATGGCAGCAGACTGTAAATCTGCCCGCGAGAGCGTACGCTGGTTCGAATCCAGCCCTGTCCACCACCGTTCGATTGTCTGCCCTGACGCTTCACCGCTTGCCCCGCGCGCCTACCGGGACTAACCACCCGCCATGCAATTGACACATCGACCCGTCATCTCAGCGACCGGGCTTTTCACTCCCGACGAGAGCATCACCAACGAAGAGCTGGTCGCCAGTTTCAACACTTATGTCGAGCGGCACAATGCCCGGCATGCCGCGGCGATTGCTGCGGGGGAGATAGAACCGCTCCAGCCAAGTTCGGTAGAATTCATTGAAAAGGCTAGCGGAATTAAGTCGCGCCATGTGATGTCCAAGGCACCGATCCTCGATCCCGATGTCATGGCCCCGCGCTGGAATGAACGCAGCGACGATGAATTGTCGATCCTCGCCGAGATCGGAGTGAGCGCTGCACAAGTGGCTCTCAAACGTGCTCAGAGGGACACCAGCGATGTTGACGCGGTGCTGTGCGCGGCATCGAACATGCAGCGCCCCTATCCGGCGATGGCAATCGAGATTCAGCAGGCGCTGGGTATCGAAGGGTTCGCGTTCGACATGAATGTCGCCTGTTCATCCGCCACTTTCGGGATTCAGACGGCGGCGGACTATATTCGTGCGGGCCATGCGAAAAGCGTGCTGGTGGTCAGCCCGGAAATAACCTCTGGCCATCTCAACTGGCGCGACCGTGATAGCCATTTCATCTTCGGCGATGTTGCCACCGCGGTGCTGGTCGAGGATGCGGGAATCGCGCCGGCGGCCCATTGGGATATTCTGGGCACCAGCCTGAAGACGGTGTTTTCCAACAACATCCGCAACAATTTCGGCTTTCTCAACCGCGCGCATCCGGAAACCGCCAACGCGCCCGACAAGCTGTTTGTCCAGGAAGGCCGCAAGGTGTTCAAGGAAGTGGTGCCGATGGTGGCGCAGATGATAACGGACGAGGCGCAGCGGCTCGGGATCGATCCGCACCACATCAGGCGGTTGTGGCTGCACCAGGCCAATGCCGGGATGAACCGGCTGATCGCGCACCGCGTGCTGGGCCATGATGCCAGCGAGGACGAGAGCCCGACCGTGCTCGACACCTACGGCAATACCTCGAGCGCGGGTTCGATCATCGCCTTTCACAAGCACAGCGCCGATCTGGCGGCTGGCGACGTGGGGCTGATTTGCAGCTTCGGCGCCGGTTATTCGGCCGGGACGGTGTTTGTCCGCAAGGCCGCCTGAGCGCGCCTCAACTCCTGCGCATCCCACCACGCGATGATCCGGCGCGATGCCCACCAGATGGCAGCGACCGCCACCACGCTGACCAGCCCGTCAACCGCATAGTGATAGGCGGTGTGGACCGATCCGACCCAGGTGATCACAAAGAAGGCGAAGAAGAACCGGCCCGCCCCGCGTGAAATCTTCCGCATCGTCAGCCAGAACAGGAAGGCGATCGCCACATGCATGCTGGGCATCGCGGTGATCCCTCTGCCGAGGCCGTCGGCATTGGCGAGGTGCCAGTCGAGCAGCATCTGTTGCACGGGCAGGACCATGATCGGGAATTGTTCGTTCGCCGCGTTCAAATAGGCCATCTGGTCGTCGAACCGGTGATCGCCGAGCATCGGCCCGACGAAGCAGGGGCCGACCGATGCGAACACGGTGGCTAGCGCCCCGCCGATCAGCGTCCAGCTGAGCACATATGACAGGAAGAACTGGCGGCGTACCGTCTCATCCATCGAAACCAGGATCAGGAACAGGCAGCCGGGATAGAGCAGCAGCAACCACAAATGATAGAGCACGGCAATCAGTGCGGTGACGATGGGGTAGCCGAGCACGGGTTGCAGCACTTCCCAGGCGTCGTGGCCGAAGAAGATCGCCCGGTCCCAGGCAATGAAAGTGCCATCCCAGGTATATTTGTGGAACAGCGGGATCGCGGACTTCATCTTGGAGAAGAAGGGCAGGAGGACGATGCAGACCGCCAGCATCGGGATGCCGGCCATCGCCCGCTCGCGCAATTGCGGACTGGAGTAGCGCTGCTTTAGATGCCGCAGCGGCGAAACCGGCCTGTGGCGGTAGAGTTCGCGGACTATATCGAGTGCGCCGAAGATCATGACCGACACAAGGAATAACTGGGTTCCGGCAAGGATGCCGCCTGCCTCTGGGTAAATTCCACGGCTGGCCAGTAACCCGATGCAGATGGCAAGCAGGGCCAGGCCGATGGCCAGGATCGGAATTTCGCCGCGCCAACGGCCCAGGTATTCGCTCTCGTTCTGCATGTCCAAGCGCCTTATGGTAAATGTTTCGCCAAATTACTAACGAATGTGCCAGGGGCGGGCCCGCGCGGCTTGCCGATGCCTGGTGCAGCGTTTAGACGCTGCGCATGGCCGGTGAAATCATGGACAACAAGGGTCGCGGAGTAGCCAGCTGGAGCTGGCCCTCGATCCATCCCGAAGGACGCAAGTTTGCGCTTGCCGCTGCGGCGATCAGCGGCCTGTTTGCCTTCATGGCCTGGGAAACGCTGGCCTGGCCGATGGCGGCGCTGGCGCTGGGCATCTGCGCGTTTTTCCGCGATCCTCAGCGCGTGGTCCCGCAGGATACCAACGCGATCGTCTCGCCCGCTGACGGGCTGGTGTCGCTGATCGTGGAGGTCGAGCCCCCCGCGGAGCTGTGCGTGGCCGACGGGGCCGGCAGGCGCGGACTGCCGTCTGGCCCGGTGACGCGCGTTTCGATTTTCATGAGCGTATTCGACGTTCACATTAACCGCGCGCCCGTTGGCGGTACGGTGAGCCGTGTGGTTTACATCCCTGGCAGATTTCTCAATGCCGATCTCGACAAGGCGAGCGAGGAGAACGAGCGTCAGCATATCCTGATCGAGCGGCATGACGGGCTGGCGATCGGATTCACGCAGATTGCCGGGCTGGTGGCGCGAAGAATCGTGCCGTTCGTCAAGCCGGGTGACCTGATCGCAGCAGGACAGCGGATCGGGCTGATCCGGTTTGGCAGCCGGGTCGATGTCTTTCTGCCCGCGGGCACCGCGCCCAGCGTTCTGCTGGGCCAACGGGTGATCGCGGGCGAGACGATTCTGGCCCAGGTCGGCGACCAGCGGCTGATCGAGGGCATCGCCCAGTGAACGATTCGCCATCAGCGGAAGCGGACGAGAAGCCCCGGTTGGGGCCGAAGTCCGCCGAGGATGAGGCGTATCCGGCAGGACCAAAGGCACGCGGGCTGACATTGCGGGCTATGATGCCCAACGCGATTACCGCCGCAGCATTATGTGCCGGACTGACCGGGGTGCGCTTTGCCATCGCGGGAGAGTGGAGACTGGCGATCATCGCTGTGATTCTCGCGGGCGTGCTCGACGGAATCGATGGCCGGATCGCGCGGATGCTCAATGCCCAATCACGCTTTGGCGCGGAGCTTGACAGCCTGGCCGATTCGCTGTCGTTCGGCATGGCGCCCGCATTGATCCTCTATATGTGGACGCTGCAGGATTTGCCGCGGATCGGCTGGTTCGCCGCGCTTGCCTTCGCGTTGGCCTGTGCGCTTCGCCTGGCGCGATTCAATGCCCGGATCGACCTCGACGATCAGCCGCACAAGTCGGCGGGCTTCCTCACCGGAGTTCCCGCACCGGTTGGGGCAGGGCTGGCGTTCCTGCCGTTCTATCTGTGGATGGCAACAGGCGAGGATGCATTTCGCAACCCCGCCTATGCCGCGATCTGGCTGGCCGTGATCGCGTTCCTGATGATTTCAAACGTGGCGACGCTGAGTTGGGGTTCGATCCGCCCCCGGCGCAGCGTCCGGCTGGAACTGATCCTGCTGTTCGGGCTGGTGTTCGCGGCCATGCTGCTCGAACCCTGGTGGACCCTGATCGGGATCTGCGTGGTTTACCTTGGCCTGATGCCTTATGGGTTGATCAAATATGGCCGGATCAAGCGGCACAGGCGAGCGGCGCCCGCGGCGCAGCAAGGCGGCTGAGCGTAACAACCGGTTGGGGCCGTGCAGGTCCGTGCAGCGTCATCACTTGCCCGGATTGCCAGGTTTCCAGCGTCAGATCGGCATCGATGCGTGACCTTTCGCGCCGGGTAACGCCCCACGCATTGCGGAAGCGCACGACTGCATCGGCCAGCGCCGCTGCAACAATAACCGCCGTGACGGCGAACAGCGCGATCGGAAGATAGGCGAGCATGACGACGTTCCCCATTTGTTTCGTTCCTGTACCGGTGTTCTTTATTTGTTCCTAGGTGTCAAGCGGAAAATCCCGCCGCGTCCCATGCACGCCCAAATTGGTGCTGGATTTTTGATCGCGCTGCCGCTAAGCGCGCCGCTTCCCGATGAGCTGGTCGGCATTTGGCCGGATGCCACGCGGGGAAATTCACATGGAAGGCACCACATACCGGTGCCCGCAGGCGGGAGGACCATGTTCCTCTGGCAGCCACGGGTTCCAGTCTTCCAGAGGCATAACCGGAAAGGAATTGAATTATGGCGGCACCTGTCGTCACCATGCAGCAATTGATCGAGGCTGGCGCCCATTTCGGCCACCAGACCCACCGCTGGAACCCGCGGATGAAGCCGTATATTTTCGGCGCCCGCAACGGCATCCACATCATCGACCTGTCGCAGACCGTGCCGCTGTTCGCGCGCGCGATCGACTTTGTCGAGCAAACCGTGCGTTCGGGCGGCAAGGTGCTGTTCGTCGGCACCAAGCGCCAGGCGCAGGAGCCGATCGCACAGGCGGCCAAGGCTTGCAGCCAGCATTTCGTCAACCACCGCTGGCTGGGCGGCATGCTCACCAACTGGAAGACCATCTCGCAATCGATCAAGCGCCTCAAAACGCTTGAGGAGCAGCTTTCGGGCGAGACTTCGGGTCTCACCAAGAAGGAAGTGCTCCAGCTCACGCGTGAGCGCGACAAGCTTGAAATGTCGCTCGGCGGCATCCGCGACATGAACGGTATTCCCGATGTGATGTTCGTGATCGACGCCAACAAGGAAGACTTGGCGATCAAGGAAGCCGCAGTATTGGGCATTCCGGTGATTGCGGTGCTCGATACCAATGTCGATCCTTCGAACATTGCCTTCCCCATCCCGGGCAACGACGATGCCAGCCGAGCGGTTCGCCTTTATTGCGAAGCAATCGCCAATGCAGCGATCGTCGGCCGCGGCGGTTCGGTGGCTGAAAGCGGTGCCGACTTCGGTGCCATGGAAGAGCCGCCCGCCGAGGCTGCGAGCGCCGAGTGATCGGTTTGGCGCGTCAATGGCGCGTCACATTTGATGGTTAGCGCACCGGCCCAGGCAACCTTGCGGGCCGGTGCCCAGACAGATTTGAAAAAAGGAAATCACCATGGCTGCATTTACTGCTGCTGATGTGAAGGCCCTGCGCGAAAAGACCGGCGCGGGCATGATGGACGCCAAGAAGGCGCTCGATGACGCGAATGGCGACATCGAGGCCGCGATCGATGCATTGCGCGCCAAGGGCCTCGCCACCGCGCAGAAGAAGTCGAGCCGCACCGCCGCCGAAGGGCTGGTGGGCGTGGCCGTTACCGGCAACCGCGGTGTCGCGGTCGAAGTCAATTCGGAAACCGATTTCGTCGCCAAGAACGATCAGTTCCAGGATTTCGTGCGCAAGACCACCCAGGTTGCGCTGGGTCTCGGCGCGGACGATGTCGAGACGCTCAAGGCGGCTGCCTACCCCGATGGCGGCAGCGTGACGGAAAAGCTGACCAGCAACGTCGCCACAATCGGTGAGAACCAGCAGGTTCGCCGGATGAAGAGCGTAGCGGTGGGGCAGGGCGCGGTCGTCGCCTATATGCACAATGCCGCCGCCGCCAATCTGGGCAAGATCGGCGTGCTCGTCGCGCTTGAGAGCGCGGCCGGCGCCGATGTGCTCGAACCGCTGGGCAAGCAGCTTGCGATGCACATCGCCGCCGCTTTCCCGCTTGCGCTCGACACCGCAGGGCTCGATCCCGAGCTGATCGCGCGTGAACGCAAGATCGCCGCCGAAAAGGCCGCCGAAAGTGGAAAGCCCGAGAACGTGCAGGAAAAGATGGTCGAAGGCGCTATCGCCAAGTTCGCCAAGGAAAACGCGCTGCTCAGCCAGGTGTTCGTGATGGACAACAAGACCCCGATTTCCGAAATCGTGGCCAAGGCCGGCAAGGAAGCCGGCACCGCGATCGTGCTCAAGGACTATGTCCGCTTCCAGCTCGGCGAAGGCATCGAGAAGGAAGTGAGCGACTTCGCCGCCGAAGTGGCCGCCGCCGTCGCGGGCTAAGCGGAAACGCTTCCTACAGAATTGGGCCGCCGTGGTACGCTCCGGCGGCCTTTTTCGTTTTTATGTGATGCAGCAGGCCGACCCGTTTGGCAGACCCTGCACTCAGTTGCGAGACCGGCCTTTGTAACCTGCCGCGCCTTTTGCCCGAATGCCGTTCCGTCCCACCCGTCCACATGAGCGCCACATGGTTCGCAAACTGATCAGAATGCTGTCGCTCTTGGGCCTCTGTCTCGGCATGTCGACGATGGCGATTGCACAGCCGCTGCCGCACCACTGTGGGGGCATGGCAGCACAGATGGTGCAAGGCGATGGCAGCATGTCGACGATGAAACGCGACTGCGACTGCCCATCCTCGGATTGCAAGATGGCCCAATGCCTGGCGATGGCCTCGCCAGTCGCAGCTGTAGCCGCAAGCGATGTCGTATACGCCATCGATCGCTATCCGGTGCGTGAGAGAACCACTTTGTCCCAGCGGGCGAGGGGGCTCTACGGCCGCGCGCCCGCACCGGAGCTCAGGCCACCCGTAACCCTCTGATCCCGGCAACTGCTGGCACGCAATGCCTAGGCCGATGGCCGCCGTCGGCACGCGTCGCCGTGCAGCATCCCAACCTATGAGTTTCCCGCGTGGTCTTAGTGACCGAGCAGGGATCGGATCGAGGATTCCGTCGTGTATCGTATTTCCAAAGCAGTCCTGTGCGGAGCGGCGTTCGGCGTCGCCGTTCCGGCGCAGGCACAATCCACACCGCCGCCCGGACAGATCGACCTGTCGGTGAGCGGTTTTCACAATGTCGTCGGCGCCGTCCCGGTTTCGCAGGACGCAACCGGCCCCGGCGTCCTTTCCGAAAGCGAAGTCGAACTCAGCCCACTCTACAAGACGACGGGAAGCACGATCGTCGGCCTGCGCGGCGTGCTGAACCTCAACGGCAGGGCGTCCAGGGCGCAATCGCGCTGGCAGCTCGCCGTTCCCGAGATCAGCGCCTTCGCCTCCGGATCGTTCGGTCGGATCGAAATCGGCGAGCGCGCGGGATTTCCGCAAAGCCTAGTTGGCTTCACCCCTTCCGAAATCGCCTTCACAGCGGCGCCCTTCGGGCCGGATTCAGGTTCCCGCCTCGACCCCGATGGGCGCCTGCCGTTGCGTTTTCTGCCGTCCGACCTAGCCGGGCGGATCAATTCGCTGACCTATCTCGGATACGCCGCGCGGCTCTATGACGATCGCTCGCCCAAGGTCATCTACCTGTCGCCGCGCACCCGCGGTGGCGTGTATGGCGCGATTTCCTATACGCCGCGCACCAGCCGATCCGCCGGGTTCAACCTGGGGGATGGCGGTCGGGATCTTGTGATCGGGCTGGACGAGCCGGTGCCACAAGGCCGGTTCCACGATGTGGTGCAGACAGCGCTGGTCTGGAACCATCGGACCGAGGCTCTCGATCTGTCGACCGGCGTTACCTACACGCATGCAAATGCAGAACGGGGACCCTTGGGCGATCGGCGGCGCGGGATCGATTCGATCAGCGGCGGCGTATCGGCCACGCTGCATGACAGCCTCGCGCTGGGCGTGAGCGCCACCTATGACTGGAACTCCGGCAATTTCATCGACCCTGGCAGCACGCGCCGCCCGGCAAACCCATTCGGTGTGGTGGCGAGCGCGGACTATATTCAGGGCCCTTGGGTGTTTGGGGGCTATTACCAGCACGCGCATGCCGACAGCCTGACGGCGACTGCGCACCGAGACACCCTCGACATCGGCGAAATCGGCGTGTCGTATCTGACCGACCGTAACCACGATCTGTTGGGGACGGGCTTTTACACCGACCTCAAGTTGTTTGCCGCCGCTTACTACTATCGTCTGCGCAGTGACGAATTCGACCTCACCACCGGGGCTCAGCGCGGTGCCGTGCTGCTCACCGGCGTGCGTTTTGCCTTCTTCTGATCAGATCACTTTCCCAAGGAGATTTCCCCATGACCAACAAAACCCGTAGCTTTTCCGCCATCGCTGCTGCCGCCGGCATCGCCGCGATTTCTATTGCCGCCAGCCAGGCCAATGCGCAGGTCAATGTACCCAAGCCGAGCTACAAGTTCGAAAAGTGCTATGGCGTTGTAAAGGCAGGGCAGAACGACTGCTTCAGCCCGGGGCTCGTTTGCGGTGGTACCGCAAAGACGGACAACCAGCCAGAGGCGTGGATCTACGTGCCCGCCGGCACCTGCAAGAAGATCGCGGGCGGCAGTCTGGCGCCCAAGGAGGGGTGAGTGCTTGAGGGCGGAGAGTCACGACCCGGGTCCCGAACCCGGA
This sequence comes from Sphingomonadales bacterium BRH_c42, assembly GCA_001516125.1. Lineage (GTDB taxonomy): Bacteria > Pseudomonadota > Alphaproteobacteria > Sphingomonadales > Sphingomonadaceae > Erythrobacter. The sequence goes on from LOEX01000091.1 coordinate 18,022, forward strand.
CCCGCCCTCGCCAGTTCTTATGAAGGCCCGCTGTCCCGGAAGGGGTAAGGCGGCCTTTCCCTTTGCGCGAGGGGGTGCTTGCGGCTAAGGAACCTGCGCAATTCCCAAGCAGCTTACGGATTCAGATCACCCATGCCGATACAGCAATACAAGCGCATCCTTCTGAAGCTCTCTGGCGAGGTGCTGATGGGCGAGCAGGAGTACGGCATCGACCCAGCCTATGTCGCCCGTCTTGCCGAAGAAGTGAAGGCGGCCAAGGACATGGGGCTGGAAATCTGCATGGTAATCGGCGGCGGCAATATCTTCCGCGGAGTTGCGGGCGCTGCCAAGGGGCTCGACAGGGCTACCGGCGATTACATGGGTATGCTCGCCACGGTGATGAACGCGCTGGCGATGCAGAACGCGCTCGAACGGCTGGGCGTGCAGACGCGGGTGCAATCGGCCATTCCCATGGCCACGGTTTGCGAACCCTATATCCGCAGGCGCGCAGAGCGGCACCTGGAGAAGGGCCGCATCGTGATCTTCGCGGCGGGCACGGGCAACCCCTTCTTTACGACCGATACGGGCGCGGCACTGCGCGCGGCGGAGATGAACTGCGACGCGCTGCTCAAGGGCACCAGCGTCGATGGGGTCTATGACAGCGACCCCAAGAAGAACAACGGGGCGAAGCGTTTCGAGACGATCAGCTATGGCAAGGTGCTGTCCGACAACCTCAAGGTGATGGATGCGGCCGCCGTGGCGCTGTGCCGTGAGAACCAGATCCCGATCGTGGTCTTCTCGATCCGCGAGAAGGGCAATATCGTGCGCGTGCTCGAAGGCGGCGGCGTTCAGACAATCGTGCAAGAGGAAGCCTGACAATGGCACAATATGACAAGGCCGATATCGAGCGGCGCATGGCCGGTGCGGTGGAATCGCTGCGCCACGATCTTGGAGGTCTGCGGACCGGCCGGGCCAATACCACGCTGCTCGATCCGGTGGTGTGCGAAGTCTATGGCGCAATGATGCCGATTGGCCAGGTCGCCACCGTTTCCGCGCCCGAACCGCGCATGCTGAGCGTGCAGGTGTGGGACAAATCGAACGTCATCGCGGTGGAAAAGGGCATCGCCCACGCCAATCTCGGCCTCAATCCGATCATCGATGGCCAGACGATCCGCCTGCCGATCCCCGATCTGACCGAGGATCGCCGCAAGGAACTGGCCAAGCTGGCTGGACAATATGCCGAAAAGGCCAAGATCGCGATCCGCAATGTCCGCCGTGACGGGATGGAAGCGCTCAAGGCCGACGAGAAGAAGAAGGAAATCTCCGAGGATGAGCGCAAGCGTTCGGAGGACGATGTCCAGAAGCTGACCGACAAATACGTCGCGCTCGCCGATGAGGCCGCAGCAAAGAAGGAACAGGAAATTCTGTCCCAGTGACGGCGAGCAATTCCTCGGTTTCCGTTCGTCCTGAGCTTGTCGAAGGACCGCCTTTTTTTCGGCGCTGCGCCAGAATGAAGAACAGCCCTTCGACAAGCTCAGGGCGAACGAGTCTTGGTTATGGCCGCTGATTCCACCAACCGCGCCCGCCACGTCGCGATCATCATGGACGGCAACGGGCGCTGGGCCAGGCAGCGCGCCCTGCCGCGCGCGATCGGCCATCAGCGCGGGGTCGAGGCGGTGCGCAACCTGGTGCGCAATATCGAGCCGATGGGGATCGATTGCCTGACGCTTTACGCCTTCAGCAGCGAAAACTGGAAGCGGCCCGAAGGCGAGGTCGACGATCTGATGAATCTGATGCGCAAGTTCATCAAGTCGGACCTGCCCGAATTTATCGCCAACGAGGTGCGGCTCAAGATTATCGGTGACTGGCAAGGGCTTGCAAGCGATATCGTGGAAATGCTCGAACATGCGCTGGAGCAAACTGCTGGTGGCAAACGCACGCTGGCGGTGGCGCTCAACTATGGCTCGCAGCAGGAAATCGCGCGCGCCGCGGCCAAGGCGGCGGCGATTGGCGAGGTGACCGAGAGAACCATCGCCGCGCATCTCGACACCAACGATCTGCCGCCGCTCGACCTCTTGATCCGCACCAGCGGCGAGGTGCGCCTGTCGAATTTCCTGCTGTGGCAGGCGGCCTATGCCGAAATGCTGTTCGTCGATACGCTCTGGCCCGATTTCACGCCCGGACACTTGCAGGCGGCGCTCGACGATTTCGCGCAAAGGGAGCGCCGCTATGGCGGGCGGTGACATGCTTGATGCTACCCAAATTCCGCCTTCCCTGAGCTTGTCGAAGGGCTGCACTACTTCTGGCTGCCCAGTGAACGACCGCAAAGGGAAGGACAGTCCTTCGACAAGCTCAGGACGAACGGGTCTTGATTCATGAGCGAAGCCGTTACCAGGAAATCCGATCTCGGCGTGCGGACCGCATCGGCCATCGTCATGCTGGCGGTGGCGGGCGGTGCGCTGTGGCTGGGCGGCTGGTGGTTCGACGGTTTCGTCGTTGCCACCGGTCTGGTGTGCCTGGGTGAATTCATCAGATTGGTGCTGCGGGCGACCGCAATGCCTGGGCTGCGAGCAGCCGGGGTTATTGGAGGCATGATCTATATCGGGCTGGCCGTGACGGCCCTGGCGGCCCTACCGGCAGAAGTGGTGATCGGCGTGCTTGCCGTTGTCATCGCCACCGATACCGGTGCCTATTTCGCTGGGCGATCGATCGGCGGACCGAAGATCGCGCCTGCCATCAGCCCGTCCAAGACCTGGGCCGGACTTGTCGGAGGGATGCTGGCGGCAGGGCTGGTTTCGGCAGGATTCTTCATTTCCAACGCGGGCGAGCGCGCCTTTTCGCCAATGCTGGCGATTGCCTTCATCATTGGCGCGTTATTGGCCGTGGCGGCGCAGGCGGGCGATTTTCTCGAAAGCTGGATGAAGCGCAAGGCCGGGATGAAAGATTCGTCCAACCTTATTCCCGGGCATGGCGGCGTGTTCGACCGGGTCGATGGCCTGCTGCCTGTCGCGGCTATCGCGGCACTCCTTTGGGCTGTGCATCCATGACCCGCACGCTCACCATCCTCGGCGCGACCGGATCGGTGGGCGCATCGACGCTCGACCTGATCCGCCGCAACCGCGACGCCTGGCGGATCGAGGCGCTCACCGCCAATGGCAACGTCACCGATCTGGCGCGGCTGGCGCGCGAGTTCGGCGCGAAGCTGGCCGTTTGCGGTGACGAAGGCTGTCTG
>LOEX01000092.1 GCA_001516125.1 Sphingomonadales bacterium BRH_c42
GCCGTGATGCTCCGCCTCGCCCGCGACCCGATCGAGGCAGGCGGCAAGGCGCCCGGGATCGAGCGGGAGCGCAAGGTAATCGAGCGCGCCCGCTTTGATCGCGGCGACGATGCGCGCGGCACCAGGGTCGTGATCGAGCGCGATCAGCGGCAGCCAGATGCCCTGCCGATTGAGCTGTTCGATGATGCGGCCCACCCCGCTCTCGTCCGCCGCATCGCGCGCCATTACGATCCCGCCGCGCGGCGGATGGATCGCCAGCTCGCCCGCGTCGCCATAGACTTCGCAGTGATGGCCGAGACCGTATCCGACCCGCGCCAGTTCGGCCCGGCTGCGGCTGGAGGGATCGATGATGTGGAGCGCAAGGCGGTCTTTCATGTGGCGGTAAATGCCTGCGAAACCATGGCGATTCACCGCGGAGTGTCTCCAAAGCGGATATACCGCACACCGCTCTAAGGCCGCGGCGCATCGACGCGTCTGCCCGCGCGGCAGACATGCTCCATTTTCGAGCAATCTCTACGCAGATCTGCTCAAGTATTAACCCTGATCAGCGAAATTGCGGACTCAGGGGTGATGGGGAGATGCCCCTTCCGGCCATCAGGTCTGGCTGCAATCGCCGATCCGTTCGTGGCTCGCCCGCATGCGGATAGTCGATGGGCCCATGCCGGAAAAATCGCCCTCCATCCGCGTTTCCATGGTCGAGCTGGTTGCACTGCCCTCGCCCTTCATGGTGATCGTCATGCGGCCCTGGCCCGGCACGTTGCAGACCATCCTGCCATCGAATGCACCGCCCGAGACGTCGAAACGTTCGAAGCTGCAATCCTTGTTCTCCTGCGACTGGCGGGCCATTTCCTCAAAGCCCTTGTCGACATCTGCCTGCTTCAGACAATATTCGTGCGATTGGCCGCCCATCATGCCGCGCATCATATCCTTCGCCCCTTGCGGCGCGCCTGGAATGTCGAGTTCGAGCAGTTCCATCGTCACGCGATACTGGCCCGGCTCGGGCTTCATATCACTGCCCTTTGCGCGCTGCGCAGCGGCCTCCATGCTGACGGATTCGGCACTGGAACCCTCACTCTCTTCAGCAGAGCCGCAGGCGGCCAGCAAAAGGGGGAACGCCAATACAGGTGCCAGTCTCTTGAACATGATTGCTTCTCCCGACCGATTCCCGGCAAGCTATCATCGCCGTGCCGCCCTGCCAATCGGGCGTTGCGAACACCGGCCATGTGCTCCATATGTTCCTGATGACTGAACTGGTGATCAGGCGCGGGCTGGACGAGCCCGACACAAGCGGCGAATTCACGCCGCACCGCCCCGCCCGCCCTGAAAAGGCGGATGGTGGCCGCGCATTCAAGCTGGTGAGCGATTATCAGCCCGCCGGCGACCAACCGACCGCGATCCGCGATCTGGTCGAAGCCGCGCAGGCGGATGAAAAGACGCAGGTGCTGCTGGGCGTGACCGGCAGCGGCAAGACCTTCACCATGGCCAAGGTGATCGAGGAGATGCAGCGTCCCGCGCTGGTGCTCGCACCCAACAAGATCCTCGCCGCGCAGCTCTATGGCGAATTCAGGAGCTTCTTCCCCGAAAACGCGGTCGAGTATTTCGTCTCCTACTACGATTACTACCAGCCCGAAGCCTATGTGCCGCGCTCCGACACCTATATCGAGAAGGAAAGCTCGGTGAACGAGGCGATCGACCGGATGCGCCATTCGGCCACGCGCGCGCTGCTCGAACGCGATGACGTAATCATCGTGGCTTCGGTTTCGTGCCTCTACGGCATCGGTTCGGTCGAGACCTATTCGGCGATGATCTTCGATCTCAAGCCGGGCGAAACGCAGGACCAACGCGAGATCATCCGCAAGCTGGTGGCATTGCAATACAAGCGCAACGATACCGCGTTTGCGCGCGGGTGCTTCCGCGTTCGCGGCGACAGTCTGGAAATCTATCCCTCACACTACGAGGACACGGCCTGGCGGGTGAGCTTTTTCGGCGACGAGATCGAGGAGATCGCCGAATTCGACCCGCTCACGGGCAAGAAGGGCACGAGCCTCGAAAAGGTGCGGGTCTATGCCAATTCGCACTACGTCACGCCGGGCCCGACGATGAAGCAGGCGACCGAGGCGATAAAGTTCGAACTGGCCGAACGGCTCAAGGAGCTTGAGGCCGAGGGCAAGCTGCTCGAACATCAGCGGCTTGAGCAGCGCACCCATTTCGACCTCGAGATGATTGCCGCCACCGGTTCCTGCGCGGGAATCGAAAACTATTCGCGCTTCCTCACCGGGCGGTTGCCGGGCGAACCGCCGCCCACGCTGTTCGAATATCTGCCCGAAAATGCGCTGCTGTTCGTCGACGAAAGCCATCAAACGGTGCCGCAGATAGGGGCGATGTCCAAGGGCGACCATCGCCGCAAGATCACGCTGGCCGAATACGGCTTCCGCCTGCCCAGCTGCATCGACAACCGCCCGCTGCGCTTCAACGAATGGGACGCGATGCGCCCGCAGACCATCGCGGTTTCGGCCACTCCGGGCGGGTGGGAGATGGAGCAATCGGGCGGCGTGTTCGCCGAACAGGTGATCCGCCCCACCGGCCTGATCGACCCGCCTGTCGAGATTCGCCCGGTCGAGGATCAGGTGCAGGACTGCATCGAACAGTGCCGACAGACCGCTGCGGCGGGATACCGCACGCTCGTCACCACGCTGACCAAGCGCATGGCCGAGGATCTGACCGAATTCATGCACGAGGCCGGGCTCAAGGTGCGCTACATGCACTCCGACGTCGAGACGCTCGAGCGGATCGAGCTGATCCGCGACCTCAGGCTGGGGGTTTACGATGTGCTCGTCGGCATCAACCTCCTGCGCGAGGGGCTGGACATTCCCGAATGCGGGCTCGTCGCCATCCTCGATGCCGACAAGGAGGGGTTCCTGCGCAGCGAAACCTCGCTGATCCAGACGATCGGGCGCGCGGCGCGCAATGTCGACGGGCGGGTGATCCTCTATGCCGACCGGATGACCGGCAGCATGGAGCGCGCCATCGCCGAAACCGACCGGCGGCGCGAGAAGCAGCACGCCTACAATATCGAGCACGGGATCACCCCCGAAAGCATCAAGCGCGACATCCACAACATCGTTGCAGATACCGCATCGAGAGACGGCGTGCTGGTGGAGATCGAGGCGGAAGACGGGCGTAACAACCTCGTCGGCCACAACCTGCGCGCCTACATCGAGGAGCTGGAGGCGAAGATGCGCGCCGCCGCCGCCGATCTCGAGTTCGAGGAGGCGGGCCGCCTGCGCGACGAAATCCGGCGGCTGGAAGCGGACGAGCTGGGGATTCCCGACGGGGCCTCAAGCAACGGAGCGGTAGGCCAACAAAAGCGCGCCCCGCTGGTGGGACGTTCCGATGCTGGCCGCCCCGGCACGCGCAAGACCCGCTACGGCAAGACCCAGCGGAAGTGGGGGCGGTAGGACCATTGGCCGTCGTCCCTGCATTACACAGGACCGATGTTCCAGTGAACCTACCTCACCGCCCGAATCGGCGATAAATAGTGTGCTGAATTCACTTTGAGGCAGACATGACCCAGATCGAAAAGCTTTACGCCCGACTCGTCAAGAATCGCGCAGCCATGCGATTTGCTGATTTCGAGCGCATTCTCAAATCATTCGGCTTCACGCTTGATCGCATCAATGGGAGCCACCACATTTACAAGCATCCCACCGTCCCCCGCCGCCTCAGCATCCAGCCACGCGGTGGTCAGGCAAAACCCTATCAAATCGATCAGTTCCTTGATATGGTCGAAGAGTTCGGGCTTGAGATGAAAAAGTGATGGATCACCGCTACCACATCAATGTTTTCTGGTCCCAGCGCGATGATTGCTGGGTGGCGGACGTGCCAGACCTGAAATCATGCGCCGCGTTTGGCGATACGCCAGAGGAGGCCATTGCGGAAGCCAGGGTTGCGATCGAGGGTTGGCTCGAATCGGCGCGGACGGGCGGCATCCCCGTCCCCAAACCACGCTATCGCCCGGCGATTTACGCCGCAGCCTGATCGCCACCGCCCCGATTGCGCGCAATATAATCGCCTGCCATATACCCGCGTATGACCACACGAACGCTCGCCGCGGCAATTGCCGCGCTCTCGCTTGCCATGCTTCCTGCGGCGCTTCAGGCTCAGGAAAAGGCTGACGCCAAGCCTGCCGCCGCCCCCGCGCCCGAATACAAGCCTAACTCGGCCAGCAAGAGCTTCACCGGCACATTCGGCGGACGGGCCATGCGCTACACCGCAACGGTGGCAGAACAGGTGCTGAAAGACGACAAGGGCGTGGCCAAGGCGGCGCTCGTCACCACCGCCTACATCGCCGAGCCGCGCGATCCCGCCCGCCCCGTCACCTTCCTGTTCAACGGCGGGCCCGGTTCTGCCTCGCTGTGGCTCCAGATGGGCGCGTTCGGGCCCAAGCGCGTGGCAATCCCGTCGGACGCGCGCGACGACGGTGCGCCGCCCTACCCGATCCTCGACAACCCGGATTCGATCCTCGACGTCACCGATATCGTCTTCATCGATCCGGTCGGCACCGGCTGGTCGCACGCGATCGCCGATACCGATCCCAAGGATTACTGGGGCGTCAGCCAGGACGCGGCATCGGTCGCCAGGGTGATCCGCCAGTGGCTGTCCGAGAATGGCCGCTGGAACAGCCCCAAATTTCTGGGCGGCGAAAGTTATGGCACCACCCGCTCTGCCGCCGTGGTCAACGAACTGGAGGGCGGGTATAACGATGTCGCACTCAACGGCGTGATCCTGATCTCGACCATCCTCGATTTCGCCGCCGGTGCCGATACCGAGGGCAACGAGCTGAGCTACATCACCAACCTGCCCAGCTTCGCTGTGACCGCGCTCTATCACGGCAAGGCCAGCGCGCAGTCGGCTGCCGCGTTTGCCGAAGAGGCTCGGCGCTTCGCCATCGGCCCTTATGCCGCCTTCCTGCTCAAGGGGCAGAAGGCGAGCGCCGAGGAACGCGCCGCAATCCGCAGCGAACTGGCGCGTCTGACCGGCCTTTCCGAACAATATCTCGAAAACGCCGATCTGCGCGTCACCCCCAACCGCTTCTACAAGGAGCTGCTGCGTGAGCGGGGGCTGACTGTCGGCAGGCTCGACAGCCGCTATACCGGCAAGGATTATGACAACGCCGGCGAGGGGCCGGACAACGACCCGAGCTTCTACGGGATCGACGGGGGCTATACGGCAGCGGCCAACGCCTTCTTGCGCGGAACCGTCGGCTACCAGACCGAGCGCGATTATGTTACTATCGGCGGGGTCAATGACTGGGACTGGAAGCTGAAAGGTGGGCGTGACACCAATGCCTATCTCAATGTCGCGCCCTATCTGGGGCGGGCGCTGCGCGAAAATTCGCAGATGCGCCTGTTCGTGGCGCAGGGGTGGTACGATTTTGCCACGCCGTTCTTCGCCGCCGAGTACTCGCTCAGCCGCACGGGCATACCGCAGGACCGGATCGCCTGGCATTATTATGATGCGGGACACATGATGTATGTGCGCGATGAAGACCGCCGCAAGCTTGCCGGCGATGTCCGCAGCTTCATTCAGGCGCGTTAGGGCGATGCTGCGAATTGCCTCCTGCCTCGCGTTGACCGCCATGCTGGCAGGGCTCGCCGCCTGCAATTCCCCCGCGAGCGACGAGGCCTTTGCGCGAACCATGGTCACGCGCGCTGCCCTAAGCCCCTCAGAACCGCTGCGATCACCCGACAGCGAGGGAGCCGTGTGGTCGGCAGGCAGCACGCAGGCGCGGATCGTCTATGGCAAGCCGGGCAGCACGCCATTGCTGGCGCTGGAGTGCGAAACAGCGGATGAAAAACCCGCGATCCGCATTACGCGCCTGGCCCCTGCCGACGAGGGCGCCGGCGCAATGCTGGCGCTGATCGGCAACGGCCACCGGGCGCGGTTTGCCGTGGACGCCGTCTGGGACGGCCAGCAGCGCTTCTGGGAAGGAACGGTAGCCGCGCATGATCCCGCGCTGGACGTGCTCACTGGGCGGCGCGAGGTCACCGCCACCATCCCCGGCGCGGGCGAACTGCTGATCAATCCCGGCAGCGCAGCGGGAGAGCTTATCCGCCGCTGTCGGGGCGAGGGCGCTGCGCACGTTCTATAAGCATGTCCGCCGTCAGCACCTGAGGCATCACCTGTCCCTCCCTGCCCGGATCATACCACAGATAGAACGGCACTCCTGCCGCGCCATGCTCGGTCAGGAAAGCCGTGATCGCCTCGTCGCGCTGCGTCCAGTCGCCCACCATGGCGATAACACCGGCCTTCTCGAAGGCCGCGCGCGTCGCCTCGCGCTCAAGCGCGACCTGCTCGTTGACCTTGCAGGTGATACACCAATCGGCGGTGAACCACACGAACACCGGCTTCCCTTTGACGCGCGCGCTGGCCAACGCCTCGGCGCTGAAAACTTGGGGCTTGAGTATCGATTCGGTCGTGCCTGAAGCCTGCGCGGCATAGCTTGACGGCAGCACGAGCGCGGCGACGGCTGCGAACGGCGCGAGGATCAGTGCGAAGGCCGGCCAGGCAGTCCTTCCGAGCCGCTGCAACCGGCCCACCACCGCCAGTGCCAGCAGCATGCCCAGCACCACCACCAACGTGACAACGGCGAACCATTCGCCGCCCAGCTGCTTGACCAGCCACACCAGTGCCAGCGCGGTCAGCCCCATGGGGACCGCCATCGCCTTGCGGAAACGGTCCATCCATGGGCCGGGGCGCGGCAGCCGGGTGCGCAGCGCCGGGACCAGGCCGATGAGCAGAAATGGCAGCGCCAGCCCAA